>JAZTZK010000213.1:0-20530 GCA_045637485.1 Clostridia bacterium
TTTTAGGGGTTAGGGGTGGTACCCTAAAGGGCTAGCTTCGCGTCGCAAATCCCTTCGGGATTTGTTTGATTCTATGGAAAAGACAGGGGTTTCTACGCTTCGCAAGCCTTTGAATATAAAGAAATCCGCAAGGATTTCATCCTTCCCTAACCCCTAAAGCCTAACCCCTCAAATTCTGATTTATCGAGCAGAGCTCGACAAATCAGAATTTGCCCTCTAAGCCCCGTGCACCATCCGGGCCACGGCGGTCAGGTCCAGGCCGTCGGGGTCCGTCGTGTAGACGGTGAGGGAATACATGCGCTTTGCGCCGGCGTCGTACCACAGGCACAGCTCCACCCAGTCCTCGCTGCCGGCCTGGGCCTGTCCAATGGTACCGCGGCAGTCGTTGACCTCTATGTCCTCCTCGTTTTCCCACTGGAAGTAAGCGCCTGAAATGTTCATCAGCTCGCCTTCGGAAAGCTCGGCGCTTTGGGAGCGGGCGCAGTATTCGTCGCCGTCCAGCTTGAACTGCATTTCCGCCAGCCCATCGCTCTCCAGCCAGCGATAGACGACGTCTTCCGCGCCCTCCGGCACGCCGAATGACATCCCGGATACCTGCGCAAGCTCGTCCCTGCTCAGATCCTTCCAGGGATTTGCGAGGGTCGCCACATCCTCGGCGGGATAGCCTACAAAGCCGGTCTCGTTTTTCGGGCTGTAGAGGAACCAGTCCTCCGTCGTGGCGGCGGAGTCCGCTTCTCCCAGCAGATGCGCCCACATCCGCATATCCTCGGTAAAGCCTTCGATCGGCGAGCCGGGCAGGTAGATCCGCATATCGTCGTCCGCGGCGATGCCGTAGGGCTCGTTTGTGACAAAGCGCACCCCGTCGTCGATTGTCTCGCGTCCCGGCGCTTCCTCCGGGGTCACGCTGTCGACGTGAACGCGCCAGGTGTGCCCGTCCACCTGCTCAAGCCCGGACATCTGCCCGGTGAAGGCGCATACATAGACGGTGCCGTTCGGGTAATCGTCGGCGATTTCGCCCATCTCGCTGTCGTGGAAGTTGCCGCTGAAGGAACCGTCCGCGGCGATTCGCAGCAGGGTGGACCAGCCGCCGGCGCCGCTGCTGAATTCCCATTGAAGCCCGGCCAGCCGTTCAAAGGACGGCGCCTCCCCCTCCGCGAAAGCGCCGATGCCGAACAGCAGCGCAAGCCCCAGGAATAGCACAAGCAGTTTTCTCATCACAGAATGCCCCCTTTGAAAATATTTTCTATTTGACGCATGAACAGTGAAATGCGTTCCGCATATTTCCAATTCCCACTTCTTAATCCAAGTTCCCAATTTCTCCTAATTCTTAACTCCTAATTCATAGCTCCTGATTCCTGATTCCTAATTCCTTATAAACACGAATCTTCCCTTGATAAAACGCCCCTGATGCGCTATAATCAAAGGTGTCGTCCCTGCCGCACACCGTTGCAGGGCTTCACCGTAAAAATCGACAATAGGAGGATCAAAGGATGAAGAAGCTGATTGCGTTTGTACTGACACTGACCTGCCTGCTCAGCGGCATGGCGGCGCTGGGGGAGGATGGCCTGCATGCAAGCCTCCAGCCGGTCGTCGATTCCCCGGAGTGGGTGACCAGCCTGCCGGCGGCACAGGAGGCCGAGCAGCTGTTTGTTGTCGCCGCCATGGCCATGGACCGGACGACTGCCAGCATTTCGATGCACCGGAAGGACGCGGACGGCAGCTGGAAGCAGATCCTGTCCACGCCCGGGTTCGTCGGCAAGAATGGCCTTTGCCTGGATGCGGATCACGCGGAGGGCTGCGCACAGACGCCTGTTGGCGTCTACCGTTTCAACAAGGCCTTCGGCATCGCGGCCGACCCCGGCTGCGCCATTCCCTACACCCAGGTCGATGACGATATCTACTGGTCCGGCGATTTCAACAATCACTACAACGAGATGGTGAATATCAAAGACTGTCCGGAGCTTGCGATCGACGACAGCGAGCACATCGTCGATTACGAGTACCAGTACCAGTACTGCCTGAACATCAGCTTTAACGAGGAGGGCACCCCCGGTCGCGGCTCTGCCATATTCCTGCATTGCTTCGGCCCGACCAAGCCCTACACGGGCGGTTGCGTGGCTCTGCCCGAGAACATTATGAAGCTGGTGATGCAGAACGTCCGTGAGGACTGCGTCGTGGTGATCGACACGTTGGAAAACCTGAACGGCACCCTGTAGACAGGGGCGTTACAGGTCTATAAAGATTCATTCAAGTCAAGCCCCCCTGCCGTCGACAGGGGGGCTTGACTTGAACGTGCTATGGTATGAATTATTCAAATTCCACGATCTCAGAGAAACCGGTGACCGAAAAGACCTCTTTGACTACCGGGTTGCAATTCAGGACCTTCGTTTTACCACCCATGGGCAGGTTGCGGTGGGCGCGAAGCAGCACCCTCAGCCCTGCGGAGGAGATGTATTCCAGATTGCTGAAATCATAGACGAGCGTGTTGACGCCCTCCGGTATCGGGGTGAGCGCCTTTTCAAGATCCGGCGCGGTGACGGTGTCCAGGCGTCCCGACAGCGCAAACTCCAGCGCGTCTGCATTTCTATTCATTGTATAAGTCATGATCATTGTCCTCCTTGATTATTCCTGGATGTTGAAACGCTTGCTCACGGTGATGTCCACGGTACGGCCCTGTATGCCGATCTTGACTTCGTCGGCCAGGTTTCTCAGGATCGAGCGCTCGTAGCCGTCCCATTCCGGTTCATCATAGACGCCTAAGGGCAAATCCTTCAGGATGTCGTTCGTGGGTTCATAATGCTCGACATCTGCGGCCATGGCTTCCTCAAACTTATCCCTGAGGCTGCCCAGGAAGGTCTTTGAAGCCTCGTTCTTCTTGGAGGTGGAGGAGGCGATGAGCTCTGCGCGCTTTTCCCTGTCCAATACCGCCTGGGTGGTCAGGTGCAGATCAGCCTGCGCGCCCTCAAATTCGATCCAGAAGGATGCGTCCAATTTGCCGGTGACGCTGCGGGCCAGGCTGAGCAATTCCTCTGTGAGCACCTGGAGCTGTATGCCGTCCAGTTCAGCCATTCCCTTGAAGACAGCGACCTTTTTCGCCTGATCGGTAGCGCGCTGGAAGCCTTTGCCGGAATTGTTGATGTTGACGATGTCGGACTTCATGTTTTTTTCTCCTCCTCTTTCGCTGCAAAATAGGGCATTTTGATTATATTTATATTATATCAGGCAGTAATTGTGTTGTCAAGGTCGTTTGCTGGATTACGGCACGTAGACGCGATCAATTTCAACGACCTTTCCGTCCTGAACGCGAACGGTGGTATTGTACTGGTTGAAGTAGTCGTTCTCGGATTCCGTGATCGCGCTGACGATCCCGTCATAATCGGCCTTGACGGGGTCCGCTTCGATGTCCCAGGAATCGTTGAACACCGCGTTGTCGGCCAGCACCAGGGTGGTCACGCCCAGCTCGGTAAAGGTCGGCAGGTCGCTCTCCAGCCACACGCGATAGCCGTTGCTGTTTTCGCCGATGGGGCCGAGTACCACACCGTTCTCGCCGTCAAGGCCGCCGTTGACCAGCACGTCGCTGTCGCGACGCTCGACGGAGGTCACGGGGATCGACTCGCCGGACACCACCAGGGTGTCGCCTGCCGTCAGGGTGTTCACGTCCACGATATCGTAGGTGTCCATCGAGTAGACGCGTACCGCGTTCATGTAGATGCCGGTCGCGCCGCGGAGTATGTCGCCGCGGTCAAAGGCGACGGGGTATTCGCCGTCCGCCAGCGCGTTGACATTCACATCGACGACCTGGGGCGCCACGGTCTTGGCCGAGGGCGCGGTGCTGTTGTCAAATTCAATGGCGTTGCTCAGCCATACATTGCCGGTCTTTTCGTCCACCGCCAGGCCCGCGAAGTTCAGGTTGCCCTCGCCCCAGCTGGCGTCGACGCTGAACGTGCCGGAAACGCTGTTGCCGCTGTTCTTCTTCAGGGTGTAGCCGTCCAGCTGCATCACCAGGTTATCCGACTTGAAGTCGGGGGTGTCGCCGAAGGTCAGCAGCAGCGCCTTGAAGCGGGCCTCCGTATCGCCCATGTTGGTCAGGGACCAGTTGTAGGTCTGAATGCCGGTGTCGTCCGGTTCTCCGGAGGGATTGATCGTCAGGGCCAGGTTGACGGCGCTGGCGGTGTCGCCTTCGCCCTTCCACTTGTCGGGGGAGATGGTTTCCAGCCAGTCGTTGACCACCACGTCCACGTCGACGGGACGGACCTTGCCCTCCTCGACCACCAGGCCGCGGTCGGCGGCGAAGGCGGCCATCGCATTGTCCAGCTTCCTTCCATAGATACCGTCCACGCCGCCGGCATCGTAGCCCAGCGCGTTCAACAGTTGCTGCATGGTGCGAATGTCGTCGCCCCTGCGGCCGCGTTCGAAGGTGACGCCGGCCTCGATGACCTCGGTCTGTTCAAAACCGCAGCCCCGGCAGACGCGCCTGCGCTCGCCGGCCTCGGTGCGGGTCATTTCCTTCACGATCTCCCAGGGGCCGAAGTCGTGCTCCAGATCCTTCAGGGTCTGGGGCCAGCCGATGCCGTCGGGGTTCAGGTTGCGGTCCTTCTGGTATTGGGTCAGGGCCTTTTCAGAGCCGCCGCCGAAGATGCCGTCGGCGCCGCCCGCATTCAGGTAGCCCTGCTCCACCAGCAGCTGCTGCATCCTGCGCACCGCGTCGCCCCTGTCACCGCGCCGCAGCGTGCCCTCGGGATCGAAGGACTCCTCGCCGCCGTCGTGACCGCAGACCTTGCAGATCTTCGCCCGGGTGCCGGCAGAATGGTCGGTGGCCTCCACGATGATCTCCCACTCGTATTCGTGGGGCAGCCTGTCCAGCGTCTGGGTCTCCACCTTGCCGCATACCTTGCAGGTGTGCTCCCGCTCACCCTTCTCGGTACAGGTGGGCTCCTTGGTCATGCTCCAGGAGCCCCAGGTGTGCTCGGCGTAGTACTGCTCCGTTTCCCGTTCGCCGCATACCATGCAGGTGCGGGTGCGGGAGCCCTTGTTGATGCAGGTGGCCTCCCGGGTGACCTTCCACTTGCCCCAGCTGTGGCCCGTGGCCTTGATGGTCTCCGTCTGTTTCTTGCCGCAGATCCTGCAGGTGCGCTCCCGCTTGCCCTTGTCGGTGCAGGTGGCCTCCTTGGTGATCTTCCACTTGCCCCAATCGTGTTTGCAATATTCCGGTGGCATCTTCTCGCTCAGGTACTTCATCTGTATGAAGCCCAGCATCTGTCCGCCGTGTTTGGTGTCCTCCACCAGGATCTGCGCCCACTTGCCGTTGGGCGACACGTCGTCCACGAACACGGCCCGACCGCCCTTGAACTGTCTGATGACCTTGGAGTCCGTATTGTCCTCCTTGTATACGTTGACCTGGCTCCTGTTGACGTACATCGTGCCTTGATAGGCCGCCAGCGCGCCATACGCGAGCGCGGCGATCAGCATCAACGACAAAACTGAGACGATGAGTTTCTTCATGTGGTTACAACTCCTTCCCCTTTGTTTGCTGGTTCAATTATATTGTATAAATGTCGCAATTGGAAGGGTGAAATATGAAAAAAATAAGCCAAAACAATCCGGTACAAACAGGAAAAAACCAGTTGCGACCGCACCGCCTGCGTGGGCTGCGGCCAGTGCGCGGTGGCCTGTCCCACAGGCGCGATCATCGTGCGGGACAAAAGAAAGACGCGCACGCGCAGGGTTCTTTGATCTCGCCCTTGCCTACGAGTCGATTCAATCTGTTTGTGTTGGACGCGCCGTATACCGAACGGCACGTACGGTGCGGTGAGAGGATGGGGGCTGAACACCCCATCCCGCTCGATTTGTCGCCTCACAGGCGACCTGTTTCCCCCTGCCCGGGTGTAAAATAGCACCATCAACCAGACAGGAGGGTACGGCAATGAAAAAGAATCTGACGGAAATGGTATTCATACTGGACCGGAGCGGCTCCATGGCCGGGCTCGAGGCCGATACCATCGGCGGCTTCAACGGCATGATCGCGCGCCAGAAGAAGGCGGAGGGGGAGGCCCTGGTCTCCACGGTGCTGTTTTCAAACGACAGCAGGATCATCCACGACCGGGTCGACGTTCAAAGGGTCGAGCCGATGACGGAGCGCCAGTACTGCGTCGGGGGATGCACCGCGCTGATCGATGCCATCGGCGGCGCGATCCACCACATCGGAAACGTCCATAAGTACGCCAGGGAGGAGGATCGGCCCGAGCACACCGTCTTCGTGATAACCACGGATGGCATGGAGAACGCCAGCCGCCGCTACACCGGCGACGAGGTCAGGGCCATGGTTCGGCGGCAGAAGGAGAAGTACGGCTGGGAGTTCCTGTTCCTCGGCGCGAACATCGACGCTGTGGAGACCGCCGGCCGCTTTGGCATAGGCCGTGATCGGGCGGCGAACTTCCACAACGATGCCCGGGGCCAGGCGCTGAGCTACGAGGCGGTCAGCGCGGCGGTGAGCAGGGTGCGCGGCAACGCGCCGCTGGACGACAGCTGGAAGGACGACATCGAGGCGGATTTCAGGTCCCGGTGAAGGCGGGAAGACAATGGGCTGTCAACAATGTGAACAGGTTGAAATCCGCGGCAGGGGCCGCGCGGTGGATGCGATGGCGGCGGCGGTATGGGACCGCCGCCTTGACGCCGCCCTGCTGTGACCGAGGCTATCTTCGACCCTGGAAAAACCGCTGCGCTCCATCCAGATCAGGCCGCGCGTCGCCCACGAACACCGCAAGGATGATCGTCAGGGCAGCGCTGGCGAGGATCCAGACCAGGGCGAAGCGAATGGCGCCGGCCCCCTTGTGGATGAACACGGGGTCCGCTTCCAGGTGGAAATGCTCGGGCGCGTTCACGTCGTAGAGCACCTCGACGTTCAGGCCCTCCGGAAACCGGTTCCGGTCCATTTGGCCGTCGTATTCCTGGCGATAGAGCTGTCCCTCGGCGGTATATTCGACAATCGGACGCCAGGAGGCCACCGTGCCGCGCCGCGAAGCAAGCCCTTCAGGGCGCTGCGAAGCAAGTCCTTTAGGGCGTCGCTCCATCCCGATCTCCCGGCGGACGTAGGCGACGATGACGCCGGTGGTTCGGGTGTATTCCCGTTCCTCCCGCCGTCGCGCGTCCCTGCGCGTTCCGATGCCGGCAAACAGCAGGGGCCAGGCCAAGAAGGAAGCTACGGCGAAAAAGAAGAGCATTTTACCTGTCATAGTTATCTCCCTGGAAGCCGCGCAGCAAAAGGGCGCAGTTTGACGCTCTGTCAGGTCAGGGCATTCATCCCTTCGGCATGCGCCCGATCAGTTTCACGATATCATCCTCATCCGCGCCGGGGGCCAGCGCCCGCGCGTGTTCGAGAATCTGCCGCCACGAATCGACGGGGCTTTCGCCGTAGGCGGCGGTGATCTTTTCGTAGCCCCAGATGCTCTCCGGTGTCATGATGACAGAGACCGGCATGCCGAATTCGTCGCCGCGCCTGTTCCTCCTGCGGCTGAAGCCGCCGATCACCAGGTACAGCTGCATCTGAAGGGCGGTGAGTATGCCAGGATAGTTCCTTTCCCCGCCCTTTCCAAAGCCGGCCATGCGTTTCAGCTCGGTGGATGGAATCGCCGCGCCGGTAAACAGCGGCGCGTCCTCGGATTCCGGATCCACGAAGTGCGCCATGATCGCCCTTTCGCGGTGGCTCGCGTCGCCGTTCTGCCACTTGCCGTCGAAGTTCCATCCGTTGCGCCGCGCGTTGGCAAAGCGCGGGAGCCACTCCGCACTGATGAAGCCGGCCTTGCCGTCGAAAAACTTTCCGTAGGCGACGGTGTGTTCCGCGGCGACGACCTCCCGCCATTCCCAGGGATCTGTGTCGACATCGCCCGTCCACCATGCGTCGGAGGCCGTGCGCGCCTCGACGGAAAAGCCGGGAATGTCGCCGGCGAAGAAAGGCGCGAAGCCGATCTCGCGGATCCATGCGGTCAGCTCGGCGGCGGAGCGAAGTCGGCGGGGATCGTCGCTGTCAAGCCCCCTCATCGTCCAATCGGCCATGATTTGCCTCCGTTGAAGCTCGGCGCATACTGCCGCGCGGTTTGTCTGTTCGTGTCGAATGTGCCACTGTTCCCCACAGTACCGATGCCATTATACCAAATAACGGTTGCCTCTTCAATATAAATGAGAATTGCGGAATGAAAAAACATGACGTCCTACGGCGCGAACAAGGGCCCCCGGCGCTTCTGTGTCGAAGCGCCAGGGGGCCCTTGTCCGTTGACCGTCACACCTGCGTCGTAAACTTCAGGTCGATCTCCTTCACATAGCCCCGGTGGCCCTGCAATTCGATCAGGGACCAGCCCTCAACGGTCTCGATGACGTCCACCGCCACGTTTGGCTTCAGTTTGCCCAGAACGGCGCTGCCCTCGTCGGCAGATTCGTACACCGGCGCTGTCCTGCCCTCATGGGGGCTGGCCAGGGCCGTCTCGGTGGTGTCGTCCTCGTAGACCACGTCGACGCTGCCTGGTATGTCGTCCGCCTCGGCGGGCACCAGCTGGAAGGTGACCGCGTCGCTGGGAATGTAGCCCTGCAGGCCCCCGTATTCGACGAGGGACCATTCGGTGCTTCGCAGCAGCACGTCGGCAGCCTCGCCCCGGGGCATTGCGCCCAGTACCTCGCCGGAGTCGGAGGGCGCGCTCTGGATATCCAGGTCCCTGTCGGCGATGGCCCGCTCCGCCAGATCCTCATGCCTGTCCAGCGACCCGCCGCCCTCGATGTAGGCGGTGAAGCGCTCTGCGGGACTCTCGTTCATGTCGGTGATGCCAATGGAATACACCGGCGCGCCGCCATCCTCTGAGTAATCCAGCGTGACGGCGGTTTTGAGGGTGAAGTCCAGGTAGCGGTTCATCACATAGCCGGTATACTCGCCCTTCATCACCTTCGACCATTCCTTACCGCGCTCCACGCCGATGACGGTGGTGCCGTTCTTCAGGCTCGTCAGCGATTCGGATTCGGTGGAGGGCGCCTGCCTGAGCTTGATGCCCACCTCGCAATTGACCGTGCCCAGGAAGAGCTCCAGCTCCCGGGTGGTCAGTTGATAGTCGCCCGCGTCCACGAACATGGCCTTGACGTGCTCGGATTCATAGTAGACGGCCTTCTGCACGATGGGAGTGGCGACGCCGTCCGTCTCAAATCCGTAGGCGTTCTCAAAGGCGGTCACCGCCTCGGTGACGTCCACATCGTAGACGCCGTCGACGGCCCCGCCGTACAGCTTCAATACCTGCAAATACCGCTGCAGCGCCCGCACGGCGGGGCCGCTGCTGCCGTGTTCGAGGGTGACGTTCATGGCGGCGGGAGCGGAGGCGTCGGTGATGGCCTGCTGGAATTCCAGGGTGGCCAGGCCGGTCTGCTGTCGGCCCAGCAGGCCCTGGGCTTCCCGAACGGCGCGCACGGTGGCCAGCGTGTATTCCTCGTTGATCTCCTGATCGTAGATGCCCAGCGCCTTCAGCTTCAGCTGCAAATCCCGCACCTCGCTGCCGGTGCAGCCCCGGCCCAGCATGCCGGGCTCGTCGGGCACGCCCAGGAACTGGCTGTAGGATTGGCCGCCGGAGGCGTGATAGGAGGACTGGTAGAGCAGGTCGCGCAGCTCCTCGTCCCGCTCGCTGTCCTTGTGGATGTTCACCCGCGTGCCCACGGGGCAGTTCTCGGCGATGAACCGCGCGTCCTCCGTGCGCATGCGGATGCAGCCGTGGGAAACGGGATAACCGAAGTCCCGGACGGACTGCTCGTTGATGGCACTCTCGCTGGGTCGGTTGTACAGCAGCGAATGGAACATCACGTCGTAGTGGATGCGGGTGGCGTAGCGGGCATAGCCGCCGAAGGCCCGGAAGTGAAACCATTCCTCCCGTTCGCCGTCCCGCTTCTTGTCAGGCATCTTAAAGCTGCCCAGGGGCGTGGCGTCCTCCGCCCCGGAGGAGCAGAGTCCCTGCATAACGATCGAGCCGCCGTCCCTGTTTTCATAGACGGTGACGATTTGGTTGACGATGTCCACATCCACCCGGTAGGGGGAGGCTTCCTCCGCGAACGCGCAGCCAAACGGCCCCAAAGCGCCCAGCAGGAGCGTCAATATCAGGCTGAACAGTGCAAGCCGCCTTGCTTTCATGGTGAATAATACTCCTTGATGATTGATATTAATATTATATCACACTATTATGTCTATTCTATAGATAAATCATGACAAGGTTTTGCGGTTCGAAGCGAATGACAACGCCAAACGGGCATCGAGATTAATTTTTGGTAAAGAAAACGCCGCACAATATGGCGGCGCATCTGGCGGTGTTTTGAGTGTGTAAATCGCTGGTTTGGGCGTTTATGACCCTTCGTCGCTTTGAATGGCGCTCATGCGGGCGTACCTTCCGCCCAGGGCCAACAGCTCGTCGTGCGTCCCTTGTTCGACGACGCGCCCTTTCTCTATGACGAGAATCTGATCCGCGTTGCGTATGGTGGAGAGGCGGTGGGCGATGGCGATGATTGTGCGCTGCCCCGACAGCCCCGCGATGGCCTGTTGGATCTGGCGCTCTGTCTCCACGTCCACGGAGGCCGTGGCCTCGTCCAGCACGATGATCGGTGATTGACGCAATATGGCGCGGGCAATGGCGATGCGCTGCTTCTGGCCGCCCGAGAGGCGCATGCCGCGCTCGCCGATGGCGGTGTCGTAGCCATTCGGCATCTGCATGATGTCCCGGTGGACGTTGGCGGCCCTGGCGGCCGCCTCGATTTCGCTTCTCGTGGCGGTGGGCCGGGCATAGCCGATGTTTTCCGCGACGGTGCCGTTGAACAGAAAGATGTCCTGCAGCACCGGCGAGATCGCGCTTCGCAGGCTCTCCAGCGTCAAACTGGCGATGTCGTTCCCGTCGATCAGTATGCGCCCCTGGTCGGGCTCGTAGAAGCGGGAGATCAATTGCGTCAGCGTAGTCTTGCCCACGCCCGTCGGGCCCACCAGCGCCAGCATCCTGCCGGGCTCACAGTGGAAGGAGACGTCCTGAAGCACGGGACTGTCGGACTGATAGGCGAAGCTGACATGCTCGAAGACGATGTCGCCCTTCACTGCTTCGAGGGGCCTTGCGCCGGGCCGATCCACGATCTCTATCGGCGCGTCAAGGATGTCCAGCACGCGCTCCGCCCCCGCCAATGACTGCTGCATGTTCTCCAGCAGGTTTGCCAGGCCGGTTACGGGCGTGTAGAAGAGGGAAAGGTACAGCAGGAAGGCCACGATATCCGAGACCTTAAGCCTGCCCTGATAAGCCATCCAGCCGCCGAAGCCCGCCACCAGGATTGTGCCAAGCGCGGAGATGAATTCCACCGAGGGATGGAACACGGCGCTGACCTTCAGGGCCTTCAGCATGGCGCGGATGTGGTCGAAGTTCTTCTCGTTGACGCGGGCCGTCTCGTAGCTCTCCCGGCCGAAGGACTGGATCTCATGGACGCCCGAGAGGTTGTCCTGCAGCTTGCCGTTCAATTCGCCCATCTTCTTCTGCGAGACGCGAAAGAAGGGACGCACCTTCCTGGCGAAAATCACACCGGAGATGAGGATCAGCGGAATGGGCGCGCAGGTGACCAGCGCCAACCGCCAGTTGATCGTCAGCAGCATGACCAGTACGCCCGCGAAGGTGACGAAATTGGTGATGGATTCCGGGATGATGTGGGCGTAGAGCAGCTCGAAGTCCCGAGTGTCGTTGACCACCCGGCTCATCAAATCGCCCGTCTGCTTGTCGTGGAAGAAGCCGAGGTGCATCCGCTCCAGCTTGTCATAGGTGCGGGTGCGCAGGTCGCCCACAAGATACCATGCCGCACGGTGGGCCAGGTAGTTGCTCATGAAGCGAAACAATACCCGGAGCAGGTACAGCGCCGCCAGCCACGCCGTCAGCCGGAGAATCCGGTGCAGCCCGGCCTCATCCACGCCGCCCTCCACCACGTCGGTGACGGTGGAGAGCAGCTTGGGCACGGCCAGGTTGACGCCTGTCAGCGCCAGCGTGGCCAGTATGGCGGCGAGGTATAGCCACTTGTATCGCTTTGCTTCGCGGCTGAGCCGCCACAGTAGCTTCATGGTTTCCGCGTTACGGCAGCCTGTTGTACCGGGCCTGCGGGGATTCCGGCATGATCTTCATCAGTTCGATGCGTATGCCGTTGGGATCGGTGACCCATGCCTGCCAGTTGGTGTCGGCCCCCTGGTTCGGCTCTATGTCGATGGGGTAGCCCGCGCCACGTACCTGCTCGACGGAGGCAAAGATGTCGTCGACCTCAAAGCAGAAGTGGTTGAAGCCGATCAGGCTGTCGCGCCAGGGATTGTCTTCCGTGCCGCCATAGAACAGCTCTATGAATTGGCCCGGAGCGACGTTCAGGTAGACGATCCAGGGCTCCCCGGTCTCCGGGCGATTGATCTCGAAGGCCTTCTTAAAGCCAAGCGCTTCCGTGTAGAAGCGAAGCGACTGGTCCATGTCCTTCACTGTGACTGCGTTGTGCGCGATGTTGGTGATCATGTCAGTGTCCTCCTTTTGGTTCTTGTCCGTTGGTTGCAATCAAATCCGTCCTGAGTTGCTGCAGGTCAAAGGAAATTGCGGGGCGCTCTGTCATCAGCGCCAGGCACTGTTCCTTCGATCCGTTTTCCTTACTCCAATGCCGCGGCGCACTGCTTGAGGTATTCGATGATGCCCAGCTGTTGCGGGCAGGCGGTTTCGCACTGTCCGCACTGAACGCAATCGCTGGCCTTCGCGCCGGAGCGCGTCTCCCAGGCGTAGTTCTTTCGGGCCTCCTCCAGCTGGCCGAAGATCAGCTGCCTGTTCATTGCCCCAAAGATGTCGGGAATGGGGATGGACATGGGGCATCCCGGCACGCAATAGCGACAGCCCGTACACTGTATGGAAGGAACGGCGTCCAGGGCCTGCTGGGCACGGATGATGACCGTCTGCTCCTCCTGATCCAACGGCTTGAAATCGGACATGAAGGAGAGGTTGTCCTTCATCTGCGCCACGTTGCTCATGCCGCTGAGGACGGCCAGCACGCCGTCCAGCGACGCCGCGTAGCGAATCGCCCAGCCCGCGGGGCTGAGGGACGGGTCGGCCGCGGCGAGTATGTCCTTCACGAAGGCGGGCGGGTCCGCAAGCGTGCCGCCCTTGACGGGTTCCATGATGGTGACCGGCTTATCGTATTTGCGCGCGATCTCCCAGCAGCGGCGGGACTGGACGCGGGGATTGTTCCAGTCGGCGTAGTTGATCTGCAGCTGCACAAACTCCACCTCCGGATGGGCGGACAGCAGCTCGTCCAGCAGCTCCGGGGTGCCGTGGAAGGAGAAGCCGAGGCGCTTGATCCTTCCGGCGGCCTTCTGCTCCCGTGCGAAATCCCACAGGCCGAACTGCTCGTAGCGCCTGTAGTTGTTTCCGACGTTCGAGAGGGCGTGGAGCAGGTAGTAGTCGAAATAGCCGGCCTGGGTGCGCTCCAGGCTTGTCTGAAGCTGTGCCCTCGCGTCTTCCGCGCTCTTGGCGACGCGGGCGTTCAGCTTTGTGGCGAGCGTGTAGCGCTCGCGGGGGTAGCGCTTAACCAGCGCCTCGCGGGTCGCTTCCTCCGAGCCTTCATAGACAAATGCCGTGTCAAAATAGGTGCCGCCCGCGGCTATGAACAGGTCGACCATGGTCTTGACCTGTTCAATGTCAATGGAGCCGCCTTCTGTCCTGGGAAGTCGCATCAGTCCAAATCCAAGCTTCATCCAACATCATCTCCTTGTTCAGAGTGTATAGCAGCGTGATAGGGTTAGTCAAGATTGACGGAAGCTACGAGGGGGAGGCCCTACTGATTTCCTCGTTACCATTCACCCTTGCGGCGAACCGCCGCTACGGATATGTGCCAATCGGCTTGAAGGGTGAATGGCAACTATTCCCCATCAATTTTGAATGCGGTTGACATATGGCGTAAATTGCTGTATGATATTATAAAACTTAAAGTTCACTCTAAGTCAATAGAGGGAACAAAAAACAATCCGGAGGAAAGCATGTACACGATTCACGAGGTTTGCGAGAAAACAGGCCTGACGGCGCATACCCTGCGGTATTACGAAAAAGAAGGGCTTTTGCCCAATGTGAACAGAAGTCAGGGCGGTTTTCGCCAGTATTCCGATGAGGATTTGGAAGCCCTGGGGCTGATCTGCTGCCTGAAGAACACAGGCATGACTTTAACGGACATAGCGAAGTTCATGGAGCTGACCCGCGAGGGAGACCGGACGCTTCGAGAGCGATGCGAGCTGTTGAAGAAGCATGAGGCGGTCGTGAAGGAGAGAATATCGGAGATGGAGCGTCACCTGGACAAGGTTGCGCATAAGCTGGATCACTTTTCAAAGAAGCTGTCGGAATATGAGAAGGGCATCGAGCAGGGCAAAATGAACAAAGCAGGCTCCAACAGCCTGTAGAATGAGGAGGTCGGGCAATGGTTACTTATGTCGTTGTGGGCTCGGGCTATCGGGCGGAGTACTTCGGGCGCGTTGCCCGAACCTGGCCGGAGCTGTTCAGGGCCTGTTACCTGTGCCGTTCGGAGGAGAAGGCGGCGCTGATGCGCAGGAACACCGGCGCGGAGGCTGTGCTGACCGCCGAAGAGGCGCTCGCGTTCCAGCCGGACTTCATTGTCGTGGCGGTGGATCGCGGGCACGTGGCGGACGTCGCCGAAGCGTGGATCGAACGCGGCTTCCCCGTGGTGACGGAGACGCCTGTGGGTGATGCCGAAGAAAAGCTGATTCGATTGGAAGCGCTGGCCGAGCGCGGCGCGCGGATCGTCTGCTGCGAGCAGTACCACCGCTATCCCATCCTCGCCGCGGGGCTCGAGGCCGTCCGACGGGGCGCCATCGGGACGCCGCAGTCGGCCTACATTTCTTTGGCCCACGACTACCACGCGGCCAGTCTGCTGCGCAGGGCGCTGATGCTCGGCAGGGAGCGCTACAGGTTGTATGGCTCGCGTCAGGTCAGTCGCGCGGTGAACACGGATTCCCGCTACGGGGCGATCCTGGATGGCTCCGCAACGGAGGAGGTCAGGGACCGGGTGCTGATCGAGTTTGAATCCGGGAAAACCGCGATCTACGACTTCGCGCCGCTGCAATACCGCTCCTACATCCGCTCGCGCCACTTCACCGTGCGGGGAGACCGGGGCGAATGGAGCGATACGACCATCCATGGCCTGGACGGGCGGGGCGTGCCCTGCAGGACGGCGCTGACGCCGGAAATTCCGGAGCGCTACCGGTGCCTGGACACGCAGTACCTGCGGGACCTGCGCAAGACCTGGCGGCCGGAGCTGTTCCTCGACACCCTCCAGGACGAATATGCCATCGCGACAATCCTTCTGGACATGGAGGACTACCTGCGGGGCGGCGAGTCGCCCTACCCGCTGTGGGAGGCCATCGAGGACGCGCGATACTGGCTGAGGTTAGAGAAAGTGGTCGAAGCTTCCACCGCGAAGCTATAAAACCATATCAGAAGAACAAAAAAAAGGAGGATTGCATCATGTATCGGGTCAAGGGAAAATGGGCGCTGATCACAGGCGCGGCGCGAGGCATCGGTTATCTGACGGCGAGGTTCATGGCGGCGCAGGGCTGCAACCTGATTCTACACAGCCGGGACCTGAAGCACACGGAGCGGGTGCTTGGCGAGGTGCGGGGCATGGGCGTAGGCGCGCGGGCGGTGGCGGCGGACCTGAACGACCTCGCGGCGGTGGAGCGGATGCTGGACGAAATCGACACCATGGGCGTGCAGGTGGACATCGTGATGAACAACGCGGGTTTGCAGATCGCCTATCGGACGGACTATCTTACTACGCCGACCTCCGATTATGAAATCAGCTTTCGGGTGAACACCATCGCGCCGGCGATGATCATGTATCATTTTCTCCCCGGCATGATGGCCAGGGGCAGCGGACGCATACTGAACACTACCAGCGGCATCGCGCTGGACGTGTGCCAGGCGGGCTACTCCGCCAGCAAGGCCGCGCTGGACAAGATCACCATTGACCTGGGCAGCAAGGTGCAGGGCACGGACGTGCTGATCAATCTGACGGATCCCGGCTGGTGCCGCACGGACCTGGGAGGTCCTCAGGCCCCCAATGCGCCGGAGAGCGCCATACCGGGCATCGCTGTGGGCGTGTTCGTGGACGACGGGAAGTCCGGAAGGTACCTCGGCGCGCAGCACTTCGCCGGAATGACGCTGGAGGACGCGGTCAGGAAGGCTGAGGCCGGGTTTGACAGCCCCTATCCGCAGTGAAAAGGATCGCTGCGGGTAGCCATTCAATCCTGCCAGGAGAGACGAAACCCCTTCGTCAGCCCTATGGCGGGGTCGAAGGGGTTCCGGGATTGAACAGTTACCACTGCGGAAGCATGGGGAAGGGTTGACGAAGGCCTCAATACCCGATTGCCGCCAGCACCTTGTCCAGTGTGCGCGCGTTGGCAAGCGTGAATTCAGCGCTGACGTGGGGCTGCTCGCCGTCCGCGATACAGCGCCCCAGCTGCGCGACCTCGAGGCTGTAATTCTGGGGAACGTCAATGTATCGGGTGACGGTTCTTCCCTCGGTGACGATCTCGTAACCCAGCCTGCCGGCCTGGTTAAATTCCGCATCACTGCGAAGCACGCCCATCGTGCCGTGGATTTGTAGCCTGTCCAGGCGCTTGTCCTGATCGGTAGGTAGTACCATGCCGCAGGTGAAGGCGGCGCGGGCGCCGTTGGCGTAACGGAGAAAACCGGTAGCAAGGCTGTCCACGCCGTGCTCGGAGAAGTCGGCAACGGCGCAAACACGATCAGGTTCGCCCAACAGCCACACGGCCTGGCTGATACAGTAGCACCCAAGGTCATAGACGCTGCCGCCCAGCGTCTCCTTGCGCATGCGAATGTTGGACAGATCGTAGTCTGAGGTGACGAAGGCGTTTTCCAGATAGCGCACATCGCCTATGGCGCCCTGCTCCAGCTCCGTCTTGATTGCAGCGACCAGGGGGCTGTGCAGGTAGGCGAAGGCTTCCATGAGGAGCACGTTGTTATCCCTGGCCGCGGCCTGCATCTCTGCCGCCTGTGAAGCGGAGGGAGCCAGCGGCTTTTCGCAGAGGATGTGCTTGCCGGCTTTCGCGGCCCTGATCACCCATTCGTAGTGCAGCGTGTTGGGCAGGGGGATGTAGACAGCCTCGACGGCGGGGTCCGCGAGAAGCGCTTCATAGCTGCCATAGGCCTTTTCAAAGCCGAATGCATCCTTGAACTGTTCAGCCTTCTCCGGGCTGCGGCCTGCAATGGCGTACAGCTCGCAGTTCTCGGCCAACTGCATGCCGGGGATGGTTTGACACTTGGCGATATTGGCCGTACCCAGTACGCCCCATTTGATCGTACGCATAAGACGCGCTCCTTTCTCGATTCCAAATGACGGAGGGAGATTGACATTCACTAATCCTGCAATTGGCTGTGTGACGACCCCGCGGCCATAGCTGTCTTTCGGGCCTTGTCCGGCCCTTCCCGCGCATCACGCCGCCGCCCGCTGCTGTTCGGCCCTGATCTGACGCATCACCCTGCCATAGATCACATAGGAGATGATGACGTTCAGGATATCTGCGACGGCTTGCGTCCACACGATGCCCATCACGCCGAACAGGGCGTTCATCAGGAACAGCAAGGGGATGTTGAGCCCGATCTGCCGTATGGCCGCCAGCAAAAAGGATTCGCGTCCCCGGTTGACGGCCTGCATGAAGTTGACCATGTTGAAGCTCAAAAACATAAAGGGCGTGGCAAAGCACCTGGCGCGGAGGAACGCGGTGCCCAGCCGCACGGTTTCGGCGTCCGCAATAAAGGCGCCGATCAGCTGTCCCGCAAAGACATAGTACATGACCACGCTCACGGCGGCGACCGCAAGCCCGGCCACCCGGGCGGCGGTAAAGAATTCGCCCATCCGCCTGTGGTTTCCGGCGGCGTAATTGTAGCCGATGAGGGGTATCATGGCCAGGCAGATGCCGATGCCGATATTCAGTGGAAAACGCTCCACCTTTTGAACGATGCCGATCGCGGCCAGCTCGATATCGCCGTGGGAGGCGCAGAGGCGGTTGATGACGATGTTGGTCAGGTCGAACAGGAATACGCTTAGCGCCGCCGGTATGCCTATGTTGAAGACGTTGCGCCGGGATTCGGGCCTGACGCGCTCCAGGCGGCGGGGTATGCAGAGCACGGAACTGGCGCTCACGCGACGGTATGTCAGCAGGAAATAGACCAGCGAGGCCACGTTGGAGAGCATCGTCGCAAGGCCCGCGCCCATCACCTGAAGCCCGTCCGGGAGGATGAGGAACATGAACACCGGGTCAAGCGCGATGTTCAAAAGGCCGCCCATGCTCAGACCGAAGGCGGCCTCCCTGGAGTAGCCCGCATTGCGCAGCATGAACGACATGACGCCGGAGACGACGTTGGCCACGCCTCCGATGACCACCACAAACAGGAGGTACTGCCGGGCATAGCCGATGGTGTTGTCGCTGGCGCCCAGCAGTCGCAGCAGCGGGTTCATGAACAGCAGGCAGAGCAGGGAGAAGGCGAGGGCGGAAAGGGCGGCCATCACCAGTGTCCAGGCCGCGACCCTGCCGGCCTCCTCCTCCTGTCGGCTGCCCAACAGCCGCACCATCAGGCTTCCGCCGCCGACGCCGAAGAGGTTGGCCAGCGCTCCCGCCATCAGAAACACCGTGAGTACCAGCGAAGAGGCGGCGACCATGTATGGATTGTTGGTCCGTCCGATGAACCAGGTGTCCGCCATGTTGTAGATCAGGGTGATCAGCTGGCTGATGATCGTGGGAATCGCCATGGTCAGCAGCGCCTTCGGAACTGCCGTCGTTTCAAACAGCGCCCTCTTCTGTTGCGATGATGCCATGAGGTGTGTCCTGCTCCTTATGCCAGTCGGCGTCCGGCTTCGCGCCGGTAAAATTATATCTCAATTTCTTCCAGTATGCGGGGGATATGGCATGTGACCTTTCCGCCGTATTTCGCGTCCAGGTAGTCGGCAAAGGCCTCCGGATCGCCGGAATTGTCCGCGAACATGTCCCAGTGTCCCGGAATAACCATGCCGGGGCGCAGCTCTCCCGCAAGGTCCACGGCCTCCTGAAAGGTCATGTTGCCGATGCAGTCGTTGCGATAACGCCGGCCGTCCCTGCCGTTGACGGGCACAATCGCCGCGTCAATAAAACCGAGGGATTGGAGCGCATGCAGCATGCCCTCGTAGCGCAGCGTATCGCCCGCGTGATAGATGCGACGTCCGCCGCCCTCGATGATGTACTGAAGGCAGGGATAGCGCCCCGCGCTGTCCGGCGATAAAAACTCGTGGGCGGCGGGAATGGCGCGAATCGTTATATCGCCGACTTGCACGTCCTGCCCTGCGTCGATGGGCAGCTGCCTTTCCGCCGGGATGCCGTCGTTCAGCACGGACTGCGCGTGCATGGACGGGAATACAAACCGCGCGTTCGGACAGGTGGAAGCCCATATCCTCCACGCGCCGTGGTCGATGTGATCCAGGTGATCGTGGGTGCCCAGGAAGGCGTCGACGCCGCGGACCGCTTCGGCAGGGATGGGCGGGGCGGTTCTGCGCTCAGGATAATCGGAGGCAAAATAGTCAACGAGGACCGTCGTTTCGTTCACGGTGATCCGCAGCCCCATCTGTCCCAGCCACGCCAGCGAGACCTTGTTTTTCGCAGCATTCATGGCGCTCAAACCCTGACGATATAATCGGCCTTCCGCGGCTTCGCCACAGGCTGCTCGCAGGCGGCATAGCCCAGCGCCAGGGAAGCCACGCCCACCAGTGTCTCCGGCAGGCCCCATTGCTTCAACAGCGCCTTGCCCTCCGGAAGTTCAAACATCTGCTTGCAGCGGTGGATCCAGCAGGAGCCGAGACCGGCGGCGTAGGCGGCGTTAAGCATATTGGCGCACACCGCGGCGCCGTCCAGCTCGTGGGTGAAACAGGCCTCCGTCTCAAAGACGAGAATGATGGTCGGCGCGCCGTAATATGGATGGGCGTCGGGATTGTTCAGCACCTTCGCGTTCAGCGCGTCCACCGCGGCGACGTTTTCCGGCGTCTGTACGGCCACGATCTGTACGCCCTGGGTCCCGCCGCCGGTAGGCGCAAACGTGCCGGCTTCGAGCACGGCATTCAGTTCTTCTTCGGTGATCTGCTGGGGCTTGTAGGCGCGGATGGCGCGGCGATTCCTCAGGACTTCCAATGCTTCGAGCTTCATGATGATCCTCTCGCTTTCTCTGGTTTTATCCTCCTGGCATTTGTTGCCGTTGGATGTATGGTATTATAAACCCTGAAGTTTACTCTAAGTCAATAGTATGGCGACAAAAAGTATAGGAAATACCGCGCAATACGTTACAGCTCAGAGTCCTGATTATTCGGAACCCCTCCCCCTCGCTTCGCTCGGCACCTCCCTTTTCAGGGAAGGCTTTTGGAGGTTGCCCCCCCTGAAAGGGGAGTTGGCCCCGCCACAGGCGGGGTCGGAGGGGTTCCA
>JAZTZK010000214.1:0-1793 GCA_045637485.1 Clostridia bacterium
GGCCTTCTCCACCATCTCCTCGATGCGGGCCGGGTGGATGCGGCCGTCCATGATGAGCTTCTCCAGCGCGATGCGGGCCACCTCGCGGCGCACCGGGTCGAACGCGGAGATGATCACGGCCTCCGGCGTGTCGTCGATGATCAGATCGACGCCTGTGGCGGTTTCGAGGGTGCGTATGTTGCGGCCCTCGCGGCCGATGATGCGGCCCTTCATGTCGTCGTTGGGCAGCGCCACCACCGAGACCGTGGTCTCGGCCACGTGGTCCGCCGCGCACTTCTGTATGGCCAGGGACACGATGTCCCGGGCGCGCTTGTCGGCCTCTTCCTTGGCCTTGGCCTCCACCTCGCGCACCATCACGGCGGCGTCGTGGTAGGCGTCCTTCTGCACGCGGTCGATCAGGATCTGCTTGGCCTCGTCCGAGGTCATGCCGGCCACGCGCTCCAATTCGTCCTTCTGGCGGTCGTGCATCTCCTGGGCCTCGGCCTCCAGGCGCTCGGCCTCCCTGTACTTCTCGTTCAGGGCCTCTTCACGGGCCTCCAGGTTGTCCAGTTTTTTGTCAAATGCCTCTTCGCGCTGGTTCACCCTGCGCTCAAGCCGCGAAACCTCGTTGCGGCGGTCACGAACTTCTTTATCAAGCTCCGACTTCAAGCGGATGATCTCTTCCTTGGCCTCCAGTACGGCTTCCTTCTTTTTCTCCTCAGCCTTGTGGGTGGCGTCCTCCAGCATATTGGCGACGAATTCCTCCGTCTGTCCGATCTTCTTTTCCATGCCGTTTTTGCGGTACAGATAACCGGCAAACAGGCCAATGGCCAACGCAATCAGCGCAATCAATGCGACGATTGGCCAACTCAAAACTCCGTTCCTCTCCTTTCATATACAAATTTCCAGTGAATTGCTATGTCACACATGCATACCTATCGCAGTTTACATAACTGACGTAAGTATTTTAACCCCTGCCCCATACCCTGTCAAGCAAAGAAATCATTACCATCATTTTATGAAACCGCGCCGGTTGGCGTAGCGGGCGCTGCGCCGCTGGGCCTCGAACACGAAGTACCCGTCGACCTCGCGGACCTTCACGCCGCCGAAGATGGCGGCCAGCTTGTTGCGGTACCATTCCCGCCGCCTGGTGACCATCACCATGCGGCCCCCCGGCCTGAGCCGGTTGAAGCCCTTCTCGATGAAGCCCTTCGCCACGGAAAAGTCGCTCTGGTAGGGGGGATTGGAGAGGATCAGGTCGAAGCCGGCGTCATCCAGTGCCCTGAAGCCGTCCGACAGGACGATCTTCACGCCGCCCACGCCGTTGCGGACGGCGTTTTTCCGGGCGATGTCCACTGCCAGCGGGTCGATGTCGCACAGCACCACGTTGGCCTCGCCGCACAGCTTCGCCGCCAGCAGGCCCACCAGCCCGCAGCCGCAGCCCAGGTCCAGCACCCTCATGCCCGGCGCGAATTCCACGCAGGACAGCATCGCCAGCGTGCCCCGGTCCGCCTGCCGCGGCGAGAACAGCCCCGCCGCCGTCTCCAGCGACAGCGCCACGCCCCCGATCTCCACCTCGATCATGTCCGCCCCCCGATTGCCATATTCTGCCAATTTCCATTATAACACATTATTTAGGGGGGAATTGAGAATATTAGTGGGCAATATGGGGTAAATTCTGATTTGTCGCGGGCTGACGCCCGTTTGAAGGGGGACAGGTCCCCCTTCAATACATCCTCCTCAGATTTGCCTGAAATCGCAAGCGATTTCCGGGCGGCAAATCTGCAAGGAAGCCTTTTTTGCTCTGGTCGCAG
>JAZTZK010000215.1:0-7765 GCA_045637485.1 Clostridia bacterium
TGCCTCAGCATGGCGGGGATAATCCTTTCCCTGCCCTTCCTGACGCTTCGTTTTAATACGGGGACATACGGTGGAACTTCCCTTGCGGACCAGATCAGCCGGATGCTTTTTGATATTCTCCCCAAAAACATCGTAGATCCCTTCACCACCGGAAACGCTCTGCAGATCATCGTTATCGCGGCCTTTCTGGGCGTCGGCCTGCTCGCCATCGGAGAAAAAGGCGCCCGCCTTCGCGAAGTCATCAACGAAGCCGCCGTGCTTCTGCAGCGGATTGTATCCTTCATCTGCTCTCTGGTGCCCGTGTTCATCTTCTCCACCATTCTGCGACAGATCTGGTCCGGGAACGCGACGGTATTCCTGAACATTTTCAAGCCTGTACTGCTCATGATCCTGATCATCCTGGCTCTTTCGGCGGGGATGTGGCTCCTGTCGTCCATTCGATTGAAGGCAAGCCCGGCCACTCTGGCGAAAAAGGCCTTCCCTGCCTTTGCGGTGGCCTTTACCTCCGCCTCCAGCCTGGCCGCTATGCCCCTGGGCATGGAAATCTGCGAGCGGAAGTACGGCATTCAAAAAAGGCTGGTATCCGTACTGTATCCGCTGGGCATGGTCATGTACCGACCGGCCGGCGTCATCTACTTTACGGTGATGACCGCTTGCTTTGCGGAGATTTATCAGCTTGAAATCAGCCTTCTATGGTTGGTGATGGCCGTGGGGATCTCAACGATGCTGATCATCGCCTTGCCGCCCACGCCCGGAAACAGCCTGCTGGGCTTTTCCATTCTTTTCGGAACCCTGGGGATCCCCATGGAAGCCCTCGCCCTGGCGACGGCAATGGATATCGTGCTCGATTTCATCGACACGGGGTTCAACACCGCCCTGCTCATGCTTCAGCTCGCGTGCGAAGCGGATCGTCAGGGCTGCCTGGACCGAAGGAGAATGAGTGAGGAAGACTGAGAGTATCTGTCGTGACGGCGTAGACGCCGCCGCTACTACGAATCGCCCCGTAACGGCGACACGAAGTTAGTCCTTTAGGACGGCCTCCAGGCGCCAAAGTAGATGCAAAATACATCAGGACTGAACAGATACCTTCAGTGTATGGATACAGTACTCACAGTCGCGCAAAAGCTTCATCCAATTAAGCGGTGCCGTGGCGTCAATCGCGTTCACGTGAAACTCGAATGTTCGTAATGGCGCACTGGTCGCCTGTGAGCGAGACATACACGTCATTGACGTCGTCGAGGATCGTCGTGACGCTGTGAATGGCAATACCGAGGTTTTCGGTTTGCATGGTGATCACGTTTCCGTCCCTTTTGATCTTCACGACGCAATCCAGTCCTCGCTTGTTTTCATCCTTCCAGACGTTCCAGCCCTCGAAGCTGGCCTGATGTTTGACATTAACCACGTTTTCGGCGTGGACGTCGGACTCCCAACTCTCGCCGTCCAGCCGCAGAAGGATGTATTCGCGGAAGTCTGCGCCGTTCACCTTGCCTTCGCTGGAAGAAAAGACGCTGATGAACGGGCAATGCCATACCAGGCGCGCGGTCGGCAGGCTCATCGTATGGAAGGAGAGCGTCATGCCGTCGCCGATCGGCACGCCTGCGGAGGCGTCCGTGCGCCAGCCGTCCACCTGGACGTTCGGCACGTCCCCTTCCGGACAGCCCTTGATAAAGCTTATTTCCTCGGCGATGCGCGGTATGGCATCCGGGCTGATTTCCCTGGTGTCGTTTTCAACACGGATGTTATGAATGTCGCAATGCTCGCCGCTGAGCGCAATATAGACGAACCGCGAGGTGTCAGGCAGCGCCAGTATGACCTGCAACGTGTGCCTGTCATCTGAGATGCTGACGAGCGCGTGATCCTTGTAGCGGACGGCCTCGATCCTGTAGCGCTGCGCGTGTTCAGGCTCGCCGACGCCGGCGGGCGCCAGGTCGCTCTCCCGATCAAGAACGCGAACCTCTGCTTTGCGCGTATTGTGCTGTGTGACATGCCCATCGAGCCGAATCAGTGCGTACTCGAAGTAGAGCAGATTTCGATTGTCTTCCTCGCCCGGGTGTACCCGGCCGTCCAGCGCGTCAAATACGATCAGCGAAGGCAGGCATTCCTGCTCCGGGAGGCCTTCGTCCGGCTGGCTGCAAAGCATGATCCGGGTCTGTTTTTTCGTAATGGCGATACCGTCGGTGCAGTCGTGATAGAGGGTTTCGCAGCGCAGGCTGGACACTGGCGCCGGGACTGCGCCGGAAACCGCCTCCTGCATCCGGTATTCGGTGTCCACGTCGATCATGCGGAGCATGGCCCTGGCAAATACGGGATCAAACTGCGTTCCGATGCCCTTCACGATCTCTTCCCTGACGATGTGCTGGGGGATGGCGTTGCGGTAGCTTCGGTTGGAGGTCATGGCGTCGTAGGCATCCGCGACGGCGATGATGCGCGCAATTTCCGGAATGTCCTCGCCCCTGAGGCCCTCCGGATAACCCCTGCCGCCATAGCGCTCGTGGTGATAGCGCGCGCCGATGCTCAGCCATGGCGATTGCTTGATGATCGACAGAATCTGGCCGCCCAGCACGGGGTGCCGCTTGATCTGCTCGAATTCCTCGTCCGTGAGCCGACCCTTCTTGTTGATGATGGAGCTCGGCACGCCGATCTTGCCCACGTCGTGCAGCAGCGCAGCGAAGTAAACCCGCTCGCATTCCTCTTCGGATTTCCCGACCGTCCTGGCAATCTTCAGCGAATACTCCGCAACGCGGCGGGAATGGCCGTTCGTATACGGGTCCTTCGCGTCGATAGCGCTCGCCAGCGCCTCTGCGGTCTGCTCGAACAAGAGCTGCTGTTCCTTGCGCCTGCGCTCGGACTCATCCAGTTCGTCCGCCTTGCGGGTATGCACATAGCTGTAGACGCAGATCAGGATAAGCGCAACGAGGAATACCGATGAAATGGCGACGATCCATTTTACGAAGTTTCGGTTGTAGTCCGATACGCCGATCATGGAGATATCCGCGCCCACATAGGCCGCGCACTGCCCGGCGGAATCGAACACCGGCTCATACCGCGTCAAGAGCCACCCGTAGGTATCGTTGCTCTCTACGACGTCAATCTGTTCGCCCGCCAGGAGCGCAGGGATGTAGTCCGCAAAGGCTTCGTCAAATTCAATGACTGTGCCGATCGGGACTAACACCAACTCAGGGTGCTCCTCGTACTGTTCGAGGACATTGTTCCCGGTCTCCAGATCAAATACGACATGACAGCCGTCCGGCCTGATCTGGTAAACATAGATGTACTGGACATATGGCGTATTGGTACAGATCTTTTGAAGCAGGCCTCCGGTTGCGTCATAGGCTTCATCAGGGCCGGATGCGAGCCATTGGTTGATCTTGTCGCCGTCCAACAGATTGGCGCACAGCTTTGCGGTTTGGGTGATGATCTCTTCCCGGTATTGCCGTGTCGTTCGGCTGAACAGGCTGGTGCTGACGATTATGCTCGCCGCGAACGCGACGATAAGCACCAGAACCAACAGCACAATCATCCCTAAATGCCGGACTTGGCGGGGAGATGTCCGCTTCTGTCCCTGCAGCTTCAACAGGTTCCTCATCGTCAGTACCCTTTCATTTCCGATTATTACGGGATGATCTTATCACACATATGCTGAAAAATCAACAGTTAAAATGGCTTCTGAATGCCTTTTGCTCCGTGACGGTGGCCTAATTTTGCCGTCACGGTGGCCCAAAACTCCGTGCAAGTGGACTTTCCAGAACGTAATTTAAGTATTGCAAAGTCCAATTCAAATGTTGTATAATTGAATTAATTATTTAATATAGAAGGAGGTCCCCCATGAAAAAGCTGCTCTGTCTGTTACTTGCTTCACTGTTGGGCCTGTCCTGAGTCGGCTTGTCCGAGGGCAACCCCGCCACGACCTACACCGCCGAGGCCAATGCGGCCTCGTATAACACGCTGGACTTTTCGGACACCTCCGAGCAGGAATGTGCCTTGCGGGGGCTGATCGAGGCCCCGAAATCCCTGATCCTCTACGATGACCGGGCAACGAGGTCTGGAACGTAGCCGACTACAACTTCGTCAACGAGCTGGAGTCCGCGCCGGACACCGTCAACCCCTCCCTGTGGCGCAACACGCTCTACAACCAATACGCGGGCCTTTTCGAGGTCTGCGACGGCATCTAACAGGTGCGCGGTTACGACATGGCCAACGCTACCTTCATCCGCACGGACAACGGCTGGATCGTGTTCGACGTGCTGATGTGTACCCAGGACATGGCCGCCGCCAGGGCGCTGATGGAGAAGCACTTCGGCGAACTGGACATCAAGGCTGTGCTCTACAGCCACAGCCATGTGGACCACTACGGCGGCATCCTGGGCCTGATCGACCGGGAGGACGTTGCCGACGCCACCCTGCCGCTGGATCAGCAGCTTGAATCCGGCAAGGTCGTGGTGCTGGCCCCGGAGGGCTTCCTGGAGCATGCCGTGTCTGAAAACGTCTACTGCAACGCCGCCATGAGCCGCCGTGCCATGTACCAGTACGGCGTGCTGCTGTAGCCCGGCGAAACCGGCACACTGGCCATGGGCATCGGCCTGGGCCAGAGCGTGGGAGACGTCGGCCTGATCGCGCCGACCTGTGAAATCGCCACCGATGAGACCATCGCCGTGGACGGGCTTGAAATACAGTTCCAGCTCACCCCCGGCACCGAGGCTCCCGCCGAGATGAACGCCTACTTCCCCAGGTACCGCGGACTGTGGCTGGCGGAAAACTGCACCGGCACCATGCACAACCTGTACACCCTGCGAGGGGCGCAGGTACGCGACGCCCTGTCATGGGCCAAGTACATTCTTGCGGCTGAACAGCGCTTCGGGGACGCGACCGACGTGGTGTTCCAGAGCCACAACTGGCCCCACTGGGATACCGACAAGATCAAGACCTATCTTGAGAACACCGCGGCGGTCTACAAGTACATCAACGATCAGACGCTGCACTACATCAACTTCGGCTACACCTCCGCGGAGATCAGCAATATGCTGAAGCTGCCCGACAGGCTGAACCGTGTCTGGTATACCCGCCAGTACTATGGTACGCTGTCCCACAACATCAAGGCGGTCTACCAACGCTACATGGGCTGGTACGACGCCAACCCCGTGAACCTGAACCTGCTTTCCCCCGAGGACACCGCGAAGAAGTGGGTGGAGTACCTGGGAGACGTGGACCGGGTGCTGGAGCTGGCGCGGGCGGACTATGAGAAGGGCGAATACCAGTGGGTGGCGCAGGTCACGAAGGAGTTGGTGTTTGCCGACCCCACGAATCAGGCGGCCCGCGAGCTCTGCGCCGACGCGCTGGAGCAGTTGGGCTATCAGGCCGAGAGTGGCACCTGGCGCAACGCCTATCTGACCGGGGCATTGGAGCTGCGGCTGGGCAACCAGACGACCCAGGCGAAGGCGGCCAACGGCGGGACCGACGTGCGCCAGGCCATGATGGGCGACATGATCCTGGACTTCATCGACATCGCTACCGACGCCATTGCCGCCCAGGACGATGACCTGACGCTGAACCTGATCCTCACAGACACAGGCGACACCTACTTCATCAAGCGCGTAAGCGGCGTGCTGCTGGTCTACCCCGGCATGACAGGCGCGGACGCCGACTGTACCCTGACCTGCCAGAAGCTCCAACTGATGGGCATGATGATGGGTTTCCCGGAGGTGTTCGCCAACCTGCAAACCGAGGGCGACGCCACCGTGCCTGCACGTCTGGTGAAGTACATGATGGCCTATGATTTCGGCTTCAATATCATCGAACCGTGACAGGAGAGGCGCGAATGAAGCGCCCTTTTTGCGGTTCTGATCCTTGTCCCCCCTGGGCGGAGCAGGTTGATCGGGTGTTGTGCGCGGCAACAAGACTCTGGGGGCCAATCTTGGCAATGAATTGTTTTGCCTATTAATTCTCGTAGGAGGCAGGCGAAGCGCCTGACCTCATCGCCCGTCTCCTACGAGTTTTGGCAAAACGATTTGTTGTTGAGTATATAAAGGCAGGTGGTTTCCCATGCCACATAACCGAAAGGCCAACCGCAGACAGTCTGCCTGTTCTTGTGCAGATCTGTGTGGCTGGTTCCATTGAAGGTCCTTTTGCAACGGGGATTTTGAGGTTTCGGACGAATATTGATATGCGAATGGAGGATAAGACGATGAAAAGAAACATTAGCCTGTGTATCCTGCTGATATTCTGCGTCCTGCTTGGCATGGGAGGCGCGGCTTTTGCGGAAGGCAACGCAGATCCCAAAGAGCTGAAGGCGCTGCTGGAGGCAGATGCTTTCTACGTGCAGGAGGGCATCTACCGCGAACTGGATACCGTGAAAGAGGCTTCGGCGGGGAGGCTGCTGAGCTGCTTTGGCAACAACGCCGGCTCGGCCTATGTGGTTTTCAATCTCCCTGCGGCCCCGGAGCAGGACACTTCCCTGGGCTCCGAAAAGCTGGGCTGGCCGGACGAGATCGCCACCGTTTATGACAATCCGGCAGTCGGGAATGCTCCTCCCAACCCCTATTTTGCCCCGGGCGGGTGGGAGTATAAGCTGCGTCAGGATGAGGTGATCGTGCTGATCACGCCGCTCCCCGGCGAGTGCAAGTATTATTCCTTCATCAACTACATCATGTTTACAGCCCAGAAGCTTGGCAAGGTCTATGAAGGCAGGAAGGGTTTCTTTTCTGTAGGTAACGAAGAAAGCGGATTGTATTGTCCGATCTTTGGATCCATCGGCAATTCCGTCAATATACTGAACATCAACCACACGGGTAATTCCATATTTGATACAGAAGCAGTCATCGTGATCGGCGCCAATCAGGATGCGGTGGACATGGTCGTGAAAGATTTGCAGGCAGCAGGCTATGATGAAAGCGCGATCAATATCATGCCCATTCCGGCGGGAACATACAATATGGGCCTTCAGAAAGGCGCAGACACCTTCTCGTTCCTTCAGCGTGTATCACAGGCGAAAGACAAAGCGGCTTATCAGGATTATCTGGAACATATTTCAGAAAGGGCCGTGCTTTATCGGGTGACGCCCATAGAAGAAATGCCGGAGAAACCGTATGCGAATGAAACTGTAATCCCAAGAGGCAGTGGGGCACATGAAACCGCAGCGCTGACAGATGCGGCGGAAAAACTGGAAACCATCCGGGAAGCCCTGATCGCGGAATACGGGGATGAATATGATTATGAGGAGCTTGACAGTGACATCGCAGTGCCGGAAGGCCTTACTGCATACTATAATGAGTTCAATGCCAAGGGCGACAACCGGGATGCCATGTACCTGATGACTGCGGACTTTACTCTCGACAGCGACGAAGATTTCGTGGTTGTTTATGGCGTGAACCATTCAGCAACGGGGAAGGCCCTGTACTCCAACGCAGTGCTGTATGCCAAGCCGATGCTGAACGGGGTAACAAGCGCCTATGATTCCATGTTTGAGGGAAGCGCAAAGCCTTACCTCGGCGAGGACTGCGAAGATGCTGATCAGTATTATGTGTACAAGATGGCAAGGACTGATATGGATGAATATACAGCTCTTATTGAATACTCTACGGGAAACGAAAAGGGACAGTATTATGGCGTAGACAATGGCGCTCCTGTTCTGGTCGCATTCCGCGCATATCTGGATGAGACAGGCACCGGTGCATCCTATTATGAAGTGATCTATGACCGGACAATTGTGTTCCATAAGAAGCAGGCAGGATAAGGAGACAGGCGTAAACAGCATTCGGCTTCGAGGGGC
>JAZTZK010000216.1:0-11142 GCA_045637485.1 Clostridia bacterium
CCCATTTGGCGGTCTATTTCCCGAAAAATGGTATCTGTTCAGTCATGGCGGCGTAGACGCCGCCGCTACCAGGAGATATGCCTGTAGCGGCGACACGAAGTTAGTCCTTTAGGGCGGCCTCCAGGCCGCCAAAGTAGGTGCAAATACATCAGGACCGAACAGATACATTTCGTGTTAATATCCCTTTGTCACCCCAGATATTTCACCAGGGTTTTCCGCACCGCGCCGGGGCCGGCGACCAGCTCTTCAAAATAGCGTTCGACCAGCTCGCCCAGGCCCGCTTCGTACAGGTCCACGCCAAAGATGTGGGCGTCGGAGAGGATGGGGCGCAGCACCTCGGTGAAGGGGCCCTTGTCGCCCAGCTTGATGCCGGAGAGGGCCTTCTGCACCTCGGGCAGAACCGGGTCGTCGCTGGGGGTGAAGGGCTTGCCCTCGTCGTCCACGCCCAGGGCGTAGCGCAGCCAGCCCGCGAACACCAGCGGTATGATCTTCAGGTCGGCCACGTTCAGATCGGGCCGCTTCTGATAGGCCTTGATGGTCTCGCCGAAGCGTATGGCCAGCTTCTGGGAGGTGTCGGTGGCGATGCGCTGGGGGGAATCGGGCATGAACACGTTGGGCAGGCGCACCTTGACCACCGTGTCGATGAACGTCTTCGGGGTCAGCACGCCCGGATCCACCACCACCGGCAGGCCCTCCCTGTAGCCGATGGCCTCGATCAAACTGCGCAGCTGGGCATCCTTCATCTCCTCGGAGATCAGCGTGTAGCCCAGCATGCAGCCATACACCGCCAGGGCGGTGTGCAGCGGGTTCAGGCAGGTGCAAACCTTCATGCGCTCCACCTTGTCCACGGTCTCCCGGTCGGCGAACATCACGCCGGGGGCGTCTTCGATGTTGGGCCGCCCGTTGGGGAACCAGTCCTGCATCACCAGGTACTGGGTCTCCTCGGCGTTTACGAAGGGGGCCACGAAGGTGCCCTTGGCGGTCTTGACGGCGTCCGCGCCCTCAAAGCCGTCGGCCTTGACCATCTCAATGACCTTCGCGTCCGGGCGCGGGGTGATCTTGTCGATCATCGTCCAGGGGAAGCCCACCTTCTCCGGGTCGTTCACGTACTTCACGAAGCCCGCGTCGGCCACGCCACGGGCGCACCACTGCTCGGCGAAGGCGTTGATGGCGTCGTACAGCCGGGTGCCGTTGTGGGAGCAGTTGTCCATGCTCACCATGGCGATGGGCAGTGCCCCGGCCTGGTAGCGGGCATAGACCATCGCCGCCACCTTGCCGATGTAGCTCTGGACCTTTTCGGGGCCCGCGGCGAAGTCGGCCTCGATGGCGGGATAGAACGCGCCGTCCGCGCCCTTGACATTGTAGCCCTTCTCGGTGATGGTGAAGCTGGCCATCTTCAGCGACGGCGACCGGAACACCTCGCGGATGCGGGCATAGTCCGGCTCGGCGGGGTCCATCTTCAGCGTCTCGGCCATGCTGGCGATGACCACCTTGTCGATGCTGCCCTCGGCCTTCAGCGTCACGGACAGGCACAGGTTGTCGTAGGCGCGATAGGCCTTGTCGATGATCTCGTAGTCGTAGCCCTCGGCCACGATCAGGCCCTTGTCCAGCTTGCCCTCGTTCAACAGCTGCTGCACGAAGGTGGCGATAAACGCCCGGAAGATGTTGCCCGCGCCAAAGTGGATCCACTCCGGAGCGGCCTTGGTGGCGGCGTGTACCGCCGCAATGTCGTATTCGGGCAGCTGATAGCCGTGGTCCAGCCACACCTGCCGGTTCTCCTGGATTTCCCGCATGCTCAGTTTCATCTCATTCACCTCGTCACTATTGTCGCCGTTTGCCTGCGAGCCGCGCTATGCGACCCATTCGTCTTCTTTATGATAACATAAAAATCGCGGGCATTCAATAGTTTTATGGGAATTCTGATTGATCTGATTGATCGATAAGTTACCATTCACCCTTCAAGCCGATTGGCACATATCCGTAGCGACGAGCATTGCTCGCCATACATGCCTGTGGCGAGCAATGCTCGCCGCTACGGCGGTTCGCCGCAAGGGTGAATGGTAACATCGACAACCCTGCACGAAGCTTCAATCCCCCAGCGCCACCGCCCCTACCCTTGCGGCGTGGAACAGGAATTGCTGCATCAGGCCGGCGTGACCGCCCAGGCGGGCGCGGGCCTGGCGGGCCAGGGCGGGGCGGCTGTTGCCGGTCAGGCCGAACCAGTCCCGCAGCAGGCGCGCCACCCACACGTCCACCGGGAAGGCCTCTGCGTGGGCGCAGCCGAACAGCAGCACGCAGTCGGCCACCTTGTCCCCCACCCCCGGCAGGGTAGTCAATAGCCTGTGGGCCTCGTCGTAGGGCATGTCCCGCAGCGCCTCCAGCTCAAAGCCGTCCCGGACCCGGCGGGCGGTCTCGATCAGAAACGGCGCGCGGTACCCCACCTTCAGTGCCCGCAGCGCCTCCTCCCCGCATTCCGCAAGGCGCCCGGGCGTGGGAAAGGCCCACAGACCGCCCTCAAAGCGCTCGCCGAAGTTCGCGCACAGCGCCCGGACCAGCCCCCGGATCCGCGCCACGTTGTTGTTCGCGGAGAGTATGAAGGCGATCAGTGCCTCCCAGGTCGGCTGGTTCAGCACCCGCAGGCCGGGAAAAAGCTCAACCGCCCGCCGCGCCGCCGGGATATGGGCGTATTCCGCGGCGACGGCAGCGTAGTCCCGGTCCAGGTCCAGGTATTGCCGCAGGACATCCGCGTCGCAATCCCCCTCGGCGTGAACGCCCGCCCCGTCCTGCCACAGCCACACCGGCGTGCCTGCCACCACGGCGCCGAAGCGCCCGTCGCGCTCCACCCAGTGGAAGCACTGGGCGCTGTCCAGCAGCGTCAGCCGCAGGTCCATGGGTTCGTTTCCGATCAGCATTTGTATATACTCCTATAGAATATGTTAAAGGCGCGTCAAAGCTCAGTTTGACGCGCCCATTGAATCCATATCGGATTATTCCGCCGCAACTTCCGTCTTGGGATAGATGCTGACCTGCTTGTGGGTCTTGCCCAGACGTTCGAACTTTACGACGCCATCCAGCTTCGCGTACAGGGTATCGTCGTCGCCGATGCCCACGTTCTTGCCGGGATGGAATTTCGTTCCGCGCTGACGAACGAGAATGTTGCCCGCGAGCACGAACTGGCCATCTGCGCGCTTCACGCCGAGGCGCTGCGCATGGCTGTCGCGGCCGTTGCGGGAGGAGCCCATTCCCTTCTTGTGAGCGAAGAGCTGAAGATTCATCATGAACATGTGCTTTACCTCCGTTCTTCGAAGAATATGCGAACGTTTCGAGGATAACTCCTCTCGATGGCCTGAAGCCCTTCCAGCAGGGTGACAAGCAACAGCTGTGCCTGCTTCACCTGTTCCCCGGTGGCTTCGGGCGTCAATTCCGCTTCCAAAGTTGCTCCCTGATCGTCGATGTCGAACATGACCGGCGCCTTCAGCACGCTGCGCAAGCCGTTGAGCGTGCTCTGGGTCAGCGCCGACACTGCGGCGCACACGATGTCCTGGCCGGCCTCGGCATAACCCGTATGCCCCTGAGCCCGATATCCGATCAGAGTGCCGTCCGCCCTCCTGAAGAAGGTGACGGCGTTGCCAAGGCGTTTCATCAGCCGACGATGGCCGTGATCTCAACCTTGGTGTAGGGCTGACGATGGCCCTGCTTTTTGCGCTCGTTCTTCTTGGCCTTGTACTTATAGACGACGATCTTCTTGCCCTTCACCTGAGCCAGAACCTTGCCTTCGACCTTCGCGCCCTCAACCACGGGCGTGCCGACCTTGGACTGGTCCGCGTCACCGACGAGCAGAACCTCATCAAAAGTAACCGCTTCATCCGCCTGAGCGTTGAGCTTCTCTACGAAGATAACGTCGCCCTGCTGAACACGGTACTGCTTGCCACCGGTCTTAATGACTGCGTACACGCGTTGCACCTCCTATACAAAAATCTCGCCGAAACTTGGCAGCAGCCGGAGGTTCAAAACCGTGGGTTTACAACCTTCCGAACACACATTTTAAGCCGGTTTCGAGCGGCTTACCGAATAATTATATCCGTTTGACCCATGAAAGTCAATTATACACACGGTTAAAACCCCCGAAAAGTGAAAAAATAACATAGCGGAACGGGAAACGACCCCCACCCATTCCTAATTCCTAATTCCTAATCAATCTCCCCCGTCCCTCGCCGCAATGTAATCGACGATGCCCTGTGTCAGCCCCTCGGCCAGCTTCCACTGGTAATCCTCGCTGTTGAGCAGCACATCCTCCTCGGGGTTGCTGGAGAAGCCGCACTCCACCATCAGGCAGGGCACGGTGGACCAGTTCTGGCCGGTATAGTTGTCGTTGGAGACGATGCCGTTGTCCTTCGCGCCAGTGGCCGCGCACACGGCGGGCAGTATGGCCTCGCAGGCGCGATAGCTCTCGGCGGCGATGGCGTTGGACTTGCTGCAATACACGGCGATGCCGCGCTTCGAGCGGTTGTCGACGCCGTCGCAGTGGATGCGCAGCACCACGTCCACCCCATAGGCGTTCATCAGCTTCGCCCGCTCCTGGTTGGAGATGTTCACATCGTGGGTTTCCCGGGTCATGTAGACCTCGGCGCCCTGTTCCTCCAGCGCCTCGCGCAGCTTCAGCGCGATCTCCAGCACGGTCCTGTATTCGGGGATGCGGGTGGACACGCCGGCGGTGCCGGAGGACACCTTCGGCTTGGTCTTTTTGCTGTTCGGGGCCACGGCCTCCTTTTGATTGTTGCCCTTGGCCTGGTGACCGGGATCGATGCCGACCTTGACGCCGGTCAGCGGCTTTTGCCGGGCCACCAGCTCCATCACCACGCTGTGCACCGGGGCGAGGGTGGCGTCAGTATCAATCGCGTCCTGCCCGTCCCCCGGTCCCTGGTCCCCGGCAGCCTGTTGTATGGTGGGATCCCAGGCAGGATCTATCGCGTCGTCCACCCGCGGGGCCTCCACCGCCGCCGGGGCGTCGGGCGCTTCACCGGGCACCGGAGACGGCGTTGGAGACAGGGCCTGCGCGGGCAGCGCCACAAGCAGCGCCACCAGCAGCGTCACGACGCGAAGCAAGTCCTTTAGGGCGAGCAGCTTACTCATTCCGGCTTATCCTCCTTCAATATGGCGACCGCCGCCTGCCAGGCCTCCACCAGCCGCCCCACCTCAAACAGCACGACGGTGCCGAAGGGCGCGCCGACAAGCTTCTCCGCGCTCTCCCGCCAGGTGTTCAGCAGCTCCAGCATGGGCAGCATCACGTCCGGATTGCCCGGCTGCTCCGCCAGCATGCCGCAGGCCTCGTCGTTCACGTCGCAGGCCAGCAGCAGCAGCAGCCGGCCGACCTCCATCGGGTGACGGGTGTGAAAGCTGCCGTCCGCCACGCCCTCGGCGATCACGTCGTTCAGCGTGGGCAGCAGCCGGTCCACCAGCACGCGGCGGCGGTGGGCGTTCATCGAGGCGTCCCTGTCCACGTAGCACAGCTTCAGCATCAGTGCGGCGAAGGGCGTCTCCTCCGCCTCGAACAGGTTCGCCATGCCCAGCAGCATGTTCAGCTTTTCCACCGGGCTGCGGCGCGAGCCGTAGATGGCGGCGTTCAGCTGGTCAAAGCGGCTCTGGGCGCGGCGCTCGCTGACCGCCCTGAGCACGCTGTCCTTCGCGTCAAAGTAGTGGTAGAAGCCGCCTTTGGACATCTGAAGGGCGTTCAATATATCCTGCACCGAGGTGCGGTCGTAGCCCTGCTCGAAGAACAGCTTCTCGGCGGTGTCCAGTATCTGCACGCGCTTGATATCGCCCTTTTTCATCGTGTTTTCCTCCCGTTCGCGGTATGTCTCCCGGTATCGTTGTGCTTGCCGTCTCTCCTGTGCCTTCCCCCTAAAGGACTAGCTTCGCGTCGCCCTAAAGGACTAGCTTCGCGCCGCCCTAAAGGACTATCTTCGCGTCGCCGTCCCCGGTTCGGGGGCTTCTTATCCGCCCCGGGCTTTCTCTCCCAGGGTGTTATCAGGCATTCCGGCCCCCAGCCGATCAAATCCTCCCGGCCCGCCTTTTTCAGCGCCTGGAGCACCAGCGCCCGGTTACCGGGCTTGAAGTAGTGCATCAGCGCCCGCTGCATGGCCTTCTCCTTCGGGTCCCTGGGCACGTAGACCGGGGTCATGTCCCGGGGGTCCAGGCCGGTGAAGAACATGGCCGTGGACAGCGTGCCGGGGGTCGGGTAGAAGTCCTGCACCTGGTCCGGGTGCTGGCCGGTGCGCTTCATGTATTGCGCCAGCAGTATGGCGTCGTCCAGCGTGCAGCCGGGGTGGCTGGACATGAAATAGGGCACCAGGTATTGCTTGAGGCCCAGGTTCTCGTTGATCTGCCGGTATCTGCGCACGAAGGCGTCGTAGATCTCCACGTCCGGCTTGCCCAGGTAGTGCAGCACCCGGGGGCTGACGTGCTCCGGGGCCACCTTCAGCTGGCCGGAGATGTGGTGCCTGGCCAGCTCCGTCAGAAAGCGCCCCTTCTTGTCCGCCATCACGTAGTCGTAGCGTATGCCCGAGCGCACGAACACCTTCTTCACCCCGGGCAGCTCCCGCAGGGACTTCAGTATGTCGATGTACTCCCGGTGGTCGGCCACCAGGTTCGGGCAGGGCTTCGGAAACAGGCACTGCCGGTGGGCGCAGGCCCCGACCTTCAGCTGTTTGTCGCAGGCGGGGCGGGGGAAGTTGGCCGTGGGGCCGCCCACGTCGTGTATGTAGCCCTTGAAGCCGGGCTGCCTTGTGAGCAGGCGACCCTCCTCCACGATGGACTGCTTGCTGCGGGCCGTGACGATGCGGCCCTGGTGGAAGGTCAGTGCGCAGAAGCTGCACGCGCCGAAGCAGCCCCGCACCGAGGCGATGGAGAACTTCACTTCCTCGATGGCCGGGATGCCGCCTTCCCCCTCGTACATCGGGTGGTACGCCCGGGTATAGGGCAGCGCGTACACCGCGTCCAGCTCGCCCTGGGTCAACGGCATATCCGGCGGGTTTTGCAGCATCCACTTCTTCCCGTGCTTCTGGGCAACGGGCCTGCCCCGCACCGGGTCCTGCTGGTCGTACTGCACCCTGAAGGCTTCGGCGTAGGCCCGCCTGTCCTTTGCCACGGTTTCCCAGGACGGTATCTCGATGAAGCCCTCGGGCGCCTCCCCCGCCATCACGCAGGTGCCGGGGATGCGCATTTCGCTGAAATCCCGGCCCGAGGCCATCCACTCGGCCACCCTCAGCACGCTGCGCTCCCCCATGCCGAACATCAGCACGTCCGCGCCGCTGTCCACCAGCACGGAGTTACGCACCCGGTCGTCCCAGTAGTCGTAGTGGGCGAAGCGACGCAGCGAGGCCTCCACCCCGCCGATGGCGATGGGCACGTCCCCGTAGGCCTGACGGATGCGGTTGCAGTAGACGATGGTGGCCCGGTCCGGGCGGCGTCCGGCCTTCCCGCCGGGGGAATAGGCGTCCTCCGAGCGCCGCTTCTTCGCGGCGGTGTAATGGTTGACCATCGAATCGATGACCCCCGCCGTGACCAAAAAGCCAATTCTTGGACGTCCGTAGGCCCTGAATGGTTCACAGCTGTGCCAGTCCGGCTGGGGCAGCATTGCCACGCGGTAGCCCGCCTTTTCCAGCACCCGGCTGATGATGGCCAGCCCGAAGGAGGGGTGATCCACATAGGCGTCGCCGGTCACGTACACGAAGTCCGGCGCGTCCCAGCCCAGGGCCCGCGCCTCCTTGGCGCTCACCGGCAGAAAGCCTTTGGCCATGTGCCTTTCCTCCTTTCGCTTGCCCTTTGGGCTTCAGGTGTCGATGCGCTTCATCTCCGAAAGCGCGCGGTTGCGATATTTCAAATCCTCCCGCACTGTGAACCCCATCTTCTCCCAAAACGCGTTCCCGGCCTCGTTGTATTTGAACGCCACCAGCGCGACCTTGTGGATGCCCTCGGTCCTGAGCGCGGAGAGCGCCGCGTCGACCAGCGCAGTGCCGATCCCCTTGTGGCGATACACCTCGGCGACGGCCATGTGGTGGATGAAGCCCCTCCGCCCGTCGTGGCCGCAGAGTATGACGCCCGCCAACGCGTCGCCATCGAGCGCCACGAAGCAGGTATCCGGGTTGCGCTTCAGGTACTTTTCGATGCCCTCCCTGGAATCGTCCAGGTCGTTGAAACCCATGTTTTTGCAGGACATCCACAGCGCCCAGACGGCGTCGTAGTCCGCGGCGGTCATCTCACGAATCGTCATGGCGCATCCCTCATTCCACGGTAAAGTCTGTCCACTGCACCCGGTTGTAGACCATCACGTCGTCAGCAGCCCGCATGCCCAGCTTCTCATAGAAGCCTACGGCGTTTTCGTTTGCGCAGGTGTACACGATGATGTCCCTCTCGCCGCCCGCGGCCTCCAGCGCCGCCCGCATCAGCCTTCTGCCGACGCCCTGCTTCACGCAATCCCGGGCCACGCCCAGGTCGGTGATGAACAGCCAGTAGGTGAAGTCGGTGATGCCGAAGCACACCCCGACGATCTCCCCCGCGTCGTCCCGCGCGACGAGGCTGATCGAGGCGCTTCTGACCAGCCGGTCGATCCGCTCCTCGAAGCGCTCTCTCGGGTATTGCGAACCGAGGTCGGTGCGCTTCAGAAATTCGATGTACGTCCGCGCGGACAGTCGCTCACTTTTGATCCTCATCCTGCTCCCCCTGTGCCTCGAACCGCTCCACGACCTGTTCCATGACCTTCACGCAATCCCTGAGCAGCGTTTCCGTATCCTTGCCCCGCTCGTAGAAGTACAGCTCGGGCGGATTGACGGGCTTGACGCGGAACACCTGGGGAAACGCCTTCACCGCGGCGAGCACCCGCATCAGGTCGATGTCGGCGCTCATGCAGAAGCGCAGCATCAGCTCGTCCCCGCGCATAGCGACGTAGTCGATGCCCAGCCGCGCGCACAGCGCCTTCAGGTGCGCCGCCTCGATCAGGTTCATTACCGGGCGGTTGGGGTCGCCGAAGCGGTCGATCAGCTCGTCGATCAGGTCGTTGCGGCTGTCCCGGTCCCGTATGGAGGCGATCTTCTTGTACATCTCCACCCGCAGCAGGTCGTTTTGTATGTACTCCTGGGGCAGGTAGGCGTCGATCTTCAGATCCATGCGGGTCTCGATGTCCTCCAGATTCACGTCGCCCCGCAGCTGGCGCACGCTCTCCTCGATCATCTTCACGTAAAGGTCGTAGCCCACCGAGGCCATGAAGCCGCTCTGCTCGCTGCCCAGCAGGTTGCCCGCGCCGCGGATCTCCAGATCCCGCATGGCCACGCGGAAGCCGGAGCCGAACTCGGTGAATTCCCGTATGGCGGCCAGGCGCTTGTCCGCCGCCTCGGTGAGCACCTTGCTGGGGTTCACCGTCAGGTAGGCATAGGCCAGCCGGTTGCTGCGGCCCACGCGCCCCCTCAACTGATACAGCTGGGCCAGGCCGAAGCGGTCGGCGTCGCAGACGATCAGCGTGTTGGCCCGGGGCACGTCCAGCCCCGCCTCGATGATGGTGGTGCACAGCAGCACGTCGAACCTGCCGTCATAGAAGTCCAGCATCACGTCCTCCAGGGCGTGCTCGCGCATCTGGCCGTGGCCGATGGCGATGCGGGCCTCGGGCACCAGCTTCTTCAGCCGGGCATACATGATCTCGATGGTCTGCACCCGGTTGTGCAGCACGTACACCTGGCCGCCGCGCCCAAGCTCCCGCAATATGGCGTCGCGCACCAGACCGTCGGAATACTCCACCACATAGGTCTGCACCGGGTAGCGCTCCTCGGGCGGGGATTGCAGCAGGGACATGTCCCTTATGCCCACCATGCTCATGTGCAGCGTGCGGGGAATGGGCGTGGCCGTCAGCGTCAGCACGTCCACCGAGCGCTTCATCTGCTTGATGGCCTCCTTGTGGGTGACGCCAAAGCGCTGCTCCTCGTCCACCACCAGCAGGCCCAGGTCCTTGAATTTCACGTCCTTTGCCAGCAGCCGGTGGGTGCCCACCACCACGTCCAGCTCGCCGTTCTTCAGCTTCTCGATGATCTGCTTCTGCTCCGCCGCCGTCTTGAAGCGGCTGATGGTCTCTACCCGGATGGGAAAGCCCGCGAAGCGGTTCAGCATCGTGGCGTAGTGCTGCTGCACCAGTATCGTGGTGGGGGCCAGCATGGCGGCTTGCTTGCCGCTCATCACGCACTTGAATATGGCCCGCAGCGCCACCTCGGTCTTGCCGTAGCCCACGTCGCCGCACAGCAGTCGATCCATGATCTTGGGCTTTTCCATGTCCCGCTTGATGTCGTCGATGGCGGCCAGCTGATCCGGGGTCTCCTCGAAGGGAAAGCTGTCCTCGAACTCACGCTGCCAGGGGGTGTCCGGGTCGAAGGCGTAGCCGGGAATGGATTCCCGCTGGGCGTACAGCTTCAAAAGGTCACCGGCGATCTCCTGTATGGACTGGCGCACCCTGTTCTTCTGTCGCTGCCACTCGCCGCCGGACAGCCGATTCAGCTTCGGGGCCTCGCCCTCGCTGCCGATGTACTTCTGCACCCGATCCAGCTGGTCCGTGGGCACGTACAGCTTGTCGCTGCCCTGGTAGCGGATGTGCAGGAAATCCCGGTAGGTGCCGTCGCTGGCCAGCCGCACCATGCCCATGTACTGGCCGATGCCGTGGTTTTCGTGGACGACATAGTCCCCCACCTTCAGATCGGTGAAGGCCGCGATCTTCTCGCCGCTGGCGGCCCTGGCGCGGGCGCGCTGGCGGTTGACGCCGTAGATGTCCGACTCCGCCACCACCGCAAACCGGATCTCCGGGTAGACAAAGCCCCGGTTGATCGTGGTGGGGAAGATCATCGGCTGTCCCGGCTTAAGCGCCCGGGGCAGCTCTGTCATAAAGGGCGCGGGGCTGTTCTGGGTGGTCAGCGCCCCCTCCAGTCGCTCACCCCGGGCCGTGCCGCCGGCCAGCAGGGCCACCCGCCAGCCCTCCGCCTTCCAGCGGTCCAGGTCCCGGGCCAGCGCCTTTACATTGCCCTGGTAGGCCGGGGCGTTGCGGCATTCGAGTTTCACCAGGGCCGTGGGCTTGAAGTCGGGCTCGGTGCGCATGAAAAGATTGGTCAG
>JAZTZK010000217.1:0-13710 GCA_045637485.1 Clostridia bacterium
ATGCCTGTGGCGAGCAATGCTCGCCGTTAGGGCGGTTCGCCGTAAGGGTGAATGGCAACCGGGCGTTGTCGCGCAAATCAGCGTGAGCCCTTGTCGTAGGGGATGCCCTCCGCCTTGGGCGCTGCGGAATTCTTCGAGAAGAACGCCAGCACCAGCAGCGAGATGATGTAGGGCAGCATGTTGTAGAACGTCGAGGGCAGGTTCAGCCGCTTCAGGAAATCGAAGCCGGTGTACACGTTGCTCAGCGAGCGGAACAGGCCGAACAGCAGCGCTGCCAGGGCGATGCGCTGGGGCTTCCAGCTGCCGAAGATCATCACGGCCAGGGCAAGGAAGCCGAAGCCGGCCACGCCGTTTTCAAACTTCCAGGCGCTGACGCCGGCGGTGATGTAGACCAGGCCGCCCAGGCCGCCCAGCAGGCCGGAGATCATCACGCCCGCGTAGCGCATCCTGTGGACGTTGATGCCCACGGAGTCCGCCGCCTGAGGATGCTCGCCGCAGGCCATCAGCCGCAGGCCGAAGCGGGTCTTGTACAGTATGACATAGGAGGCGATCAGCAGCACCAGCGCCAGTAGCATGAACCAGCTGAATTCGGTGCCCTCCACGATGATGAAGGCCTTCTTGGGCCCCACATACATGATCTCCGAGGAGGTGTTGGAGGAATCTGCCGCGGTGTTGATGGCCTTCACGATGACGGTGGCGGCGGCGGTGCCCAGCAGGTTCATGGCGGTCCCCACCAGGGTTTGGTCCGCTCTGAAATTGATGGCGGCCACGGCCAGCAGCAGCGAATAGAGGATGCCGGCCAGCATGGCCGCGCACACGACTACGACGATCATCACAAACGGGGCGGTGCCTCCAGGCATGTACTTCATCACCAGCGCGCCGCCCAGCGCGCCAAAAACCATGATGCCCTCCAGACCGATGTTGATCACGCCGGAGTGCTCGGAGAAGCAGCCGCCCAGGGCGACCAGCATAAGCACCGAGGTGAATATGAGGGTATACTGCAACAGAAGCATCATGCGGCATTGCCTCCCTTCCCGCGGCTTCGGGCCTCTTTGGCATCCAGCCGCTTGTTCATAAACTGCTTCATGAACAGCACGAAGCCGCACATATATATGATGACCGACGAGATCAGGTCGGAAATCTGGGCGCAGTACATGTTCATGTTCACGTTCGCGCCGCCGCGGGTGATGTGCTGGATGAAGTAGGAGGAGAAGATCGCGCCGATGGGGTTCAGGCCGCCCAGGAACGCGGCGGCGATGCCGTTAAAGCCCATGGCGGGCACGCTGGACTGGGTGACGGCCCACTGCTCGAAGTCGGACAGGTACAGCATCGCCGCGCCCAGGCCCGCCATCGCACCGGCGATGGCCATGGCCAGGATGATGTTCTGCTTGTCCTTCATGCCGCAGTACTTTGCGGCGTTCTTGTTCAGGCCGGTGGCCCGCAGCTCGTAGCCCAGCCGGGTCTTGTTCAGAATCACCCAGATGCACACGCAGACCACGATCGCTATGGGAATGGCGATGGTCACGTTCTTCTGCTTGAAAATCCCGCTCAGCCCTATGGAGGGGAGTATGCCGCCGGGGTTCTTGGAGGCGATGGTGTAGGTATCCTTGCCGGTGGGGTTCTTCACCGGGGTCAGCAGTGTGTTCACCAGGTACAGCGATATCCAGTTCAACATGATGCAGGATATGACCTCGTTCACGTTGCGATAGGCCTTCAGTATGCCTGAGATCGAGCCCAGCAGCGCGCCGGCCAGCATGGCGGCGATCAGGCACACGAACCAAGGCAGGCGCAGCGCCAGCGCGCAATACAGGCATGCGCCCGCGCCGGCCACGTATTGGCCCGCCGCGCCGATGTTGAACAGGCCCACCTTGTAGGCGAACAGCACCGACACCGCGCACATCAGCAGCGGGGCGGTGGAGACCAGTGTGATGCCGAAGTTCTTCAGCTGTTTATCGGGCTTGGAATAGGCCCAGAAATTCTTGAGCACGCTGATGATGGCGTCGGTAGCTCCGGCGGGGTTGATGATCAGCAGCGCGATATAGCCCACCAGCAGACCCAGCAGTATGCAGATCAGGCTGGCGATGAGCGTCTGCACCATGGGCCTGCGCAGCAGGGGCGTGTGCTCGCGGTTAGCCTGCATAGTTGGGCACCTCCTCTCGCTTGGCGCCTGCCATGAACAGGCCCATTTCCTCGGGCGTGGTCTTCTTCGGGTCGAGCTCGCCCACGAGCTCGCCCTCGTACATCACCAGTATGCGGTCGGAAACGTCCAGCACCTCGTCCATCTCCAGCGAGACCAGCAGCACGGCCTTGCCCTTGTTGCGCTGCTCGACGATCTGCTTGTGGATGTACTCGATGGCGCCTACGTCCAAGCCGCGGGTCGGCTGCACGGCGATCAGCAGCGTGGGATCTTTGTCGATCTCGCGGGCGATGATGGCCTTCTGCTGGTTGCCGCCGGACATGCTCCGGGCGACGGTGATGGGCCCTTGGCCGGAGCGGATGTCGTACTGCTCGATCAGTCTTTCGGAGTAGTCGCGGATGTTCTTGCGCCGCAGGAAGCCCATATTGTCGAATTCGGGTTCGAAGTAGCGCTGCAGTACGATGTTGTCCTCCAGCGAATAGTCCAGCACCAGGCCGTGCTTGTGCCGGTCCTCAGGGATGTGGCTCATGCCCAGCCGGGAACGCTGGCGGATGGAGGTTTTGGTCACGTCCTGGCCCTCCAGTGAGATGCTGCCGGAGGACAGGGGCTCCAGCCCGGACAGGCCGTAGACGAACTCGGTCTGGCCGTTGCCGTCGATGCCCGCGATGCACACGATCTCGCCCTCGCGCACCTGAAGGGTCACGTTCTTCACGGCGTCGCCGGCATGGCTGTGGGCCTTGACGGACATGTTCCTGATGTCCAGGATCACCTTGCCGGGGTGGCACTCGGGCTTTTCCACGTGGAAGTTGACGTTGCGCCCGACCATCATGGCCGACAGTTCCTCCATGGTGACGTCCTTGGTTTCCACCGTGCCGATGTACTTGCCCTTGCGCAGCACCGAGCAGCGGTCGGCCACGGCCATGATCTCGGCCAGCTTGTGGGAGATGAACAGTATGCTCTTGCCCTCGGCCGCCAGGTTTTTCATGATCAGCATCAGCTCGTCGATCTCCTGGGGCGTCAGCACGGCGGTGGGCTCGTCGAAGATCAGGATCTCGTTGTCGCGGTACAGCATCTTCAGAATCTCCGTGCGCTGCTGCATGCCCACGGTGATGTCGGAAATCTTCGCGTCCGGATCAACCTGCAGGCCGTAGCGCTTCGACAGCTCGACCACCCGCTTACGGGCCTCGTCCTTTTTCAGGAAGCCCATCCTGCTGGTGGGCTCCACGCCAAGTATGATGTTGTCCAGCACCGTGAAGCATTCCACCAGCTTGAAGTGCTGGTGAACCATGCCGATGCCCAGGTCGTTGGCGTCGTTGGGGTCGTTGATCTGAACGACCTTGCCGTCCTTTTTGATCGTGCCCTCCTCGGCCTGGTACAGCCCGAACAGCACGCTCATCAGCGTCGATTTGCCCGCGCCGTTTTCGCCCAGCAGGGCGTGGATCTCGCCCTTCTTCAGCTGCAGCGTAATGTCGTCGGTGGCGATGATGCCCGGGAAACGCTTCGTGATGTGCAGCATTTCAATGGCATACTGGTTCTCCAATTCCGATCCCCCCTCTTCAGTCTGGGATTTATCAAGTCGGCGGTTCTTTCACAAAAGCCTCCGTCATACAGCGTTGCCGGGGGCTTTTGTAAAAAAACCGGGGAAATGCTTCCCCGGTCCTTGGGTCATTACTTCACGGTGCCCAGATCGTTCACGGTGATGGTGGTGGCGGGCATGGCGTCGATGGCGTCGGACACGGTGACTTCGCCATTGAACATCTTGGCCACCAGGTCGTTGTAGTCAGCTTCGGTGAAGCCGTCGGCAAACTGGGTGCTGGGGGCCAGCTGCACATAGTTGGCAGCGGGATCGGTGCCGACCAGGCCCAGCGCCTCGACCTTGCCGCCGTAGTTGGCGAAGTTGCCGGCGACGGTCTCGGTCAGCAGGGTGTTGACGGTGGCGCCCAGGCCCTTCATGGCGCTGGTCACGGTCAGGCCTTCGCCGTAGGTGCCGTCGATGATGGCCTTCTGGTCCACGTCGACGCCGATGACCTTGCCGCCTTCAACCTTGGCAGCCGCCTCGGCCGCGGAGGAGTAGATGCCGCCGCCGCAGGCGAACACGACCTTCACGCCCAGGGTCTGATACCAGTTGTCCATGTAGGCGGTGATGTCAGCGTCGCCGAAGAACTGGTTGCCGTACACATATTCCACGGTCACGTCGCCGGTGTTGCCCAGCTCTTCAGCCGCGGCGTTGGCGCCCTGCACGAAGCCGAAGCCATAGCGCACGACGGCGGGAACGGCCATGCCGCCCAGGAAGCCCAGGTGGGTGTAGCCCAGCTTCACGGCCGCGTAGCCGGCCATGTAGCCGCACAGCTCTTCCTTATAGACCGCGCAGTACACGTTGCTGGCCACCTCGGCGCCGCCCAGGTCGCCCTCGGACACGTCCAGCGCGATAAAGCTGGTGTTCTCGTACTCTTCCTGCACCTCGGCGATGGTCTCGCCAAAGGCGTAGCCGGGCATCACGATGACGTTGTAGCCCTCGTCGTCGGCCTTCTCGACCATGGCCACGCGCTCGGCGGTGGAATCGCCGTTGGGCTTGTAGTAGGTGAAGTCGATACCGTTGGCTTCGCAGAAGGCCTTGCAGGCTTCGTAGGTGGTCTGGTTGAAGGACTGGTCGGTGATGTCGCCATAGTCGGTGATCATGGCCACGCGGTATTCGCCCTCGGCGAAGGCCGCGACGGACAGCAGCATCAGGACAGCCAAAACAACAGAGACAAGCTTCTTCATGGTTCATTCCTCCTTTTGCGTAAGCACTGTTAAATGCTCCTCGTCTATTATAACAGAATCTGAACGTTTTGAAAAGCTGTTATCGCATATTTTCAAAAAATATGTCTGAAAGTGGACGAGAGTGTTGATGATCGGGTTCTTGCACGCTGAACCGTTGCCTGATATAATCAATGAAATCCATGAATTCACCAATTTAATATTGACTTGTGAATGAAAGATGGTATAATTGTAAAAAGAGCACGCCCCGCAACGGGGGCATAACGGTGCGCCTGCCGTCGGCCTTCGCCGCGTTCGTGCCTTAACAGAACAAGGAGGGTACCAATATGAAGAAAGTCATAGCGCTGGTTCTGGCGCTCGTCCTGATGATGAGCCTGGCCCTGACCGCATGCGCGGAAAACATCAAGATCGGCGTCTCCATCTGGAGCTCCACCGACACGCTGGGCAGCGAGTGCAAGCGCATCATCGACGCGGCTGCCGAGGCCCTGGGCGATGTTGAAGTTCAGTACGTCGATCAGGCGCACATCTCCGAGCAGGTGACGGCCTCCGCCGAGACCTTGGCCATCGCCGATTGCCAGGGCATGATCATCTGCAACTCCGCTTCCGCCGAGATGGCCTCCGTCATCAAGACCTGCGACGACAACGAGATGTATGTCGCCCAGTTCTTCCGCGTGATCGATCCGGACGCCAACCCCGACGAGTACGCTCAGGCCAAGGCATCCCCCTACTATGTGGGCGCGGTGCACGAGTCCGAGTTCGACAACGGCAAGACCCTGGTCACCATTCTGGGTGAGAAGGGCTGCCGCAAGATCGGCCTCGAGGGCTGGGAGCCCGGCGACGCCACCTTCCTGGGCCGCTGGGCCGGTTATCAGGCGGGCGTCGAGGCCTGGAACGAGGCCCATCCGGACGACACCATGGAGATGCTCGAGCCCCAGTACGGCCGCACAACTACCGACACCGGCCGTCAGGCTGCCGAGGCCATCATCGACGCCAACCCCGACATCGACGCTCTGATCGTTGCGGGCGGCGGCGGCGACACCCTGCTGGGCGCTATTGCCGGCATCGAGGCCAAGGGCCTGACCGGCAAGATCGCCGTGGTCTCCACCGACTTCCTGCCCGACCTGGACGAGAAGCTGAAGACCGGCGCCATGGCCGCTGAGTCCGGCGGACACTATGCTGATCCCTTCTTCGCCTTCCTGATGGTCTACAATGCCATCAAGGGCAACTACGAAGTGAGCACCGACGGTTTCTATGACATGGTGTTCCCCTACATGTTCGTCGACTCCCCCGAGTCCTACGCGAACTACGCCGAGTACTTCACCGGCGAAGAGCTGCCCTACTATGCGGACGAAATCGTCGAGCTGGCCGGCCTGTCCTATGACGACCTGGCTGCCGCCTGCGCGAAGCTGTCCGTTGAGGACGTCGTGGCGCGTCACGCCAAGTAATCCCAACCCTTTACTCTGTTGAGCGGGCGTCCGCCAGGCGCGGCGACGCCCGCTTTTACGGTCTGTCAGTGCTTTACTGGCATTTCAAGATCAAGGCATGCTGCTGCTGCAGGAAGCCGGAAGAATAGGAAGCGAAGCTATGTCCAAACAACTGGAAAAGTTGAAGGGCAGCAGATACTACGGGCTCGTCCTGCTGGCGGCGATGCTGGTGGTGGTCTACGGCTTTTTCAAAATACTGACGCCGGGTAATTTCGGCTCACTGAACAATCTGTCATCTTACCTGCAATCGTCGATCATCTATTCCGTCGGCGGCTGCGGGCTCTATTTCATCGTCGTAATGGGCCTGTTCGACTTCGCCGTCGGCTCCAACGTTGTGCTCTCCAGCATCGTTGGCGTCATACTGTCCCAGAAATTCGGTTACGTAGGCTTTGTGCTGGGCTGCCTGGGCTGCGGCACGCTGCTGGGCTTTCTGATCGGCATGCTGTACAACCGGCTGAACGTGCCCTCGATGATCGTCACCGTGGGCGTCATGCTGGTCTTCGAGAGCGTGGCGGTCATCGTGGCCGGTGGTGAAAAGCAGACGCTCGATCCCGCCTATCGGTTCTTCAGCAGCGCTCCCGGCAATTTCATACTGGCTATACTGGCGTTTTTGCTGATGTACTTCATACTGAACTATACCAAGATCGGCACCTACTGCGCCGCCATAGGCAGCAATGAGTTCACTGCCAGGAACATGGGCATCAACGTGAAGAAGTACAAGCTGATCGGCTTCATGCTGCTGCACTTCTTCGTGGGCGTCATGGCGATCCTGTCGGTGTCCTACGGCACCACCATGACCGCGCTGACCGGCATGAGCACCATGAGCCGCAACTTCCAGCCCCTGATGGGCACCTTCTTCGGCGTCGCCTTCCGCAAGTACGGCGTGCCGATCACCGCCATCGTAGTGGGCGAGTTCATCATCTCCATGATCTTCAGCGGCTTCGTGGCCCTGGGCGCACCCACCACCATACAGAACGTGGTGACTGGCGCCGCCCTTCTGATCATCGTCACGCTGACTGCCCGTGGCGGCAAGGGCAGCGTCGTGAAGTGAGGGGGCTGCGTATGGAAAAGAAGACTATGCTCGTGGCAGAGCACATCGACAAGCGCTTTGGCATGACCCACGCCGTCAACGACGTGTCCATCAACATCGCCGCGGGCGAGGTTCGCGCCCTGATTGGCGAGAATGGCTCGGGTAAGAGCACGTTCTGCCAGATGCTGTGCGGTATCTATACCATCGGCGGCGGCGCCTTCACGCTGGACGGACAGCCGCTGCACATCCACAACCAGGTGGAGGCCAACGACGCCGGAATCGCCATCATCGTGCAGGAGATGGGCACCCTGTCCGGCCTGACCGTAGCCGAGAATATCTTCCTGGGCCACGAGGCCCCCTTCGTGCACATGGGCATCAAGGACACAAGGGCCATGAACCGGGAGGCTCAGAGGCTGCTGGACAGCTACGGCTTCGGCCGCATCAAGGCCGGCACGATGATCGACCGCTACAACTTCGAGGACCGCAAGCTGGTGGAGATCGTCAAGGCCACCTATTTCAAACCCAAGATATTAGTCATCGATGAGACGACCACGGCCCTGTCCCAGAACGGCCGCATGGAGCTGTACAAGATCATGGACCAAGTGCGCGACGATGGGCGCTCGGTCATATTCATCAGCCACGACCTGGGCGAGGTGCTGACTCATTCCGATTCCATCTCGATCCTGCGCGACGGCGAATACATCGACACCGTCAACGCCGCGGAAGTCACCGAGGACGACCTGAAGCGCCTGATGGTGGGCCGCGAAATCGGCTCGGCCTACTATCGCGCGGACTACGGCACCCCGGTTTCCAGCGAGGTCGTGCTGTCGGTGAAGGGTGTCAGCGTGCCCGGCGAGATCCAGGACATCAGCTTTGAGCTACACAGGGGCGAGATCCTGGGCTTCGGCGGCCTGTCCGAGTGCGGCATGCACGAGGTGGGCAAGGCCATCTTTGGGGCGTCCTGGAACCGCGAGGGCAGCGTGACCCTGGCGGACGGCACCGCCATCAACGACATTCCCACCGCCATCAAGCACTCTGTGGCCTACACCTCGAAGGACCGCGACAACGAATCGATCATACTGAATGAATCCATTCGAAACAACGTGGTGCTGCCTTCGCTGGACGACCTGGCCAATCACGGATTATTGAATGGCCGCAAGCTGACCCAGTTTGCCCAGGAGCACGCTGCAAACATGCAGACCAAGATGCAGGGCGTGCACCAGTTCGTCTCAGACCTGTCCGGCGGCAACAAGCAGAAGGTCGTGCTGGCCCGCTGGATCGGCAAGAGTAGCGACATACTGGTGCTGGATTCGCCCACCCGCGGCATCGACGTGAAGGTCAAGCAGGCCATCTACGCGCTGATGGCCGATATGAAGCAGAAGGGCAAGTCCATCATCATGATCTCCGAGGAGATCCCCGAGCTGCTGGGCATGTCCGATCGCATCTTCGTGATGAAGGATGGGCGCATCAACGGCGAGTTCATGCGCGATCCCGCCCTCAGCGAAGAAGACCTGATTGCCAAGATGGTTTAAGGAGGCGGAGAAAATGGAAAAGGCAAACACCAGAGACAATCAACAGTCCAGGCTCCGCACCTTCCTGGCCGGAGACACCTTCAAGGCGCTGCTTCCGCTGATCGGATTTGTCGTCATCATCGTGGTGCTGAACATCATGACTCAGGGCAGAATACTGACCCCGAAGAAGCTGCGCCTGCTGTTCTCCCAGATCTACTATCCCACCATCGTGGCGGTCGGCGTGTTCTTCGTGATGACGCTGGGCTCAATCGATTTCACCGAGGGCTCCACGCTGGGCGTAGCGTCGCTGGTGGTCAGCGCGCTGTCCTTCGTGAACATACCCTTGGCCATACTGGGCGGCATATTAACCGGCGCGGCCATCGGCTCGATCAACGGCTTCTTCCATGTTAAGTTCAAGCTGCAAAGCTTCATCGTCACGATCTGTACGATGTACCTGTTCCGGGGTGTATGTGCCTATTTCACCACCGAGACCGCCGTGCCCGCCAGCGCCGCCATCAAGGCACTGGATAACAACGGCCTGAAGATCGGCATCACTGTGGCGGTGCTGGTGGTGGCATGGTTCCTGTTCCGGTTTACCCGCATCGGCAACGACGTGAAGGCCGTCGGCTCCGGCGAGACAGCCGCCCGCTTCTCCGGCGTGCACACCGACCGCGTGAAGTTCCTGGCCTTTGTGTGCGCTGGCGCGCTGACCGGCCTGGCGGCGTTTGTCAACGTCATCAAGGTCGGCTCCATCACCGCCACCGCGGGCAACCAGCTGGAGACCCAGATCCTGATCTCCCTGGTGCTGGGCGGCCTGCCCATCACCGGCGGCGCGAAGGTGCGCTTCTCCAACATCATCGTGGGCACACTGATGTACGCCGTGCTGAACAGCGGCCTGGCCATACTGGGCTACGATCCCCAGACCCAGCAGCTGATCAAGGGCGTCATCTTCCTGATCTTCGTCGCCCTGACCATTGACCGCAAGGCCCTGAAGGTCATCAAGTAACGCTATCTATCCAAAACAATGCGATGCCCTCTGAAATACGTGTTTTTCAGAGGGCATCGCCCTGTTTCCGCATCCCGCGCTCATGCCAGCTTCAGCATCTCCTCCCGCAGCTTGCCGATGATGCGCTTCTCCAGCCGGGATATGTAGCTCTGGCTGATGCCCATCATGTCGGCCACCTCCTTCTGGGTATGCTCCTTGCCGGCGCCAAGGCCGTAGCGCAGTCCGACGATGTACTTTTCCCGGTCGTTCAGCTTGTCGATGGCGGTGTGCAGCATCTGCTTTTCCACGTCGGCGTCCAGCTCCTTGCTGACCAGGTCGGGCTCGGTGCCCAGTATGTCCGACAGCAGCAGCTCGTTGCCGTCCCAATCGGTGTTCAACGGCTCGTCGAAGGAGACCTCCGACTTCAGGCGGTTCGACTTGCGAAGCACCATCAGTATTTCGTTTTCGATGCAGCGGGAGGCGTAGGTGGCCAGCTTGATGTTCTTGTCCGGGTCGAATGAGTTCACCGCCTTGATCAATCCGATGGCGCCGATGGAAATCAAGTCCTCGATGCTTATACCGGTGTTCTCGAACTTCCTGGATATGTATACCACGAGGCGCAGGTTTCGCTCGATCAGAGTGGCCCGTGCGCCGCTGTCCCCGGCGTTGCAGCGGCGCATCAGTGCGATCTCCTCCTCCCTGGACAGGGGTGGCGGCAGCAGATCGCTGCCGCCGATGTAGCAGACGGAACCTCTGTGGATCTGCACGATGAGCCCGAATATGGATTGACGAATGGATTTGAGCGCCATGATATAACCCCCTCTAAGCTTTGATTCAGTAATAGCTTGCGAATTCGGGCGGAGCGAGAGCCTGACACAGCCCGGGAAGGGGCGTGGGCGACACAGCCACCCAGATGTCCGGTCCCCGGCGACGCTTCCGGCCGCTGCCGATCCACAGGGCGTCCGGCCTGAAGCAGGCCATGCGCCCGTTACCCCCGAGCGCGCCGAAGCTCAGCGTGCGGTAGCCGGTCTCCGGCAGTATGTCCCGCACCAGCGGCGCTTCCGCGATGAGCACCGGCAAGCCCGACAGGGGCTCCCGCAGTCGGTTCCCCGTGTCAATGAGTGCCGAGAACCTGGCGCTGCGGTCGCCCACCCGCAGGCACAGCGTCATCTGCCAATCCCGGTTTCCCGGGGGCCGTCCGGCGCCGATCAGCAGCGCCAGCAACGCGCCTGTGCCCAGGCAGACGGGCGCGGCCAGCGTCGGCGACAGGTCGAGCATATGCGCGATACCGCCGCACAGCAGCGCGTGGCCCAGCAGCGTCAGCGTGAACGACGCCCACAGCTTCGGCGCGAGCCGCCGGGTGATGATCAGCGACGCTATTGCCGGCGAAGCCGCCGCGACAAACAGACCCAACGCAGGCTGAACCCCGTATAGAATGGCGAGCGCGGAACAGGCTGCATCGGCGGCGAGCACCCGCCGCCAGCTGAACAGGCCGAACGCGCGGCTGACGGAGGCCAACAGTACAAAATCACCCATCAGGTTGATCGCCAGGAAGCCTTCGATGGTCATCGTCACTCACCCCGCCCAAACATCATAGCCAATCGAGGCCGTCAATCTCAAGAATCTGGTGTCGAAGAGTGTGGGAAAAATATCGCCGCGTTTCGCCATGCTTTTCGCCTGAAAGCGCTGTTTTCGACAGGTAGAGGCACTCCGGGGCGGACAGGAGCTGGCTTTTCCCTGTTCCCGAACCGATTGCCTCTGCGAACGCGCAGCCATACGCGGCTATTTGACTGTTTTCGTGAAATTGTCGAATCATCGGGGAATGTCGGACCTTTTCGACGCAAATCGCCCGGAAGGCGAAGAAAAGCGCGGATTCGTCAGCATTTCCGGGAACGCCCGCAGGCCTTCGGCCATATGTTGTTACGGGAGGGGATGGCATGAGCTTCTCGGAACTGAAGCGCAAGGACGTCGTCAACATCTCTGACGGCAGGAAGCTGGGCAGGCCCATCGACCTGATACTGAACGATTCCGCCTGCGTTCAGGCGCTGGTGGTACCCGGACGCTCCGGCGGTGTGCTCGGCTTTTTCAAGCAGGATCGGGAGGGCTGCGTCATCGACTGGTCCAGAGTGCGCCGCATCGGCGACGACGTGATCCTGGTAGAGCTGGATTGCAAGGGTGGCAATAAAGAGTGAACATGGCAGAAAGGGCAAATCTTACTCTTGACCGCGACAAAAGCAACTGATATAATAGTATCAAAGCAGGATACAGTGCAATAGAATTGTCTGGAAAAACGGGAGGTACGTTATGGAACAGAAGAGGAGATTGGTGACTCGCAGCGATTTTGACGGTCTGGCCTGCGCGATGATGCTCCGCGAGCTGGATTTGGTGGATGAGATCAAATTCGTTCATCCGAAGGACGTGCAGGATGGCAAGGTCGAGCTGACAGCCAACGACATTACCACCAATCTGCCCTACGATCCCCGCGTGGGTATCGCCTTTGACCACCATGAATCCGAGATGGACCGCCTGAAGGCTCTGGAGACCGGTGGCAAGCTGATCATCGATCCGAATGCCCGCAGCGCGGCACGGGTGGTCTACGACTACTATGGTGGAAAGGAAGCCTTCCCCAACGTCAGCGACGAGCTGATGACCGCGGTGGACAAGGGCGACAGCGCAGATTTTACCGTGGATGAGATACTGCATCCCAAGGGCTGGGTGTTGCTGCACTATCTGATGGATCCCCGCACCGGCCTGGGCCGTTTCCGTCAGTTCCGCATCTCGAACTACGACCTGATGATGCAGCTGATCAGCTTCTGCATGGAGCACACCATCGATGAGATCCTGGCCCTGCCGGACGTCAAGGAGCGTGTGGACCTGTATTTCGAGCAGTCCGAGATGTTCGTGGAGCAGCTCAAGCGCATCGCCGTGCTCCACGACAAGGTGATCGTACTGGACCTGCGCAACGAGGAGATCATCCACGCGGGCAACCGCTTCATGATCTACGCGCTCTATCCCGAGGCCCAGATCTCCGTGCACGTCGCTTGGGGCTTCCGCAAGCAGAACACCGCCGTCATGATCGGCAAGTCCATCGTAAACAAGGCGTCCACCGTCGATATCGGCGAGCTGTGCCTGAAGTACGGCGGCGGCGGCCATCACAATGCAGGTACGTGCCAGCTGGAGAACGACGAGGTGGACAGCCAGCTGCCCGATATCATCGCGGCGCTGAACGGCTGATCACGCAGGGGTTCAGATATGAAAAAGGCGATTTCAGTGCTGCTGGCGCTGCTGACCCTGGTATTGGGCGCAGCGCTGGCTGAGGCAGGGCTCGTCAATCCCTGGACGCCGACTACGGCCCAGGGGCTGATGGACGCGCTGGGGCTGCAATTGGGCTTGCCTGACGGCGCGACGAACGTGTCCTGGCAGATGATGGAGGCTGAGCAGATGGGGCAGGTGACCTTCACCTGGCAGGGCGAGGAATACACCGCCCGCATTGCCCCCGCAGATGCCTTTGAGGATATCTCCGGCATGTACTATGACTGGGAAATCCAGGATGACTGCACCGTGGGACGGTGCAATGGCGTCTGCCGTCGCGCCCACAGCGAAGGAAAAACCATTGACCTGTGTCTATGGTACGACGACCTCACGGGGCTGATGTATTCCGTCGGCGTGGTCGGCGACGACCTGGACGGCTTTGACATAACCGCCGCGGCACAGATACTGTACATCCCCATGCAGACGGAATGACAGTATAGAATAAAAGCACGGCTCGGCGCCCCCCGGGGGCCGGGGGTCGGGTAGCCCGT
>JAZTZK010000218.1:0-5770 GCA_045637485.1 Clostridia bacterium
GAAAAATCAGGCAGTCGTTTCCCGATATCCTGCGCTGCATGAGCACCAACGGCCTGCTGCTGGATGAAAGGGCGGATGAGGTGGTCGAGGCGGGCGTGGACACCCTGACCGTGACCGTCAACGCCGTCGACCCGGATATCCTGGAGAGGATCAACGGCGGCATCGTCTGGAAGGGCAGGCTCCTGACCGGGCGAAGGGCGGCGGAGATTCTGATTGTAAACCAGCTGATGGGGATTGAGAAGGTGGCAAAGGCGGGCATCACCGTCAAGGTCAACACGGTGCTGATCCCCGAGATCAACGCGCCGCACATACCGGAGATCGCCGAAGCTGTCGCCGCCCGCGGCGCACAGCTTTACAACATCATTCCACTGATCCCCCAGAACGAGCTGGACTGGTGTACAAGACCCGATTGCGCGCTGATCGACCGGACGCGGCAGAGGTGCGAGCGCTATATCCGGGTGTTCCGCCACTGCCAGCACTGCCGGGCGGACGCGGCGGGCATCCCCGGCGGCGCGGATGTATCCAGGCAGCTGTACATACGCCCCGTCACCCTGGAAAACACATTCTCACACGGGTAATGACCTGAAAGACAGGAATTGGAGGACATGAGCATGGCAAAGGAACTGAGGCAGATCGCGATCTACGGAAAGGGCGGCATTGGCAAATCCACCACCACGCAAAACTTAACGGCAGGCCTGCTGGAGCTGGGCAAGAAGATCATGGTGGTGGGCTGTGACCCCAAGGCGGATTCGACCCGCCTGCTGCTGGGGACGCTGGCCCAGCGCACGGTGCTGGATACCATCCGGGAGACCGGGGACGACGTTGAGCTCGCCAGCATCATGAAGGAGGGCTTCAAGGGCGTCAAATGCGTGGAATCCGGCGGACCGGAGCCCGGCGTGGGCTGCGCAGGACGCGGCATCATCACCTCCATCGGGTTGCTTGAGCAGCTGGGTGCGTACACCGACGATCTGGACTATGTGTTCTACGACGTCCTCGGCGACGTGGTCTGCGGCGGCTTCGCCATGCCCATGCGCGAGGGCAAGGCCAAGGAAATCTATATCGTGGCCTCCGGCGAGATGATGGCGCTGTACGCGGCCAACAACATCTCCAAGGGCATCGCCAAGTACGCGCGCAAGAGCGGCGTGCGGCTGGGCGGCATCATCTGCAACAGTCGAAACGTAGACCGGGAAATCGAGCTTCTGAGGGCGTTTTCAAAGGAATTGAACACCCAGCTGATCTACTTCGTGCCCCGGGACAACGTGGTGCAGCGGGCGGAGATCAACCGCAAGACGGTCATCGAATACGATCCGAACAGTCATCAGGCGAACGAATACCGCGCACTGGCCCAGGCCATCGACCAGAACCAGGCCTTTACCATCCCCACGCCCATGACCCAGGAGCGCCTGGAGGAGATCCTGCTGGAATACGGGCTGATGGACGCCATCGAGGAGAAGAATTATCATATTTAACAGGCGGGGTATGTTATGGCGGAAGCATTCATCGAGATCAGGGGATTGACCAAGACATTTCACACCAGAGACGGGGATCTTGAGGTGCTGAAGGGCATCGACCTGTCCATCCACAGGGGTGAAATATTCGGGATCATCGGCTTCAGCGGCGCGGGCAAATCCACACTGGCGCGGTGCATCAATCGCTTGGAGGCCCCAGACAGCGGCACCATACATATCGGCGGAGAGGATATCCTGGCGCTGAGCGACCGCCAGCTGCGCCAGCGCCGCCGCAGGCTGGGGCTGATCTTCCAGACCTTCAACCTGTGGGAGGCCAAGACCGTCTACGACAACATCGCCTATCCCCTAAAAATTGCCGGGGAGAAAAAGGAGCTCATCCGCGAAAAGGTGCTCGCCACGGCGGAGCTGGTGGGCCTGACGGACAAGCTGAACGCCTATCCCGGCGGTCTGTCAGGCGGCCAGAAGCAGCGCGTGGGCATCGCCAGGGCCATCGTCACGGAGCCGGACGTGCTGCTCTCCGACGAGGCGACCAGCGCCCTCGACCCCCAGACCACGATCCAGATCCTGGACCTGCTCCGTCAGATCAATCAAAAGACGGGAATTACCATCCTGATGATCACCCATGAGCTCGATGCCATCAAGTACTCCTGCCAGCGCATGGCCGTGCTGGAGGACGGCGTGATCACCGAGCAGGGAGACGTCCATGAGATCTTCTACAACTCGCAGAGCCGCACCGGAGCGCTGTTTAGCAAGGTATTCTTCGAGATGCAGCAGGCGGGCGAGGTCAAAAACGGCGAAGGCATATAGGAGGCGTCAACCATGAGTTTGTTGGATACACCGTTTTGGGAGGTCGTCAAGGCGTCGTTCTCCCCGGATATCTGGCGGGAATTGCTCACGCCAATCGCAGACACGCTGTACATCACCGGCGTTGCCTCGCTGATCGTACTGATATTCGGCATACTGCTCGGCATACTGCTGACGGCAACCAGCCCTGACGGCGTGTTCCCGCTGAGGATTTCCTATTCCACGACGGGCTGGATCATCAACGTGCTGCGTTCCCTGCCGCAGGCTGTGATGATCATACTGATGATTCCCGTGGCGCGATTGCTGTTCGGGCGCTCCTATGGGCGCGATCCATGCATCATCTCCATCGCCGCCAGCTGCATCCCCATGTACGCGCGCATCGTGGAGAGCAGCCTGAAGGAGATTGCCAAGGGCAAGATCGACGCGGCAAAGTCCGTCGGCAGCACGAATTGGCAAATCGTATTTCAGATCATCATCCCGGAGACGCTGCCCTCCATCATCCGCGGCTTTACGGTGGCGGTGATCTCCATCATTTCCATGACCGCGCTGGCGGGGTTGTTCGGGGCGGGCGGCATCGGCGACGTGGCGGTGCGCTTCGGCTATCAGCGCTTCCAGCACGACCGGCTGTTTGCCTGCGTGTATGTGCTCGTGATTCTGGTGCAGGTGATCCAGGCCATCGGCAACGGCATCTCCAACCACATCCTGAGAAAGCGCTGCCTGGTATGACGCGATAGGATTTTCCTATCTTGAACCATAGCGACCCGGTATTGGACAAGCCCGCTTCAAAGCGCTATAATGCATGCACCGACGAAAGAGATTCGAGGTACATTGAGCGAACAGCCAGTGTACCTCTTCTTTTTCGCCAAACCGCGCAAACGCGGACGGGAGGCCCTTCGATGGCTGACCCGGATGGCAATCCCACGCGGCAGCAAATGGAAACCGGCACAGCCGGGAGGAGGCGGATCAAAAACGGCATGGAGACTGACATGATGAAATCAGATAGCGATTGTCACATGAACACCAACGACCATTGTATGAACGAAAGGAAGTATACCATGAAGAACAACAGCATCGCACGTCTTCTCATCGCCGTTCTGGCGCTGACCTTCGCCTTTGCCTCTGTGACTGCCATCGCCGAGGAAACCGTGACCATCAAGGGCATTGTCGACCTGGTGCCCCACAGCGAGCTGGTCGAGTTTGTCGCCCCCAAGCTGGCCGAACAGGGCATCATCGTGGAGCTGGTGGCGACCTCCGCCGATTCCAACACCAACGAGCGCCTTTCCGTTGGCGAGATCGACTTCAACTTCTTCCAGCACGTGCCCTACCTCCAGTCTGAATGCGAAGCCAACGGCTTCGACCTGGTCAGCGTCGGCGCGATCCACGTGGAGCCCATCACGGCGTATTCCGACAAGTACGCCTCCATCGACGAGCTGCCGGAGAACCCCACGGTGGCGCTGCCCAACAACGTGACCAACGAATACCGCGCGCTCCGCATTCTGGAACAAAACGGCTTCATCAAGCTGGCCGAGGACACGCAGTTTTCCCTGGCCGCGACGGTCACAGACATCGTCGAATATGTGAAGCCCATCCAGATCATCGAGCTGGACGAGTTCCAGGTGATTCCCACCAAGGATGAGTACGATTTCTATATCATCAACACCAACAAGATCCTGGAGGCCGGGCTTTCTCCCAACAAGCTGTTCAGCGAAGGCCCCGACAGCCCCTACGCCAACGTGGTGGTCACCCGCGCCGAGGATGCCGAGAATCCCGCGGTCCTGGCGCTTGTCGACGCTCTGAAGAGCGAGGAGACCCGCGAATTCATCCGCGAGAAGTATGGCGACGCCGTCATTCCGGTGGAATGACGCAGGCGCACAAAACGACGGGAGCGGTGGAGCGCGCCGCTCCCTTACTCTATGGGAGGTCAAGCAAAATGAACGACGCAATCCCGCGCAGCCGTACCCTGCGCCTTACGCTGACAGGCATGTTTACGGCTATGACAGTCATACTGAGCCTGAGCATCTTTTCCATTCCCGTTCCAGGAGGGCACCTGTATTTCTGCGATACGGTCATCAATGTCGCGGCCATATTGCTGGATCCCCTGTCCGCCTTCGTGGTGGGCGGCATCGGCTCCTTCCTGGGGGATTTCTTCTTCTATCCTGCGCCGATGTTCGTCTCTCTGGTGACGCACGGCCTGCAGGCTGTGGTGGTGTGCCTCATCAGCCACAGGATCCTGAGGAAAAGGCAGGCGCTGGCCTCGGGCATCGGCGTCACGATCGGCGCGATCATCATGGTTATCGGCTACACGCTGGGAAGGGCTTACGTCTACTCTACCCCGGAATACTCGCTGATAAAGCTGCCCTTTGAGATCGTCCAGGCGGGCTTCGGGGCGATATTCGCCATGATCGTGTGCTATCCACTGCGGCTGAGGGAACTGTATTTCAAGGTGATTCATTCATAAGGCAGATGAATAATTAGACGCCCGCGCAGGTTCACGGGCGTCTTCTATAGTCTGATTGAATAATGAAACATGGCAATTGTGTATTGGATATGATCCCTCCTGGGCAGTATAATGAACTGAACAGCGAGAAAAGAGGGTGAGACAAATGGCAGTTACCCCTGCGATGGTATGCGATCAAACAAGGCTGTGTCTGGAAGAGCTCTTTCAGCTGGAACGAACCGGATTGAATCCCATTCGTCTGCTGGTGGTCGGCGCAAGCTCCAGCGAGATCTCCGGAGGTGTTCTGGGCCACAATTCCAGCTACGAATTCGGCGAAGCCGTCGCCCGTTCCGCCCTTGCGGTGGGCAGAGCGCGGGGCGCTGATCTGGCATTTCAATGCTGCGAGCACCTGAATCGCGCGCTGATTGTGGAGCGAAGCCTCGCCGAGACACGAGGATATGAGATCGTCAGCGTCGTACCTCGGCTCAAGGCGGGCGGCGCGCTGGCCACGGCGGCCTGGAAGCTGTTCGACGATCCCGTCGCCGTGATGAGCATTCAAGCCGACGCGGGACTGGACATCGGGCTGACGCTGATCGCTATGCACCTGAGGCGCGTCGCGATTCCCCTGAGACTGAACAACCGGCACATTGGAAGCGCGATCGTCGCCGCGGCGAGGACGCGACCCATGCTGATCGGCGGCGAAAGAGCCATCTATGAAGAAGAAAAATGATCGCAAAACGCGGGCGATCGCAAAACCAGCGACCGCCCGCGTTTCTTTTTTGCTTCTATCCTCTCACCAGCCCGGTGCGGAATTCCTCGTTGATTTGGCGCAATTCCTTCTCCCCGTCGATATACGGCTGGTAGTAGCTCTCCACCCGCCCGCCGCCGCGAAACTGCAGTGAAACTTCCAGCCTTGTCGCAGCCGCTGCAGAACTCGCACTCCGTGCCACAGACGGCGAGGGCACGATTGACGATGCGAATGCGCTCCTCGCGGGTGGTGTCCTTGATCAGAATCGAACGGATCCCATCCATGCTTTCAACCTCCCTGTTCAGCCTTCAA
>JAZTZK010000219.1:0-4721 GCA_045637485.1 Clostridia bacterium
GATGAAATCCTTGCGGATTTCTTTATATTCAAAGGCTTGCGAAGCGTAGAAACCCCTGTCTTTTCCATAGAATCAAACAAATCCCGAAGGGATTTGCGACGCGAAGCTAGCCCTTTAGGGCACCACTCCTAACCCCTAAAACCTACCCCCTAACCCCTGTAATTCTGATTTGTCGCAGCGCGACAAATCAGAATTTCGAAAGGGGGGTTCGCCATGTCCGCAGCTATGCTCATGCTGCTTATCGGCCTCGTCCTGACCGTAAAGGGGGGCGGGCTGTTTGTGGACGCCGCAGTGTGGTTTGCCCGGGCGCTGGGGGTGCCCGCGTTCCTGGTGGGGGCCACGGTGGTCAGCCTGGCCACCACGCTGCCTGAGCTGGCGGTGTCGCTGCTGGCCGCGGCTCGGGGCGCGGCGGGCATCGCGGCGGGAAACGCCGTGGGATCGGTGGCGGCGAACCTGGGGCTGATCCTGGGCATCAGCCTGAGCTGCGCCCCCGTCCCGCTGGACGACCGGCGGCAGGGCGGCCAACTGCTGCTGATGGCCGGCGCGGCGGGATTGCTTCGCCTGCTGTGCGGGGGCGGGGTCATCACCCTGCCCTGGGCGCTCGCGCCGCTGGGGGTGTGCGGGGGCTTTCTCTGGCAAAGCGCCGCCGACGGGCGCAGGCACGCCCTTGGACAGGCTGAAAAGCGCCCCCGCCCCTCCCCCGCTCTGCTGGCGGGGTGCGCGCTGCGCTTCGCCTGCGGCGGGGCGGCCATCGCCGCGGGAGCGCGGCTGCTGTGCGACTACGGGGCGGCGCTGGCGCGGCTGTGCGGGGTGCCCGACAGCGTCATCGGCGCGACGCTGGTGGCGGCGGGCACGTCGCTGCCGGAGCTGGTCACCACGCTGACCGCCCTGGCCCGGGGCGAGGGCAGGCTGTCCGTGGGGAACATCGTCGGCGCGAACATCATCGACCTGACGCTGATACTGCCGCTGTGCGCGCTGCGGGGTGGCGGGCGGCTCTGCCTCCCCCGCCAGACCCTGGCGCTGGATATGCCCTTCTGCCTGACGCTGTGCGCCGTCGCGGTCGCGCCGCCGCTGTGGACGGGCCGCTTTCATCGCTGGCAGGGCGCGGTGCTGTTGGGAATCTACATAGGGTATGCGGCGCTGGTGATCGTGAGGGGGTAAAGAAGGACTGCCTCAATGTGCCGTGAGATCCCGGACAAGCGGGAGCCGACGGGATCCGGCGAACGCAAACCCCCTTCGCTTCGTTAAGGGCGACGGCTTTCCTTAAGCCGCGTCCTGCGCGGAGCGAAGGGGGTCATGGCTTGCCTGTTCCGTTTGGACGCCGGGCAGAAACAATTCGTGCAGGGCGCGCCGGATAGATGCGTCATCGCGTGGCGAAGGATGGCGGCGCGCCGGGGCGCGTTCACCGACGACGCAACGGCGGATTCATACGGGCAATGCGCACAGGTTACCTGTCGAAAGCGCCTTACTTTACCACGATGTAGATATACGTGCTCTTATTGTTGGCGGTCTTGACGGTGATCTTCGCCTTGGCGCCGACCTTGGCCTTCTTGTTCACCGTCACCTTGCCGTTCTTCACCGTGACGTACTTGTAGCTGCTCTTCCAGGTCAGCTTGGTTTTGGCCTTGCCGGGCGACACCACGGCCTTCAGGGTCAGCGACTTGCCCCGCTTCAGGTCGAGCTTCTTCCCCTTCTTCAGCGTGGTTTTGCCCTTCTTCAGCTTGACGCTCTTGGGCTCCACCGTGTGGCCGGGCTCATAATCGCCGGTGGACAGCTTCAGCCGTTTCGCGGGGAAGGTGCGCACCGTAGCGGCGTCCATTGTATAGGTGTAATGATAGACCGTGTATTCGTTGGCGCGCCCGGTCGCTTTGCCCCCGCAGAGGAAAAAATCGTTAAGGCCGCCATCGATAAAGGTGACGTCCACATGGTAGTTCCTTCCGTCTTCCATGGTGACGATGTTCCACGCGTGAAGACCGGAGGAGCCGCCGGTTGTCGCATCGCCGACGATCATGTAGCATTGGATATCGCCGTTGAAGCTGGACAGGTCACACAGGTATTGGAAGGCCTTGGCATAACCCTCGCAGACAACCTTGGTGTAGGGATCATTGTCGAAAACCCAGATCAGCTGCCAGGGCCCGATATAGGGATAGCTTTCGTTTTCAAACGCCTCGTCGTTATAATCCACATTCGCGCAGATGTAGTCCCTGTAGGCGCACAGCTTGTTGTAGTCGCTCTTGCCCGCATTCTTGCTGACGACCTTTTTGGCGTTTTTGGCGGCGGATTGGGCCGCGCGTATCTTCGACGTGTCGGTCTCGAAGCTGTTGCCTGCATAGGTATAGCCGCTCCAGTCGGCAAATTCCGAAGCCACGGTAAACATCACATACATCATGCCCTGCTCATTGTAGCCGTACCATACGTATTTGAATCTGTCATACCAGAACAGCTCATAGGGGTAATCCACGACCAGCGCGTATTCCACGCTCACAAGAACGTCCCCAAACGTGTTGTAATCCCTGTAATCGACAATGCTGGTGGGAATCCAGAATACAGTGCTGCTCTCCGACCCGGTAGACACCTTCTTGATTTGCTTCACCAGGTTATTGTACAGCTTCTTCGCCGTGCCCGTGAGGTTATCGCCGGCCAGGCCGTTGCTGCGCAGGTCACCCTGGGGATGCTTTCCAAAGAGAAGGTCGACATAGCCCTCAAACAGCCTGTCGTTGTCGAGGGCTTCCCCGGTGAATTGAAGCTGCCTGACACGGGGCACAATGCCGTTGGCCTCCGCGTCGGCCTCCGGTTCGCCCGAAAGGCCGTCCTCCAGCTCCAGGTCCGGCAGTTCGACATCGAGCCCGTCCAGCCCGTCGAGCTCGAGGCCATCCTCCCCGACCTCCGCCCCGATTTCAATCGGGAATTCCTCCGCCGCTTCTTCGATCAGTTCGATGCCCTGTTCCTCCGCGAGGGCAGCGCAGTTCAGTATCAGCAAGGCTATGCAGAGCAGCCACGCGAGCAAACGATTCTTATTCATGATATCCCTCCCAATCTCCTTCTCAATGCCCATGGACGCAGTTTCAGCGCCGGTATCCGGAGGCTGAATCGCTTCGCCCGCGCATACCGGCGCATCCGCCATTACTTCACCACGATGTAGATATACGTGCTCTTATTGTTGGCGGTCTTGACGGTGATCTTCGCCTTGGCGCCGACCTTGGCCTTCTTGCTCACCGTCACCTTGCCGCTCTTGACGGTGACGTACTTGTTGTTGCTCTTCCAGGTCAGCTTCGTCTTTACCTTCGCGGGGGAGACGACGCCCTTCAGCGTCAGCGACTTGCCCCGGCCAAGCTTGACGCTCTGGCCCTTCTTCAGGGTCTTGCTCCCCTTCTTCAGCTTCACGCTGGCGGCGTCGACCACCTTGACGGTGATCTTCGCCGAAAGGCCGTTGTCGGTCTTCACGGTGATGACGGCCTTGCCCGCCTTCTTCGGCTTCACCACGCCCTTGGCGCTGACCGTCGCCACGGACTTTTTGCCGGAGGACCACTTCAAGGTCGTCTGGGCCGCAGCGGGCGTCACCGTCGCACTCAGGGTCAGCTTGTTGCCCATGTACAGCGTCGCGCTCTTGCCCTGGTCGATGGCGATGCCGGTGGGCGCGACCTTCCCTTCAACGTAGGTCGGGAAGTTTTCGTTCACCTCGGCATACAAGTCCATCCCCATGAAGTACTGGACTGTGTTTTCGCTGTATCCGCCCGCCTTGTAATGCACATACAGGTTGCCGTCGCCGAAGAAGGTATAGGTGCGCCATGTGGTCTCCGGGGAATCCAGGTAAAGGTGCCTGAGGTTGAATGCGCGGGCTAAGGACGTGCAATCCAGGACCGCCGTCTCTTCAGGCACATGGTAGGTCTCTCCCGCACGGCTGCAGGGATAGTTGTACAGCACGCTCATGTCCTTGCTGTACAGCACGCCGTCCACAGACCGGAAGCTGGGGTTGTCCGACGCCACATTGATGGACGTGAGGTTATAGCAATAGGAGAACACGTAGGTGAAGGTGCTGTCCGTGGGATCATCGCCGAAATAGGTGACGGTGGCCGGCACCCGCACGCTGGTCAGTCCGCTGCTGCCGTAGAACAGCTCCCGTTGGAGGTTGGTCACCGTATACCCGTCGATGGTATCGGGAATGACCACATCCCCGGTCAGCGTGCAGCCTGTGATGCTGGCGGTGCCATCCGCCAGCAGCTCGTAGGAAAAGCCGTCGGCTTCCCCCGAGTTGGCGTTGCCCTGCGGGGCCTGCGCCTCTGGCTGGGGCGCAGCCAGCAGCTCCACGGACTCCAGGCCATCCGCGTCCAGGGACAGCGCGCCGGATTCCAGGGCCTGCGCCGGCCATTCCTCCCCGGGCTCCGCTTCCACCGTCAGATCCTCCGCATATACCCCTGCGCCCGCCGCAAGCAGCATGACGCACATCAGCAGCGCCCATGCGCGCATGATCCGTCGTTTCATACTCTGCCTCCTCTGTCACTGTTTGCTTTTTATTTCACCACGATGTAGATATACGTGCTCTTATTGTTGGCGGTCTTGACGGTGATCCGCGCCACGGAGCCGACCTTGGCCTTCTTGTTCACCGTCACCCTGCCGCTCTTGACGGTGACGTACTTGTTGTCGCTCTTCCAGGTCAGCTTCGTCTTCACCTTCGCGGGCGAGACGACGCCCTTCAGCGTCAGCGACTTGCCCCGGCCAAG
>JAZTZK010000220.1:0-5631 GCA_045637485.1 Clostridia bacterium
CCACGTCGCCGCTTGCACGGTCGCCATCGAAGACGTGGTCTATTCCGGCAAAGCCCTGAAACCGACCATGACTGTAAAGTACGGCACGACGCAGCTGGAGGCGGGAACAGACTACACAGTATCCTATAAAAACAACAAGAAGATCGGCACGGCCACCGTCATCGTAAAGGGCAAAGGCAGCTATGTAGGGGAAAAGACTGCATCCTTCAATATCGTTCCGAAAGCTGTGACGGGCCTGAAGCTGAAGGCCGGCAAGAAACAGTTGACTGTTAGTTGGAAGAAAGCCAGCGGCGTTACCGGTTATCAATTGGAATATAGCTTAAAGAAGGACTTCTCCTCCTCCAAGAAGGTAACAGTGAGCAAGGCGACTACGGTAAAGAAGACGCTGAAAAACCTGAAAAAGAACAAGACCTACTATGTACGCATCCGCGCCTACAAGGAAGTAAACGGACAGACCTATTGGTCGGCCTGGTCTGCCGCTAAAAAAGCAAAGGTTAAGTAATTACGACTCGATCTATATCTTCGTCAAAACCAGCAAGCTGTCCTGAATATACCGGGGAGCCTCTTCCCTTAGACCATCTGACATCAGGGACGGTTCGTTCTGTCATCTTTGACATCAGGGACGGTTCGTTCTGGATCTGACATCAGGGACGGTTCGTTCTGTCATCTTTGATTGACATTTTTGACATCAGGGACGGTTCGTTCTGCCATCTTTGATTGACATTTTTATGACGGCGAGAACCGCCCCCAACGTCATGACGGCGAGAACCGTCCCCAACGTCATCGTCCCCAACGTCATCGAGCGGTATTACGCGCTGGCCAACTGATTTATCACTATTTGCCTTCAATATCATCAACATTTTTCAAACCGCCCCGATGGGCTTGAATGAATCTCCATTATATGTTAAAATCCGCTTAATTAATTGGAATAAAAGGAGGCTATTCCCATGAAGAAACTGCTTGCCCTGTTGCTCGCCCTGACCCTCTGCCTGGGCCTGGTACCGGCCCTGGCCGAGGAACACGAGGAAGTGACCCTGTCCTTCGGTTCCATCTGGTCCTCTGAATCCGAGGCCACCCGCGCGCCCTTCCTGAAGACCCTGGAGGAGTTCGAGGCCGCCTATCCCTGGATCCACGTGGAGGTCGACTGGAACGAAGCCAACGCCTGGAAGGAAAAGGGCGACACCCTGGCCACCCAGAACGCCATGCCCGACGTGTTCTACTGGAACGCCGGCGGCATCCTGAAGGAGAAGGTGGACATGGGCCAGGTCCTGCCCCTGAACGACTACCTGGACGACGAGACCCTGGGCCGCCTGATCGACGGCGCGCTGGCCAACATGACCTTCGACGACAAGATCTACGGCCTGCCCTACACCAACGCCTGCTCCGTGCTGTACTGCAACAAGGCCCTGTTCGAGGCCAACGGCGTGAAGCTGCCCGAGACCTGGGACGAGCTGCTGGCGGCGGTTGAAGCCTTCAAGGCCGCGGGCGTCACCCCGATGATCACCGGCGGCGCGGACCGCTGGCCCACCAACATGCTGGGCGACATCCTGCTGCTCCGCTTTGCCGGCGACGCCGACCTGCGCAAGGCCTGCTTCAAGCAGGAGGGCGGCACCTTCCTGACCGACGGCATGGTGGCCGGCGCCCAGGCCCTGGCCGACCTGGTGGCCGCAGGCGCGTTCCCGGACGACGTGGCCGCGCTGACCCGCGACGAATCCGAGGTGCCGTGGCACAATGGCGAGGTCGCCATGTACGTCATGGGCCAGTGGGAGGCCGGCAACCTGGCTGCCCTGGACACCGCCGCCGACTTCGTCGCCCTGCCCTTCCCCGCCGTTGAGGGCGTGGATTCCGCGAAGGCCTTCATGGGCGGCCCCGCCGAGCAGTTCTGCGTGGCGGCCTACACCGAGCATCCCGACGAGGCGTTCCTGCTGTGCCAGTTCTGCGCCGAGCACCTGTCCAAGAACGGCTACCTGTCCGGCGCGGGCCTGCCCTGCTGGAAGGTTGAGCTGACCGACGAGGAACAGGCCCAGATCGCCCCGATCACCCAGCAGATCGTGTCCGCCACCAACGAGGCTTCCTCTTTCCTGCTGTGGTGCAACACCGCGCTGGAGGGCGAGGACAGCAACCTGATCATGGACGAGACGCTGCTGCTGCTGCAGGGCGACATCGACGGCCAGACCTTCTGCGAGGACATGGAGACCATCTTCGAATAAGCGAACCGATCGCGTTTCCCGATGGGAGTTGGCGGCGCTGCCGCCATCTCCCTTTTTCCAACAATCCACAGGAGAAAGCCTATGAAGAAGGTATTGTCCAACAAGTGGCACATCATGGTGTTCGTGCTGCCCACGGTGCTGTTCTTCACCTGCATCGTCATCATCCCCATCGCCATGTCCTCCTTCTACAGCCTGCTGGACTGGACCACCAAGACCAAGCCCACCCTTGAATACTTCGTGGGCTTCAGGAACTATGTGGAAATGTTCACCAGCAAGCGCAGCGTATTCCCCGACGCGGTGGCCCATTCGCTGCTGTACGCCGGCGCGTCGGTGTTTTTGCAGCTGCCCTTTTCGCTGCTGCTGGCGCTGATACTGGCCCGGGGCGTGAAGGGCGAGAGCTTTTACCGGAACGTGTACTTCATTCCGGTGATCATCTCCTCGGTGGTCATCGGCCAGCTGTGGCGCAAGATCTACAACAACGACTACGGCCTTTTGAACATGTTCCTGCGCAGCATCGGCGCGCCGACCCCCAAGGGCGGCTGGCTGGCCAACAAGGATACCCGGCTGTGGGCCACCTTCGTGCCCGTGCTGTGGCAGTTCGTGGGCTACCACATGCTGCTGATGTACGGCGCGCTGAAATCCATCTCGCCGGACATCATCGAGGCCGCCACCGTGGACGGCGCCTCCGGGCCGCGGATGGCCTTCTCAATACAGATCCCGCTGATCAAGCCGATGCTGAAGGTGTGCCTGTCCTTCTCGCTGATCGGCTCCTTCAAGCTGTTCGACATGGTGAAGATCCTGACGGACGGCAACCGGGGCACCGAGGTGCCCGCCACGACGATGTACCGGGAAATCTTTTCCAGCCACCACTACGGCGTGGGCAGCGCCATGGCCATGTTCATCGTGGCCGAGTGCCTGGTGTTCACGCTGCTGTTGAACGTGATCTTCAAAGAGCAGAACCAGCTGCGATGAAAGGAGCGGATCGAATGATGAATACCAAGCGCTTTTCAATCGGTCGGCTGCTGATCCAGCTGTTTCTCGTGATTTGGACCGTGGCCTGCCTGTTTCCGCTGTACTGGCTGTTCACCTTCTCCCTGAAGGAGAACAACGAAATCTTCGGCGGTAACGTGGTGGGCCTGCCCCAGCACTGGATCTGGAGCAACTACACCAACGCCTGGGGCGCGGGCAAGATCAGCCTGTACCTGCGCAACAGCGTCATCACCACGGGCGTCACGCTGCTGTTGACGCTGCTGCTCAGCTTCATGTCCTCCTACGGGCTGCTGCGCATGCGCTGGAAGGGCCAGAAGGTCACGATGACCTACCTGCTGCTGGGGCTGATGATCCCGATGCACGCGGCGCTGCTGCCGCTGCTGGGCGTGCTGCTGAGGCTGAACGTGCTGTCCACCCACTGGGGGCTGATCATCCCCTACACCGCCTTCAACATTCCCATGGCCATACTGATCATCTCCGGTTTCATCGGGGCGATCCCCTACGACATGGAGGAGGCCGCCTTCATCGACGGCAGCGGCATCTACCGCACGGCCTTCACCATCATACTGCCGATGCTGGTCCCCGCCATGGTCACCGCGGCAATATTCGTGTTCCTGCAGGTTTGGAACGAGCTGCTGATGGCGTCGGTATTCGTGTCGTCAGACAACGTGCGCACGCTGACCGTGGGCATTCAGCAGATGTTCGGCCAGTACCAGACCGACTGGGGCCCCATCGGCGCGGCGCTGGTCATCGGCACGCTGCCAACGCTCATACTCTACCTGTGCATGAGCAGCCAGGTGCAGCACAGCCTGATCGCCGGAGCGGTGAAGGGATAGAGCGCGGCAGGAACCGTTTCTTTACTTGCAAAATCCCCCTGCAGGCACTATAATAGACACAATCAAACATACTGCGATCGAGGAAAAAGGCGATGGGCCGGCGCGTCCAGAGAGCCGGTGGCGGGTGTGAACCGGCAGCCCGGGCCCTTCGCTTCCGCTTTCCGAGCATCCGGCGACGAGCCGGAGGGGCGCGCCCCCTACAGCGCACGTCAAGTTGGCCTGTTTACAGGCAAGCCGGGTGGCACCGCGGAGGCTCTCCGTCCCAGGCAAACGGGACAGGAGGGCTTTTCTTTTCTCGCAGGATTTGTAGCGGCGGCGTCCACGCCGCCATGGTTTATAGAAGGAGGAAGAAGCAAGTATGCTGGACATCAATCTGATTCGCACGAACCCCGAGCTGGTCAAGGAAAACATCAAGAAGAAATACCAGGACGAAAAGCTCGCGCTGGTGGACGAGGTCGTGGAATTCGACAGGAAGAACCGCGAGGCCATCCAGCGGGCGGACTACCTTCGCTCCCAGCGCAACAGGATCTCAAAGCAGATCGGCGCGCTGATGGGCAAGGGCCAGAAGGACGAGGCCGAGGCCGCCAAGCAGCAGGTGAAGGACATGCAGGACGAACTGGCCGCCATTGAGCAGAAGGAGGTCGAATACGCCGAGGAGATTCGCAAGCGCATGCTGGTGATCCCCAACATCATCGACGATTCCGTGCCCATCGGCAGGGACGACAGCCAGAACGTGGAGAACGAGCGCTTCGGCGAGCCCGTGGTGCCCGGGTGGGAGATCCGCTACCACGTTGACATCATGGAGCGCCTGAACGGCATCGACCTGGACGCCGCCCGCCGCACCAGCGGCAACGGCTTCTACTACCTGAAGGGCGACATCGCCCGGCTGCACAGCGCCATACTGAGCTACGCCCGCGATTTCATGATCGACCGGGGCTTCACCTACTACGTGCCCCCGTTCATGATCCACGGCAACGTGGTCACCGGCGTGATGAGCTTTGCCGAGATGGAGAACATGATGTACAAGATCGAGGGCGAGGACCTGTACCTGATCGGCACCAGCGAGCACAGCATGATCGGCAAGTTCATCGACCAGATGCTTTCCGAGGACGAGCTGCCCCAGACCCTGACATCCTACTCCCCCTGCTTCCGCAAGGAGGTGGGCGCCCATGGCATCGAAGAGCGCGGCGTGTACCGCATCCACCAGTTTGAGAAGCAGGAGATGGTCGTGGTCTGCAAGCCCGAGGACAGCATGATGTGGTACAACCAGCTGTGGCAGAACACCGTCGATTTCTTCCGCACGCTGGACATCCCGGTGCGCACGCTGGAGTGCTGCTCCGGCGACCTGGCCGATCTGAAGGTGAAGAGCTGCGACGTGGAGGCCTGGTCCCCCCGCCAGAAGAAGTACTTCGAGGTGGGCAGCTGCTCCAACCTGGGCGACGCCCAGGCCCGCCGCCTCGGCATCCGCATCAAGAACAAGCAGAAGGGCAACTATTTCGCCCACACGCTGAACAACACCGTTGTCGCACCGCCGCGCATGCTGATCGCCTTCCTCGAGAACAACCTGCAGGCAGACGGCACCGTCAAGATTCCCG
>JAZTZK010000221.1:0-3946 GCA_045637485.1 Clostridia bacterium
TTCGCGGCAATCCACCTTCTCCAAAGGAGAAGGCTTTTGGAGAAGCCGCTCCTTAAGTTGACAGCGTTACCTGAAAGGGGAGGTGGCAGCCCGTAGGGCTGGCGGAGGGGTTCCGAATAATCACGACTCTGAGCTGTAACCATCAGACTCAGGCGTTACCACGTGTCGCCCAGGAACGTCTCGCCATCGATGCGCAGTCGCAAGGCGATCAGCTTCGCCAGGAAGAACATGAGAGCGCACTCGTCCTCCTGCCAGAGGCGGCGATTCCGGGGTTCCGCGCACACCAGGTAGCCGTCGGTGGGCTCGTTGTCCATGCCGATGTGCACCACCATCAGCGACTCAACCTCCCACCTGCTGAGCACGCTGAAGAACTGCGGGCAGCGCGCCTCGACGACGGCGAGGTTGTTGGCGGCAAACAGCTCGTCGCTCATCAGCTGGTCGATGTCGCAAACATCCTCCCGGATGCCCTGCACGCGGATGCCCCGTATGATCCTCTGCCGGTCGACATAGTACAGGTCGGAAATCTTCAGCTCGTCGATCACCACCGGCGCGACGGAGTGCAGCTTGTTCTTCATGCCCGGCACCATCTCGAACATGCGCACCAGGTTGCGCATCGAGGAATACACGCCCCGCCGCGCGATCTGGCGAATCTGGATGTCGGCATGCTTTTCCTTCACATATATAATGTAGCAGTTTCTGCCCTTGCGCTTGCCCCGGTACAGGGTCTTGTCGATCATGGCGAACAGGCTGTCGTAATCCGTGGCGTCGTCGGGATAGGTGGCGCATCCAATGGTGCCCGTGATGAACGGGGCGCAGTCCGACAGGTGGACATTCCTGCGCAGCACCTTCCCACTCTCGTAGAGCGCGCTGAGGAACGCCTTCTTATCGGTGTAGACCCGGTCGCGCAGATTGATCCACAGCAGCTCGTCGCCGCCGAAGCGCCCCGCCACGCCATAGCCCTCCAGGTATTCGGACAGTCCCCTTGCCACGTCCATCAGAACCCCGTCGCCCACATGGTGCCCGTAGGTATCGTTGATGAATTTGAAGTTGTCCAGATCCAGCATGCCAAAGGTAAAGGGTGTTCCCTCCTCGATCAGGGAACGCACAAAGCCGAGTATGTATTGGCGGGATACCAGACCCGTCAGCGGATCCAGCACATAGTTGATCCTGTCCTTTTCAAACGCCCGCTCGAAAAAGGGATAGCGCGAAAGCTGCTGCTCGGAATACATAGGTCGAAACACTTCCTTTGCCTGCCGACAGACCGAAAAACATATGTTATCGCTTTCTATTATATCAGTTAATCGCCCCCTCTGTCCAGTGAAAATGACGAGATTCATCAAATTTTGTTATGATATGCGCATTGTTTACAAACCGACGCGCCGCTGTCGGTCGACAGCGGGGCGTCGGTTTTGATCGGATTACTTTTGACTCAGCAGCTTCTCCGCGCTGACCAGCCTCACGCACAGCGCGAAAAGCTCCGCGGCAGAAGCAAGCTCCTGGGTAGAGGGGTAGGAGGGCGCGATGCGGATGCTGTTGTCCAGCGGATCCTTGCCGTAGGGCCAGGTAGCGCCCGCAGGGGTCATCACCACGCCGGCCTTCTTGGCGCGGGCCACGATGGCCTTTGCGCACCCGGGCAGGCTCTCGAAGTGAATGAAGTAGCCGCCCAGGGGCTTGGTCCAACTGCCGATGCCCAGGCCGCCCAGCTTTTCCGCCAGCGTGTCCTCCACCATCTCGAACTTGGGACGGAGGATGTCCGCGTGCTTGCGCATGTGCTCCACCATGCCGTGGATGCCGCCGAAGAAGCGCACATGGCGCAGCTGGTTCACCTTGTCGTGGCCGATGGTCTGGCGGCGGAGCTGGTTGGTGATGTCCTCCATGTTGTTGGGCGAGGTGGCCAGGGCCGCGATGCCGGAGCCGGGGAAGGTGATCTTGCTGGTGGAGGAAAACTTGTAGACCATGTCCGGGTTGCCCGCCCGCTTGCACTCGGCAAGGATCTCGATCAGGTAGTCCTGCTTTTCATCGTACAGGTGGTGCATGCCGTAGGCGTTATCCCAGAAGATGCGGAAATCCGAGGCCGCCGGCTTCAGCCGGGCGAAGCGGCGAACCGTTTCGTCGCTGTAGGAATAGCCCTGAGGGTTGGAATACTTGGGCACGCACCAGATGCCCTTGATGGCCTCATCCTCGGCCACCAGCTTTTCCACCAGGTCCATCTGCGGCCCGGTGGGCGTCATGGGCACGGGGATCATCTCGATGCCGAAATACTGGGTGATGGCGAAGTGGCGGTCGTAGCCGGGCACCGGGCACAGGAACTTCACCCTGTCCAGCTTGCACCAAGGCGTGGAGCCCATGATGCCGTGGGTGTAGGCGCGGGAAACGGTATCGTACATCACGTTCAGGCTGGAATTGCCGTAGATGATAATGTCCTTTGGATTGTTCTCCATCATGTCGCCCAGCAGCTCGCGGGCCTCATCGATGCCGGTCAGCGTGCCGTAGTTGCGGCAATCCGTGCCGTCCTCGCAGGTCAGGTCGCTGTCGGAATCCAGCACGTCCATCATGCCCATGGACAGGTCCAGCTGCTCCTTGCAGGGTACGCCCCGGCTCATGTTCAGGTGAATACCCATCCCCTGAAACCTCTGGTACTCCTTTTTCAGCAGGGCGATCTCGTTCTCCAACTCCTCGCGGGACATTTCAGCATAGGGTTTCATAGCGCAATCCAACCTTTCCCGAAGTAGTGTTGCTTTTTGCCATTTTACCATATCTCCATGCCCATTTCCACGCCTGATTATGATATACAAAGGTTAAATTTGCATTTTTCGCATCTCAAAAATGCAAATCCGGTGTTGCCATGGCGGATTTCGGCCAGGATCGGCCCCGTGCCGACCCGACTGCCTCCATAGCGGCGGATTCAGAGGCGGCATCATGTAAACCGATTGTTGAATTCCCGTGAATATAGGGTCAAGACACTCAAAGATGCGCGATTTCAACCAAAAAATCAACACACATTCCATTGCAGATGCCCCTGTTCTGTGTTATAGTGACATTTGAACCTATCGTCATGCCTTATTCTTTCGGAGGTGTTTTTGTGAATTTTGAACGGATGACCGTTGAACAAATCAAGGATAGCATACTCAACAAGCTGCACACGCAGTTTGCCTGCGACGTGGCCGACGCCACCCCGGAGCAGCTGTACCAGGCCCTGGCCCTGGTGGTGCGCGACGAGATCATGCAGCGCCGCAGCTACTCCCGCGACGCTCGCAAGCGGGAGCAGGCCAAGAAGGGCTACTACCTCAGCGCCGAATTCCTGGTCGGCCGCGCGCTGCACAACAATATGGTCAACCTGGTCAACGAGACCAATTATATGAAGGCCCTGGACGAGCTGGGCATCGACCGCTCCGTGGTATTCGAGGAGGAGCCGGAGCCCGGCCTGGGCAACGGCGGCCTGGGCAGGCTCGCCGCCTGCTTCCTGGATTCCCTGACCACGCTGAAGCTGCCCGCCGTGGGCTGCACCATCCGCTATGAATTCGGCCTGTTCCGCCAGAAGCTGGTGGACGGCTATCAGGTCGAGGTGCCCGACAACTGGCTGGCCAGCGGCAACATCTGGGAGATCCCCCATCCCCAGGACGCCATGGAGGTGCACTTCGGCGGCCGCATCGAAACCTATGAGGACAACGGTCGCACCTACTACCGCCACCTGGACTATAAGACCGTACAGGCCATGCCCTACGACATCCCCGTGGTGGGCTATGACAGCACCGAGGTCAACTTCCTGCGCACCTGGAGCGCCAGGGCTGTCAACGAGATCGACATGGGCCACTTCAACCGCGGCCAGTACGTGCAGGCCATGGAGGAGCGGGAGCTGGCGGAGGTCATCTCCAAGATCCTCTATCCCAATGCCGACAGCTACCAGGGCAAGGAGCTGCGCCTGAAGCAGCAGTACTTCTTCTCC
>JAZTZK010000222.1:0-21750 GCA_045637485.1 Clostridia bacterium
CTTCCACGCGGAGGAGGAAAAGAACGATCCCGCCTTCGCCAAGGAGCTGGCCTCCATGGCCGAGCTGTACGTGTCCGACGCATTCGGCACCGTGCACCGCGCCCATGCCTCCACCGCGGGTGTCGCGGACTACCTGCCCGCCGTTGCCGGCTACCTGATCGGCAAGGAGCTGACCTTCCTGGGCAATTCCGTCGAGAACCCGGTGCGTCCCTTCGTGGCCATCCTGGGCGGTGCCAAGGTCAAGGACAAGATCGGCGTCATCACCAACCTGCTGGAGAAGGTCGACACCCTGATCATCGGCGGCGGCATGGCCTACACGTTCTCCAAGGCCATGGGCGGTGAGATCGGCAACAGCCTGCTGGACGAGGAGCGCGTGGGCCTGGCCAAGGAAATGATGGAGACCGCGAAGGCCAAGGGCGTGAAATTCCTGCTGCCCATCGACACCGTGATCGCCAACGATTTCGACAACCCCACCGAGATCAAAGTCGTGGAAGCGGGCAAGATCCCCGAGGGCTGGCAGGGCCTGGACATCGGCCCGAAGACCATCGAGCTGTTCTCCGACGCCGTGAAGAGCGCCAAGACCGTGGTCTGGAACGGCCCCATGGGCGTGTTCGAGAAGCCTGAGTTCGCCAAGGGCACCTTGGCCATCGCCACTGCCATGGCCGAGTCCGAGGCTACCACCATCATCGGCGGCGGCGACAGCGCGGCGGCCGGGGCCCCCATGGGGCTGCCCCCCAAGATGAGCCACATCTCCACCGGCGGCGGCGCGAGCCTCGAGTTCCTCGAGGGCAAGGTGCTGCCCGGCGTCGCCTGCCTGAAGGATAAGTAATGCACTCGTGAAGAATGGGGAATTTGGAATCGGGAATGTGAATGATCCGGTATCGCTGCAGTTCATTCCCCACGCCCAAATCCCCATTCCTCATTGTAAAAAAATGGATTGACAAGAACGAATTCGTGAAATGGAGGAGATTCCCATGCGCAAGCCCATTATCGCCGGCAACTGGAAGATGAACAAGACCCCGGAGGAGGCCGCCCAGCTGGTCAGGGATCTGATTCCCCTGGTTAAGGACGCCAAGTGCGACGTCGTCGTCTGCACGCCCGCCGTGAACTTTGCCGCCGTCAAGCCCGTCATCGAGGGTACCAACATCAAGCTGGGCGCCCAGAACGTGCACTTCAAGGCCTCCGGCGCGTACACCGGCGAGCTGAGCGCCGACATGCTGAAGGCTGCCGGCTGCGAGTACGTCATCATCGGCCATTCTGAGCGCCGCCAGTACTTCGGCGAGACCGACAAGACCGTCAACCTGCGCCCCGTCGCCGCCGTGAAGGCCGGCCTGAAGGCCATCGTCTGCGTGGGCGAGATGAAGGACGAGCGCGAGGCCGGCTACACCGACATGATTGTCATGTACCAGACCCAGATGGCGCTGCACGGCCTGACCGCCGAGGAGCTGGAAAACGTGGTCGTCGCCTATGAGCCCGTGTGGGCCATCGGCACGGGACCCACCGCCACTGACGAGCAGGCGAACGAGACCATCGGCGTCATCCGCAAGGCTATTGGCTATAAGTTTGGCGAGGAAGCCGCGGCGAAGATCCGCATTCAGTATGGCGGCAGCATGAAGGGCTCCAACGTGAAGGGCCTCATGGCGCAGCCCGAAATCGACGGCGGCCTCATCGGCGGCGCGAGCCTGAAGGCTGAGGACTTCGCGCAGGTGGTGAACTTCTGATGAGCACTACCGCGCTGATTATCATGGACGGATTTGGAATCGGTGAAAACGATCCCAAATCCCACGCCATCGTGGCGGCGGGCACGCCCGTGCTCGACGGCCTGAAGGAAAAGTATTGCCATACCGCCATCGGCGCTTCCGGACTGGACGTGGGCCTGCCGGACGGCCAGATGGGCAATTCCGAGGTGGGACATACCAACATCGGCGCGGGCCGCGTGGTCTACCAGATGCTGGTGAAGATCACCAAGGACATCCAGGACGGTGTGTTCTTTGAAAACAAGGCGATGCTGGCCGCCATGGAAAACTGCAGGAAGAACAACTCGGCCCTTCACCTGATCGGCCTGGTCTCTCCGGGCGGCGTCCACTCCCACACCGAGCACCTGTACGGCATCATTCGCATGGCTAAGCTGCACGGCCTTGAAAAGGTCTACGTGCACTGCCTGCTGGACGGCCGCGACGTGCCACCGGATTCCGGCTGGGAGTATGTCAAGAACCTTGTTGAGAAGATGAAGGAGATCGGCGTGGGCAAGGTGGCCACCGTCATGGGCCGCCTGTATGCCATGGACCGCGATTTCGCCTGGGAGCGCGTGGAGAAGGCCTACAACGCCATGGTCTGCGCCGAGGGCATCCGGGCCGACGACCCCGTCCAGGCCATACTGGATTCCTACAAGGTGGTGGACGAGACGGGCAAGCACCTGACCGACGAATTCATGCTGCCCACCGTCATCGACCCGGAGGGCACCATCAAGGCCAACGACTCCGTGATCTTCTTCAACTTTCGCCCCGACCGGGCCCGCGAGATCACCCGCGCCTATGTCGATCCCGACTTCAAGGGCTTCGAGCGCAGGCACGGCTTCTTCCCGCTGACCTACGTGTGCATGACCCAGTACGACGCGACCATGCCCAACGTGCTGATCGCCTATCCGCCGGAGAGTCTGCACATGACCATGGGCGAATACCTTTCGAAGCTGGGCAAGAAGCAGCTCAGGATTGCCGAGACACAGAAGTACGCCCACGTCACCTTCTTCTTCAACGGCGGCGAGGAGCGCGTCTTCGACGGCGAGGATCGCATACTGGTGCCAAGCCCCTCCGCGGAGGAGGTGCCCACCTTCGACCTCAAGCCCGAGATGAGCGCCTATGAGGTCACGGACGCGGTGCTCAAGTGCATCGCCGAGAAGAAGTACGACGTCATCATACTGAACTTCGCCAACTGCGACATGGTCGGCCACACCGGCGTCATGGAGGCGGCGAAGAAGGCCGTGCGCACCGTGGACGAGTGCGTCGGCAAAATCGTGGACGCGCTGGTCGCCCAGGGCGGCAAGGTGGTCATCACCGCCGACCACGGCAACTGCGACATGATGATCGACCCCGTGCACGGCGGCCCGTTCACGGCGCACACAACAAACCCGGTGCCGGTGATCGTGATCGACCCCGACCATCCCAAGCACGAGCTCCGCCAGACCGGCGGCAAGCTGTGCGATCTGTGCCCGACCATGCTGGACCTGATGGGCATTGAAAAGCCCGCCGAAATGACCGGCGAAAGCCTGATCGTGCGCTGATAAACCGATCTACAATGCCGGGCGGCACTCTGAAACAGAGTGCCGCCCGACGCTTGTCTTTGCAGGTATCATTCCAACCGTTTGAACACGATGGCCGTCCGGCAGGGAATGTAGATCTCAAATCCCAGGCCCCGTCCTTCCGCAAGCTTCGTATAGTACACGTAATCCTTGCTGGTGCGGTCCATGCCGCCGAAGTCGATGTCGTCGGTGGAGAAGATCACCTTGTATTTGCCTTCGCCCACGGAGTGGACAGGAAGGAAAAAGTCGGTGGGGGAGAAGGTCGGGTGGAAGTTGAACACGTAGACCAGCTCGCCCTTTGAGAAGGCGATGATCTTTCCGGGCTGGTCGATCCAAAGATTCACGGTGTCTGTCTTGTTCAACACGCGATACTTTCGGCTGAATTTCAGCATGGCCCGATCAAAGTTGGCCAACCAATCGTACTTCAGCGTGTCGTTCTGCACCAGCGACCACTGGCGACGGGCATACTTGTAGCTCCAGCCGTTGCCCTCCCGGGGAAAGTCGATCCATTCCGGGTGCCCGAACTCGTTGCCCATGAAGTTCAGGTAACCGTCGCTGCCCAGCGCGAGGGTGATGAATCGGATCATCTTGTGCAGGGCGATGGCACGGTCGATGGCGATGGAGTGATAGGACTTGGTCATGCCTGTGTACATCTCGGCGTCCGCCATTCGGAAGATCAGCGTCTTGTCGCCCACCAGCGCCTGGTCGTGGGATTCACAGTAGCCGATGTTCTTCTCCTGCGGGCGGCGCGTGGTCAGCTCGTACCACATTTTGAACATGTCCCACTGATCGTCGGAATACTCCTTGAGCAGCCTGATCCAGAAGTCCGGCACGCCCATCGACAGGCGATAGTCGAATCCGATGCCGCCGCTGCGGATGGGGATGCACATGCCGGGCATGCCGCTCATCTCCTCGCAGATGGTCAGCGCAAAAGGGTTGACCGCGTGTACCAGCTCGTTGGCCAGCTGGAGGTAGGTCAGCGCGTCCACATTGGTGTTCAGTCCGAAATACTGGGAATAGTCGGTAAAGCTGGCGCCGAGGCCGTGATTCTGGTAGATCATCGAGGTGACGCCGTCAAAGCGAAAGCCGTCGAAGTGGTATTCTTCCAGCCAGAATTTCAGGTTGGACAACAGAAAGTGCAGCACCTCATGCTTGCCGTAGTCGAACAGGCGGGTCTTCCATGCGGGGTGCCAGCCCCGATCCCCCGCCAGGAAATACTGGCCGTCCGTACCGTCCAGCCCGTTGAGACCCTCGTCGGAGTTGGCAGAGGCATGGGAGTGAACCACGTCCAGCAGCACATACATGCCCATTTCATGAGCCTTGTTGATCAGGTATTTCAGATCCTCCGGCTCGCCATACCAGGACGAGGCTGCGAAGAAATTGGTCACCTGATAGCCGAAGGAGGCATAGTATGGGTGCTCCTGTATCGCCATGAGCTGGACGGTGTTATAGCCGAGGCTGCGGATGTATTCCAGGTTGAAATCGGCAAATTCACGATAGCTGCCCACGCCCTCCTTCTCCTGGGCCATGCCGATGTGCGACTCATAGATGTATGGAGGGGCGATCTTGCGCTTGCCATAGCCGCCGTCGGTCCATTGGAAGGGATGGGGAGGGGCCCATATCTGCCCGTTGAAGAGGTGCTCTGAATTCTGGACCACGCGTCGGATATAGGCGGGTATATGGTCGGTTCGCTTGCCGTCCCGCGTGACCTGCACCTTCACCAACTGGCCGTGCTTCAGGGCCTCCGCTCCATCGAGTTCGATCTCCCAGGTGCCGTCCGGCAGACGGGTCAACGGGTGAGATTCCCGATTCCAGCCGTTGAAATCGCCGATCAGGTGCATCGCGTCGGCCCCAGGCGCCCATTCACGATAAACCCACCCGGTCTCGGTTCGATTGAAGCCATAGTAAAGATAACCATTGGCGAAGGATGTAAGATCGGTCTCGTCGCCCAGAAGCAATTTGCGGGTATTCGCGTGTCGTTCCATCCTCAGGGCAATGTCGTTGTAATACGGTTGAAGCCAGGGATCGATGGACAAAATCCTGTATTGTGTTGGTCTGTTGGCTTTCATATCAGTCAGCACCTCCGCCTGTGTAGCGTATCTCTATTCTGATTATAACACATTTTTGACGAAGTAGCCATACATATTGGCACTTTTGTTATAAGAAATACGCCAAATCAAGGCGCCTTCGGCAGAAATCGGCGTAGGGGTTATCTACTGAATTTGGAATCGCTCCTTCTGATCCACGGTATTCATCAGATATTCTATAAACTCACGGTTGGATGGTCGATGGTCAAAGCACTGACTCAGCGAACCCCGATCATAGGCGATGGCAATCGCGCTGCGCATGGAGCGCTCTATTCTCGAAACAGAGGTATCCATCCGCTGGGCCAGCTGTGCGTATAATCCTTTTGACAGGTTCTTCAGCAGCAGCGCGTCATTATGACAGTGAACCGCCGCTTCGATAAAGTATGCCACGCCGTCCAGTCGCGCAGACATACCCCAGTCCTTCAGCAACTTGTGAACAATCGCGCCTCGAGAGCGTTCCGCATCGTTCTCAAGATCATTCTCCTTGATTTCCAGAGCAGATTGACGGTTGCTTCGACTGCACTCCTGGATCAATTCGGGCAGCATGGCCATCTCAATGGGCTTGCAGAGAAAAAAGGATGCGCCATATCGACGTGCACATTTCATGCTGGCGTCGGAATAGAAATGTGTGCAGATGATCATCGCGGGCGCATGGCTGAAGCGCTGAAATTCGTGCAGAAGTGAAATGCCGTCCAATTCAGGCAGCGGGATATCTGATATGACGACATCCGGTTTAAGACGCAGGCAATCTCTCAACGCCGTTTGGCCATTACCGCTGCTGCCAACGATTTCTATTCCCTGACATCGCGTTACCACGCGACGTATGCCTGCAATGAATTGGACATCTATGTCCGCAATGTACAAACGGCATTTCTTCATCTTTCGTCATCCTTTGCATTCGTCTGTCGTAGTGTATAGTATCTTCTCTCATATGTCATATTACTAACCGTGAGACGCTTTGTCAATAAAAATAAGTCCAATGGACGTTTAAGATCAAGTAAACAATGGGAAGATTACCCATATATTTATATCATTTATCGACGCGCTGTATCCGCCGCCGTCGCGCTTTCATCCGATTCAGCGACCGCCTTGTCCGTGAGGAATGGGTGTTGCGCCTCCCATTCTGCCTTCATCCGCATAAGCTCCGGGTCGGGTGACTCCAACATCAGCGCATAAATCGCCTTTGCCAGAGGGGAAACCGAGTTGCAGGCCTGGGAAAGCGTATTGCGATTGTGACCCACCTCCACAAGTATTGAAAACACGCCGATATTCTGGTTGTAACGGCCATCCTTGACCAACACCGGTTTGCACAAGCCGGGGGCTTCCCTGTTGATACGTGATTCCAGGGCCTTGGCAAAGCTGAGGTTCTGAGCATACCAGGGCTTGACATCAAAGCCGTTTCCGTTGCCGATCAGCAGCATCACCGGCGCCATCTCCTCGCCGCCGGAGGAGGGAACGGCAATGGGATCGCCATCGACATAGGCATCCCTGTGCAGATCGATGTAAAGGTCAAAGCGCTCTTTGTAATCCATCAGCGTGACGAGCGATCGGGTGTAGGCGGTTGAGAGCTGGTGCGCCTCATGATCCGTCGTATCATGGATCACGTCGAAGCCATATCGCCTCAATTGAGCGGCCAATTCTTCTCCCACCTTGACCACGCTGTGTGTGTTATCCCTGGTCCGCCAGACTTCCACAGCTTCATAGGGATCGCTTGCGGTCTGTTCATACGCTTCATGGGTATGGGTGTGATAGATCAACACACGCGGGGCAGGAGCACTGGCTATGGTTTGGTTGATGACCTTTATTTCAATGCCTTCGCCCTGCCGCATCAACGCCCCGCCTGAATTGCCAGACGAGGCAAAGGCCTGCGCAGCCTTTGCCTCGTCACCCGCATTCGCATCAACCAGACTTGCAGTGTTGTTGACCGGAACCTTATCGCACTGCGCCAGCATTCGCACACCTATGAACACGAGTACCGCAGCCAACAGCAGTATGGTCAAAGCCAACAGCAGCCTTGAAGCCCGGATGACCCTGAAATGAATCATGTGTTCACCTCCCACAACACTTCACGCAGCATTATATGAATTCGGCACGGGATTCATACCCTTCCGGTTTCATGGGGGCGCGGCGGCTTTTTGCAATTAATTCAGTAGTTAATTGCATGAATGCGTTTCGCCAATAAAACAGTCTGTATCTGTTAAGAACCCTGAAATATGAATTATTCAAAGCGAATCAATGCATTTCTTTGCACGTTACCCTTGCAAATATGCGTCTGATGCGGTATAATTGCAACAGCAAATACGTTTTTACTCTCTCAAAGGGGTGTCACACATATGGACAATGCACAGGAACTGATACAGAGATTGAATCATAGCGGAAAGAAACTTTCAAAAAGTCATCGTCGCATCGCTGAATGCATTGTGACCCATTACGATAAGGTGGTCTTCATGACCGCTTCCAAGCTGGGTGAATACGTGGGGGTCTCGGAATCCACGGTGGTGCGCTTCGCGTCCGCCCTGGGCTACAGCGGTTATCCCCACCTTCAAAAGGCCCTTCAGGAGCTGATTCGCCACCGACTGACTGCCTCCCAGCGCTTTGAGATGACCTCGGATATGGATCATGCCCAGGTGCTGAACAAGGTGATGAAGGCCGATATTCAGAACATCCGTTCGACACTCGACGAAATGGATATCAACGCCTTTGAGGATGCCATCGAAAAGATCATCTCCGCGCGCAGCATCTATGTGCTCGGCCTGCGGGCCTCGGCGCCAATTGCCGAATTCTTTGCGCATTACCTTCGTTTTATATTCCCGGATGTCACGGTGGTGACCTCGGGCATCAGCGACGTATTTGAGCAGCTCTCTCGAATCGGTGAGGGAGATCTCCTGATTGGCCTGTCCTTTCCCCGGTATACGGCGCGCTCCATTGAGGCGATGGAATTTGCCCGTTCCAGGGGTGCTTCGCTGATTGCCATCACCGACGGCCCGCTGTCGCCGTTGCACGCTACGGCGGATACCTGCCTGATGGCCAAGAGCGACATGTCCTCCTTTGTGGATTCCTTCGCCGCGCCGCTGTCACTGATCAACGCGCTGATCGTCGCCCTGGGACAGCGCCGCCGCCACGAGGTTACCCAATACTTCGAACAGATGGAGGATATTTGGAGCAAGTACGACGTCTATCTCGCCAGGGCTACCGAATGATGTGAGGCATGACATGCAGCATAACAAATGTATCGTGGTGGGCGGCGGCGCCTCCGGCATGCTGGCGGCGTTGTACGCGGCGCGCGGCGGCGCCCGGGTCACACTGCTGGAGCGCAATGAAAAGCTGGGGAAGAAGCTCTATATAACCGGTAAGGGTCGCTGCAACGTCACCAACGCCTCGGATATGGAGCAGTACCAGCGCAGCATATTCAGAAACCCGCGATTCCTGTACGCTGCCTTTGCGCAGTTGGACAACGCAGGGATGATGTCGCTGGTCGAAGATCTGGGCGTACCGCTGAAGGTGGAGCGGGGGAACCGGGTTTTTCCGGTCTCCGATAAATCCAGCGACATCATTGCCGCGCTGAAGCGAGGGCTTGATGGTGCAGGGGTGGAAGTACGCCTGAACACCCGCGTGGCACAGCTGTTGACGGAGGATGGCCGTTGTATCGGCGTGACCCTGGAAAGCGGTGAAAGACTCTACGCCGATGCCGTCATACTCGCCACGGGGGGACTCAGCTATCCCTCAACGGGATCGACCGGCGACGGCCACGCCATGGCACTGGCGGTCGGGCATACCGTCACACCGACGCTGCCTGCGCTGGTAGCCATCGACACAGTGGAGAGCTGGCCCGGTACGCTGGCGGGGTTGACCCTGAAGAACGTAGCGCTGACCGCCTCTGTCATCGGTGGGAAGAAGGACAGGCGGCTCTACAGCCAGATGGGAGAGCTGCTCTTTACCCACACGGGCATCTCCGGCCCGCTGGCGCTGACCCTGTCCAGCCTGTTGCCGGAGGATCTCTCCACCGTGCGTATGTCCATCGATCTGAAGCCGGCGCTGGACGCGCAGACGCTGGACACCCGCCTGTTGCGGGATTTCAGGGAGTTGTCCCGCAAGCATCTGATCAGCGTCGTGGACGGCCTCGCGCCACGAAGCCTGTCGGAGCAGCTGATCCGGCTGGCCGCGCTTTCACCCGCGATGCCCGTCAATGCCGTCACCGCCCCGCAGCGGGCGTCGCTGTTGAAGGTCATCAAGGGGATCGAGCTGCACCCGAAGGGACTGGGCGGCTTCAATGAGGCCATCATCACGCGAGGCGGGGTGAACGTGAAGGAGATCAATCCGTCCACCATGCAGAGCAAGCGTATGAAAAGCCTGTATTTCTGCGGAGAGCTGATGGACGTGGACGCCGCCACCGGCGGCTACAACCTGCAAATCGCCTTCTCGACCGGAGCGCTGGCGGGCGCGAGTGCCGCAGCCATGAAAGATGATTGATAACAGACTGCAGTACAAAACCGACCCTCACAAACGAGAGTCGGTTTTGTACTGCGGTCTGTTCCGGATCATTGCAGCTTCTCAAAGTCCGCCGCGCCGTGTTTGCACAGCGGGCATACGAAGTCCGGGGGCAATTCCTCGCCTTCATACACGTAGCCGCAGATCTTGCATACCCAGCCCGCCTTTTTCTCCGCCGGCGCCTGGGGCTTCGGTTTGATGTTGGCGAAGTAGTAGGCATAGGTGACGGAGGGCACATTGGAGAGTACCTGAGCCTCGGTGACATCCGCCACAAACAGCGTATGGGTGCCATAATCGTGGGCCTCGACCACCTTGCCTGAGATGAAGGCGTTGGTGCAGCCCGTGATAAAGATCAGGTTGTTCCTGCTGCGGGGGAAGCCGCTGCCGGGGAACTTGTTCACATCCCGGCCGCTCTGGAAGCCGTAATACTTGAAGATGTCGAAGGGCGCGTCGGTGGACAGTATCGAGACGTTGAACACGCCCGTCTTCATGATCATGTCGTGGGTGAAGTTGCCCTTGTTCACGGCGATGCTGATGCGGTTGGGATTGCTGGTCAGCTGGGCCGCGGTGTTGATGATGCATCCGTTGTCCTTGTCCCCATCACGGGCGGTAAGCACGAACAGACCGTAGGAGAGCTTGAACATGGCGTCCGGCTCGACGGCCTCGCTGGGCTTGTGCTCGATGGACTGGAGCTTGGGCATGGTTTCGAGGATCGCGGCCACCAGCTCGTCCAGCTCGGGCAGCTGGTTCTGCTTCAGCGAGGACTTGACGGTCAGACCATGCTCGAGGATGGTGGTATTCTTGAGCCGTCCCAGCAGCTCGCGCATCAGTCCGCCGGCGGTGGCGGCCCAGCTGCCGTTTTCTACGATGGCGATGGTGCGGTTTTGCAGGTTGTGGGCCACGATATCGTGCAGGGCGTTCTCCATGTTCACGAATATGCCCGCATTGTAGGTCGTGGAGGCAAACACGATGTGGCTGACCCGGAAGGCTTCGGAGACGATCACCGAGGGATGGGTCACGGATACGTCGTACATCCTGACATTCCGCACGCCGGCGTCAGCCAGCTTCGAGGCGATGATGTTGGCCACGTTTTCGGTATGACCGTATACGGAGGCGTAGGCCACCATCACGGCGTCCTCCTCAGGGGTGTAGGTGCTCCACTTCTGGTACTTGTCGACGAACCAGTCGATGTGCTTGCGCCAGACAGGACCGTGCAGCGGACAGATCATGGCGATATCCAGCTTGGCGGCCTTCTTCAGCAGTGCCTGCACCTGGGTGCCGTACTTGCCGACGATGTTGGTATAGTACCGGCGGGCGTCGTCCAGCCATTCCGCTTCAAAGTTGACCTCATCGGCGAATATATTACCGTTGAGCGCACCGAAGGTGCCGAAGGCATCCGCGGAGAACAGTATCTTCTCCGTGGTGTCATAGGAAACCATGGCCTCGGGCCAATGGACCATCGGGGACATCACGAAGGCAAAGGTGTGCCTGCCGGTGCAGAGGGTATCCATCTCCTTGACTACGGTGATATGGCTGTCGATGTCAAAGGTAAAATAGTTCTTGATCATCGCCAGAGCCTTGGCGTTGGTGACAATCTTCACATTTGGGTAGCGCAGCACCAGCTCGCTCATCGTGGCACAGTGGTCGGGCTCCATGTGATTGACCACCAGGACATCCAGGGGACGTCCGGACAGAAGGTATTCGAGGTTCTCAAAGAACACCTCGCTGACGCTCCTGTCCACGGTGTCGAACAGCACAGCCTGCTCGTCCAGCACCAGGTAGGCGTTGTAGGAAACGCCGTTCGGGATGGGATAGACGTTTTCAAACAGCGCCAGGCGGCGGTCACTGCCGCCCACCCAATACATATCCTGTGTAATCTGCTTTACACAATGCACGTTACAGCTCCTCCTTCTTCCGGCAGGCCCTTCGAGCCCTGATCGCCGGAACACAATATGATGCTAAGATTATAGCATACAAAAACCCCGTTGGCAATACGGCCAAGCGCGGGGTTTGGATATTCCTTTGAAAGCCATTACTTTGATATGATGACATCGACGTCCATAGGCGCCTTTGCATAGCAGGCGCGCCAGTCGAAGGCCATCCACTGCGAAACCGTCATGAAATGGCCCGCCGCGGATTCCGCGAAGCCGAAGGGGTCGAGACCCAGGCGTTGACAGTCGCCGACCAGGCGGACGATATCGCCTTGTATTAACTGCTCCAGCGCCGATAAATCTGCTTCTGAAAGGTCCCTCGGCGCGTTCAGCTTCAGGCGCAGTATGAGCGCGACATCATCCCCTTCAATCCGTGCTTTCCGGATTGAGGACCGAAGGGATAATCCGATGGTTCTGTCCCGCCATGAATAGCTCAGGGTCTTGCACTGGCCGCGAATGAGATTGAGCAGCCGCGTTTCATGTCTTGACAGCGCCTGCACGAACCGCCCGCCGAGAAACAGCGCCGCGCCTGAAAAGCGCTGACGCATGGGGGATTCCTTTACAGAGACGGGATCATCGCCCTCCAATCCGGCATTGGCCAGATCACCCCATATGGCGATGGGATCGCCGTAAATGCCATTGGCGCAATAGCAAACATCCGCCAGACAGGCGTCCGGGATATAGCCCTGTCGCGCGTACTGGGACAGCATCGTATGAAGCTCAGAGGAAAGACGCGTGCCGATAACCGTCTCTCCTGCCTCAAGAAAGGCTCCGGCGTTTCCCTGGCATATCACAAAACGGGCGTTTGTGTACAGGTGCGGTGTATCCGCCATTTCGTTCATCAGGCTGGGAAAAGAGCTACGCGAAGCCAGTGCTTCCGAGGCGACGATCATCTCGATGTGGCTCAAATTGACGCGCCGCGGCGTGGCCCATTGCAGCGCGTCCAGCGCCTGTGACCATGACGGCGCTGAGACGGAAAAGGTAAGGTAGGGACTGTTCCCTGAATCGCCTTTGCCACTCTGCGCTTCGCTCCTTCCGATTCTTGGCACGCGCGCCGTCAGCGACAGATCGCCATCCCCGCTCCCGTCCAGTGCCAACACCAGCACATAAGCCTGGTTTTCCACCTCTCCGATATCCTGGCACCCGCACAGCAAAAGGGCCAGAATGACGATCAACGCGGACAGCCTCATCCCCCGCATGGACGCTCGCCCCCTTTCCGGTCCCGTTGCAGGAGCGCGGACAGCGCGACCGTCATTCCGACGACGATAAAGAGCCACGGCGCTGTGAATTCCACGGCTATGGCCGTGATACCGGACATGCACATGCCCGTACACGCGATCGTCACGATCGCCGCACACAGTCGGCCGTCCAGCGCCGGCATGAGCCTCTGCAGCAGCGCTGACGCCGCGAAGCACTCACAGGTCAACAGGTGAAATGCGCTGATAAAAAAGGCCAGTATCATTGGCAGTTGGAGATAGAGCGCCGCGCGTCCGTTGGTCAGCAGGGCATCCAGCCGGGCAATCCACGTCAGCCCGTACAGCCCCGTGGGGACCATCATCAGGCGAAGCACCAGCAGCAACGCCGCGACAACAGGCGCGAAGAACAGTCGCGCAATCGAGGGGCGTCCGCCGTAATCGTCGTCCGAACGGTCAGCGGAAAAGTAGATGGCCGTGGCGGGAACGAACCAGCCCGGAGTTCGCGCAGCGCCCCTGATGATGTCTCTGAAGCCATTGCCAAACAGCGGAAGTAGCCATTGCGCGTTGTAATGGCGCATTTGAAGCGCCACCACCAACAGAAGCAACGCAGGAAAGACCCTGATCCACAGTATGGCGGCATAGCCGACAGCGTCGCCGTTGCGCCAGACGCACCACAGAACCGCCAACGCCAGCGGCAGGGCAAGGTACCGGGCGGGTACATATTCCAGCGTCAGACAGCCCGCGGCGCGCACGACGATGGTCAGTACGTGCGCAGCATCCAGCGCGGTGACCGACAGCAGCATGAGGCGCAGCGGCGTCGCCGCGCTCCGATTGGATCGAACGGCATCGAGGCAGAGCAGATAGGGGATGGAGGGCAGCGCCCCCAACAGCGCGGCGATCCATGCGCCGTTGTGAATCGTGCCGCCATCCAGCGCAAGATCGAAGAATAGTCGAACCGTAACACCCACGAATGCCGCCGGGATCGATGCGCTTCTGGAAACGCTCAGCTTCAGGTTGATCATCCTCTCCGGCCATGGACTTTCAGTTTGAGGGCGGCAAAATACATGGGCAACTTTTGATGCCAAATCGGCAGCCTGAGCAGTAGATCCGGGTTGTGCGGTCTCGGCGGGGCAACGGGCGCCATGTAGGGAAATCCAAAGGATTTCATGCCGCACAGGCTAACCGCCAGGACAAACGTGCCGATGCAAAACCCGTACAGACCGAATGCCGCGCCGCAGGCGATGATGAACAGTCGGCAGATCACCAGGCCGATGCCAAAGCCGTAATCCGGTATGGCGTAATTGCCAAGCCCGGTAATGGCAACGATGATGATGAGTATGGGACTGATGATGGACGCCGAGACCGCGGCCTGCCCGAGGATCAGCGCCCCGACGATGCCCAGCGCCGAGCCGATCTGCTGGGGTATGCGGGTGCCGGCTTCATTGATGAGGTAGAACGAAAACTCCATGATCAGGATTTCGATCAGTATGGGGAAGGGGACGTTGGCTCGCGCTTCGGCAATGGAGCCCAACATGCTCAGCGGCAGCAGGTGCATGTGGTAGTCGGTCAGCGCGATATACAGTCCCGGCAGGAACACCGAAATCAGCATGCCGATGATTCGTATCACTCGCAGAAAGGTGCCGTATTGCCAGCGGGAGAAGGAATCGTCGGAGGCGTGCAGCTGGTGAAACAGCGTAATCGGCGCGATCAGCGCATAAGGCGAGTTCTCCGCCAGCACGACCACCTGTCCGTCCATCACGCAGGAAGCCGCCCTGTCCGGGCGTTCGGTTTGCAGCATCTGGGGCAACAGCGCCCAGGGCTGGTCCTCGATGTGCTGCTGGATCGCCCCCAACCCCTGTACCGTCCCGGCCTCGATGCCCTTCAGCCGCCTGCGCACCGCATCGACGACGGTTTTGTCAGCGACATTTCCGAGGTAGACCATAGTGATGCGGGAAGGAACCCGCGTCCCCACGCTGATGCACTCGGTGATCAAATCGCTGCACGGAACATAGCGGCGCATCAGCGTCATGTTTGTGCGCAGGCTCTCCACAAAGCCCTCCTGAGCGCCGATGACCACGGATTCGTTGGTCGTCCGGTTGACGGGGCGCGCCGGATAGCCACGGGTTTCCAGTATGACCGCCTCATTGCAGCCGTCGATCAGCACCGCCGTCATTCCGCTGACCACGCCTTCCAATATCCCGGAGACCCGCTGCTCCGCCTCGCATTGGGCGATTTCCACCACCTTTTCCATCAGGTACACGGCGTCGACGGTCCTCCCCGGGGTATAAGCGTGTTCCACACAGGATCGCAGTATGAAGTCGCTGATCTTCCTATCGTCCGCCATGCCCTCGAGGTAGAGCACGCACAGGCGCGTGCCTGCGCAATCGATAAATCTGAACTGGGCGTCGGAGTTGACATCCGCGTGGAGAAGCGCTTTGAAGCGCGAAACATTGTCATCCAGGGACGGAACCAGCGCCGTCCTTTTCAGCATGCTGAAGCTGTCCTCCATGCAAACCGCCTCCTTCCGCTATGAGTATACTGCGCAAAGCGCATAAAAAAATGCATGGAAACGCTCGATGACGCAACAAAACGCGAACCCTTCAATGAGGTTCGCGCTTTGATGCGAATGTATAAATTTATCTTCCGGCTTCCAGCATGTTCTCCGGGAGAGTGGAGGTCAGCGTGATCACCGAAATCTCGGGTGGATTGAACAGCCTGAAGGGCATCAGCGGTACGCTTCCACTGGTGGAAAGCCCACGGGTGATGTAAACCTGGGCTTCCCCGACTTCGGACAGACCGCTGACGCGCTGCTGGTCTGGAAACCAGCCACCCCTGGGCAAAGTCTTATCCGGCACGTAGAATGCGCCGAATATGGGAAGACGCCACACACCGCCGCAGTAGTGCCCCGCAAGAATCAGGTCGGGGGAAGCGAGGAAGTGCTCCGTTTCCGATTTGTGATCCTCAGAAGTGTAAATAAACGCTTCCGACGGAATCTCGTGAGCCAGGGATATATGTATATCCGATGCCGACATCGTGCGCTGGGCGTCGTAGAGCTTCTGGGCCAGCTTGGATCGATAGGTCGTGATAGGAAGGTGGGTGTAATCGTCGATGATGCCCGAGCGCACGCCGTCCTCCTCCTGCTCGGTCTGATCCTGCCAGGCCGCCAATGTCGAGATGGTTTCCAGATTGAGCATCGTGGCGGGCGAGATCCACAGCGTCGATTTCTTGACCGGAATGCTGACGGGGGCGTCGACGTAGTTGGCGCCACGCTCGATCGCGCCGAGTATCCAGTCCTCCAGGATCAGCTGGGAAAGCACGCCTTCCGTGCCCCGAGCGCTGGGCAGATAGGGGCCGGGATCGGAATCCCCGCAGATAAAATAAACCTTTTCCGGGCGCTTGATGCCCTCCAGGAATTCCCAGAAGGGCTGGGCGTTGCCGCTCTTGCCGACCATGTCCCCGAGGCAGAATATCGCGTCGTATTTGATGCCGTTCAGCGTCCTCAGCAGCAAACTCTGACTGTCGCCGAAGCGCCTGCCGTTCAGGTCGGACAGCACGACGATGCGATAGCCCTCCATTTCCTCCGGGAGGCCGACCACGGTCACGGTCTGCTCGGTGATGGACAGATTGCTGTTGTTGAGCATCACGCCTACCGCCATGAGCGCCAGCGCGGCCAGCAGTATGAGGGGCCAAAAGCGGATCTCGCGCCCGAAGACGCGAATGGGTCTGAAAAGTCCCTCGGTGCCGGAGGCGCTCATCAAATCAAACAGCGTTCGGCGGACCCTTCGCTTTTTTCTGGCTTTCTTTTTTTGCCTGGGTGTCACCTCGGGAAAAGCAGCCTTGCCCTTGCCGGATGGCTTCTTTTTCTTTTTGGGCTTTTCCCCGTCCTGTTTGTCTTCGTCCTTTTTGACCTTGATAAGGGGAACCCGGGCGTCCGTCCGCTTTCTGCGGGGCAGGCGAATCTCCGCGTCGTCGCCGTACTGTGTGGATTCATCGCGCAAGACATCGTCCGAAGCCTTTTCGTCAGGCTTCGGTATGGGGATGATGGTCTTTGTGGATCTCTTTTTCTGCTCTGAATCCGGCATTGTGACGCTCCCAACAAAGTGCTCCATCTATTATAGTTTTTTTTGATGTCTCTGACAAGTCGAGATCATGGGGAATATAATAAGAACTGGTAAACAAAAGCAGGTATTAATTCACATATCCCGCCGGATATGCTATAATCAGATGACGCCCAGGGACACGCATCACCGTGCTTGCGCACACAAGGGCGTCCGCAGGGAGGTGCGCCCTTTGGCAAAGGCCAGGATGATCTACGTTTGCAGCGAATGCGGCTACGAAACGCCGAAGTGGATGGGGAAGTGCCCGGATTGCGGCAACTGGAATACCCTTGTGGAGCAGGAGGCCGCTCCTGCGCTCAAGGCGGAGGAGAAGAAGCTGAAGCGGGCGCCTGGCAGCGGGGCCCAGGCGGTCTGCGTGGACGACATTCCGGATGAGGCCATGGCCCGGCGCAGCACCGGCATCTCCGAGCTGGACCGCGTGCTGGGCAGCGGGGTCGTGGATGGCTCCCTGGTCCTCGTGGGCGGCGATCCAGGCATCGGCAAATCCACGCTGCTGACCCAGCTGTGCGCCAACATGGCGGGCGACGGCGCCTGTGTGCTTTACGTCTCGGGCGAGGAATCCAGCCGCCAGATCAAGATGCGGGCACAGCGACTGGGCGCATCGGGAACAAACTTCTACGTGCTGCCGGAAAACGACATGAACACAGTGGAGAGGCGCATGCAGGAGCTGTCTCCGAGCGTGATGATCGTCGACTCCATACAGACGATGTACAGGCCGGAGATGGCCAGCGCTCCCGGCAGCGTCTCCCAAGTGCGGGAATGCGCTTCGATGCTGATGCACCTGGCCAAGCATAGCGGCTGCAGCATTTTCCTGGTGGGCCATGTCACAAAGGAGGGCGCCATCGCCGGTCCCAGGATCCTGGAGCACATGGTGGATGCCGTCCTCTACTTCGAGGGTGACCGGCAACATCAGTACCGGCTCCTGCGAGCGGTGAAGAATCGCTTCGGCTCCGTCAACGAGCTGGGCATGTTTGAGATGACCGACCGGGGCATGCGCGAGGTTGAGAACGCCAGTGAGGCGCTGCTGTCCGAACGGGCCCACGATGCCAGCGGATGCGTGGTCATGTGCGCGATGGAAGGCTCGAGGCCGCTGCTCACGGACGTCCAGTCCCTCGTTTCGACCACCGTCTTCGGAAATCCCCGGAGGATGGCCAGCGGCATCGACCAGGGTCGGCTTGCCCTGCTGCTGGCGGTGCTGGAAAAACGGGTCGGCCTGCGCCTGTACGATCAGGATGTGTACATCAACATCGCGGGCGGCATGTCCCTGACGGAGCCTGCGGCGGACCTGGCGCTGTGCGCCGCCGTCGCTTCGTCCCACAGGAACCGCAGCATAGCGGGAAGCTGGGCCGTGATGGGGGAAGTGGGTCTTGCCGGGGAGGTCAGGGCTATCGGACAGGCGGAGCGCCGGGTCGCGGAGTGCGCGCGATTGGGCTTTGATCACGTCATCCTGCCCAAATACAACCTTCGAAACATTAGAATCCCCGATGGCATACAGGTCATCGGCGTCGAAACCGTGGCCCATGCCATGGTCGAGCTGGGACTTCACAAAGGCGAACGCTGAAAACGTCAGTTTATGATGCGTTAACATCGATAGGCTATAATGCCCTGAAGGAATTGCTTTGCATCGGAAAACACACTCACCGGCTGACCACCTTGACTGAGCGATATTTCCCTAAAGGAGGCGTGAGGCTTTGTTCGGATACATCGTTACCTACCCGGAGGCGCTTTCCCAGGAGCGACAGCAGCGCTTCAAGGCGATGTACTGCGGCTTATGCCGAACGCTGAGAAAGCGGCATGGCTTTTTGACCAGCTCGACACTCAGCTATGACCTGGCGTTTCTCGCGCTGCTGCTGAATGCCCTTTATGAGCCCGGAGAGCACACCGCCAGGGAGCGCTGTATCGCAAACCCCGCAAAGCAGCACGACTATGTTTCCACGCCGGTCATGGACTACGTGGCGGACATGAACATCGCTCTGGCCTATCACAAGTGCCGGGACGATTGGTATGACGACAAAAACCCGATCTCCGCAGGAGAAGCCGCGCTGCTGCACAGGGCGTACCGTACCGTTGAAAAGGCCCATCCGGGGCGGTGCAATGCCATAGAGAGCTGGCTTCGACAGATCCACGGGTGGGAGAGGAACAATGTGCTGGAAATCGACCTGCCCGTCAACGCCACGGGGCGGATGCTCGCCGAGTTGTTCGTATGGCCGGAGCAGGACGCCTTTGTTCGGGAACTGAAGGCCATCGGCGACGGGCTGGGACGCTTTGTCTACTTCATGGATGCCTACGACGACCTGCCCAGGGACATGCGCCGGGGCAACTACAACCCCCTGAAGCCCCTTCGGGACAGGGAAGATTATGAACAACTGTGCAAGACGGCCATGATGACGATGGCCGCCGATGCCGCCGACGCCTTTGAGCGATTGCCCATCCTTCTGGACGCGGACATCATTCGCAATGTACTGTATTCCGGTGTGTGGAGCAAATACGCATATATACAGAGCAAGCGGGGCAGACAGAACAAAGGAGCTTGACGATGCAGGATCCCTATCGCGTGTTGGGCATTTCTCCTCAGGCCACAGACGACGAGGTCAAACAGGCCTACCGTGCGCTGGCCAAGAAATACCATCCGGATGTGAACAACGGTTCCCCGGAAGCCGAAAGTCGAATGAAAGAGGTCAACGAGGCCTATTCCACGGTCATGAAGTGGCGCAGGGAGGGCACGAACGCTTCCGGCTTCAACAGCGGCTATGCCGGCAGCAGCCGCGGCAACGCCGGTGAATCCTACGGCAGCGCCAATCCCCACATGCAGGCCGCGCGAAACTATATCCGCGCAGGCCATTTTGAGGAGGCCATGCACCTGCTGGAAACCATCATGGAGCGCAATGCCGAATGGTATTACCTTTGTGGGGAGGCAAGCCTGGGCCTTGGCAATCGCGTGGCGGCACTGAATTATGCTCGTCAGGCTGTAAGCATGAACCCAAACAACTTTGAGTACAGGGCGCTGCTGAGCCGCCTGGAGGGCGGCGTAAAGTATTACCAGACCGGCGGCGCGGGGCGAGGCTTTGCCATGCCGACGGTGCTGTGCGGCAGCCCCCTGCTTGGCTGCTGCGCGTTGAACCTGCTTTGCAACTGCCTTTGCAACTGTTGCGGCGGCAGCGGTTATACCGGAAGATATCGATGACCGTCATTGACAGTGAAACGGAGGGCTGAAGATGTCCATATTTCAGAAAATCAGGGACGGCCTGCGGAAATTCATGGCAGGGCGGCGCGGCGCGGACGAGCTGTCGCTGGCGCTGCTGATCGTCGGCGTCGTGCTCTCGATGCTCAGCAGCATCCTTAATCTGCCTGTGCTGCATTGGCTGAGCCTCGCCATCTACATATTTGCGCTGTACCGGATGCTGTCCCGCGATCTTGAAAAGCGCTACGCTGAAAACGTGGCCTTCCTGAAGCTGTGGCGCGGCAAGACCCAGGCTGCGAAGCAGTTCGTCAACCGAATGAAGAACATGAAGAAGTACAAATACTTCAAGTGCCCCGAATGCCAGTCTCGCATTCGCCTGCCCAGGGGTGTGGGCGAGGTCACGGTGACCTGTGGCAAATGCCATCACGCATTCAAGCAAAAAGCATAAGGATGTGAATACGCGATGAAGCAGCATATCGATACCGCGCCGGTTTGGGAGGTATACCGCCAGGATTGTGAATGTCCCATGTGCCTGCTGCGCGCCAAAACTGAGGCCGCCAACGTGGGTTATTTCCTGGGCGAATCGGTGATGGAGCCCAGCCAGCGCGTCGAAGTCAATCAGAAGGGCTTTTGCGCTGAACACTTCAAGCAGATGTACGAGGCCGGAAACCGACTGGGACTTGCGCTGATCACCCACACCTATATGAAGGAAACGATGAAGCGGCTGGGGGACATCGCCACCCAGGCCAGGGAAGCCGCCGCAAGCCAGGCCGGCAAGCCCATCTTCAAGCGCTTCGGCGTCGCCAAAGAGACGGGGTTTCAAGCCCCTGTGAGCGCCCTGAAGGCCATCAGGGATACCTGCCTGGTCTGTGACCGCATCCGTGAAAACATGGAACGCTACATGTATACCGTGCTGTACATGTACAAGCACGAGACGGAATTTCCGGCGCTGCTGGCAAAGTCCAAGGGCATGTGCCTCGAGCACTATACCCAAGCCCTGGAAATGGCGCCAAAGCATCTGAGCGGTGACGGTCTCAAGCAGTTTGTGGATACGCTCACGGATATCGAACAAAAGAGCTTCGAACGCCTTGAGGGAGAACTCGATTGGTTTACCGCCAAGTTTGACTATCGCAACCAGGACAAGCCCTGGGGCAACAGCCGCGACGCGGTAAAGCGCTCCGTGAACAAACTCTGCCGCCAGGTGGTCGATGATTGATTTTATGTTAAGTATGGGGGAATGCGCAATGGCAAAGGTTTGCGTGCTCGATGAAAACAAGCTGTGCGACGATTGTGGCGAATGCAATGTGTGTGACCTCGATCCAAACAAGATCTGCGACAATTGCATGAAGTGCCTGAAGACGGGCGCAGACTATGCCGCCATTGAAATCGATGAGATCATCGACGACGGCGGGGCGGATTATGAACAGCTGCGACAGGATTTATTGAACACC
>JAZTZK010000223.1:0-5688 GCA_045637485.1 Clostridia bacterium
AGGGGTTAGGTTTTAGGGGTTAGGTTTTAGGGGTTAGGTTTTAGGGGTTAGGTTTTAGGGGTTAGGTTTTAGGGGTTAGGTTTTAGGGGTTAGGGAAGGTTGAAATCCTTCGGATTTCTTTTTTCAAAGGATTGCGAAGCGTTGAAACCCCTGTCGTTCCCATAGAATCAGACAAATCCCGGAGGGATTTGCACCACCCCTAAACCCTAAAAACCTGACCCCTCAAATACTGATTTGTCGCGCTGCGACAAATCAGTATTTGCTTTCCCTGTCACATTTCCCACACAATTTACTTGACAATTTCCCCGTGCTGTATAAAATTAGGTTGTCTAACTAATTAACTTCGGCTGCGGATGGTCGCTTGCGAGGGGAGGGCGGCGTATGGACGCGCTGGGCAACGAGCTGAATCGGCTGCTGGTGGGCACCTATCGCGCCGCGGGCAAGATCGAGCAGATCATGCTGGACGACCTCTCCGGCGGCAGGCTGAGCCTGTCGGAGATGCGTCTGATCGAATGCGTGGGCAGCGGCAGGCGGCGAGGCCGTACTGTCACCGAGATCTCCCAGGAGCTGGACATCACCCTGCCCTCGGTCACGGCGACGGTCAAGCGGCTGGCGACCAAGGGCTACCTGATCAAGCAGAAGGGCCCGGAGGACGGCCGCCAGGTGATCATCCGACTGACGGACGCCGGCTTTCAGGCCTACGTGGGCTACCTGTTCGCCCAGCGCAATATGATCAACGCCGTGAGGGGCAGCATCCCCGTCGAGGATGTGGGCGTGCTGTTGCGCTCGCTGAAGGCCCTGAACGGCTTCTTCAGCGGGAAGATGGAGGAATTGAAATAGCTGTTTAGGAGGTCATTCCCTTGAGAATACTCGGTACCGGCAGCGCCCTGCCGAAGAAGGTGGTCACCAACGACGACCTGGCCGGGTTCCTGGATACCAACGACGAATGGATATCCACCCGCACCGGCATACGCGAGCGCCGGGTGCTGTCGGTTGAGACGCTTCAATCCCTGGCCGAGGACGCCGGCAGGGCCGCCCTGGAGAGCGCCGGGGTCGCGCCGGAGGACATCGACTGTGTGCTGGTCAGCACCGTCCAGGCGGAGACCATGAGCCCCGCCCTGGCCTGCGACATCCAGCCGGCCCTGGGCCTGAGGTGCATGGGCATGGACGTAAACGGCGGCTGCACCGGCTTTATCGCCGCGCTGGCCCTGGCCGAGGGCCTGATCGCCTCCGGCCGCGCCCGCAGGCTGCTGGTGCTCAGCGCCGAGGCTCTCAGCCGCTTTGCCGACTGGACCGACCGCAGCACCTGCGTGCTGTTCGGTGACGCCGCCGGGGGCGTGGTGGTGGGCGAGGGCGAGGGCGTCGAGGATATCCGCTTCGACAGCGAGCCTCGCCACGAGGTGCTCTGCGCCCACACCCCCCCGGGCAACAGCCCCTTCGCCGTCGACCCGGCCCCGGCCCAGTTTTTGAAGATGCAGGGCCAGGAGGTCTACAAGTTTGCGGTGTCCCACGCCTTTCGGGATATCCGCCGGATGCTCCAGGACCACGGGCTCACGCCGGAGGACGTGGACTTCTACGCGCTGCACCAGGCCAACATGCGCATCCTCGAGGCCGTTCGCGCCCGGCTGAAGGTGGATGACGGCCGCTTCCCCCACAACATCGAGCGCACGGGCAACACCTCGTCGGCCACCATACCGGTGCTGCTGGACGAGTTGAACCGCGCCGGCAGGCTGAAGCCCGGCTGTCGCCTGATCCTGAACGCCTTCGGCGCGGGACTGTGCACGGCCACGGCGCTGGTGCGGTGGTAAACAACCAACGACCACAATAACAGGAGGAAAGAATCATGAACGAAATCTACCAGAAGATCGTCGACATCATCGTGGACGCCAAGGGCATCGATCCCGACACCATTCACTACAGCAGCACCTTCCAGGAGCTGGGTGTGGATTCCCTGGACATCGCCGAGATGTCCATGACCCTCGAGGACGAATTCGGAATCACCATCGAGCTGGAAGAGGGCGTCAACACCGTGGAGGACCTGGTAAACCTGATCATGAAGAGGATGAAGGCGTAATGCTTCGTTCGAGGGTCTGCGAGGCCATAGGCATACGCTTCCCGATCTTCCAGGGCGGCATGGCCTGGGTCTCCGACGGCAGGCTGGCGGCGGCGGTTTCCAACGCCGGCGGGCTGGGCATCATATCGGCCATGAACGCCGATGAGAGCTACGTTCGCGACCAGATCCGCCTGTGCCGGGCGCTGACCGACGCGCCCTTCGGCGTGAACATCATGCTGATGAGCCCCCATGTCCAGGCCGTGGCGAAGCTGGTCGCGGAGGAGAAGGTGCCGGTGGTCACCACCGGCGCCGGCCTGCCCGGCAAGTACATGCCCGACTGGATCGAGGCCGGCATCAAGGTGGTGCCCGTGGTGCCCTCCGTGGCCATCGCCCGCAGGGTGGAGCGCGGCGGCGCCACCGCCGTGATCGCCGAGGGCACCGAGTCCGGCGGACACGTGGGCGAGCTGACCACCATGGCCCTGGTGCCCCAGGTGGTGGACGCGGTGAAGATCCCCGTGCTGGCCGCCGGCGGCATCGCCGACGGGCGGGGCATGGCCGCGGCGTTCATGCTGGGCGCCGAGGGCGTGCAGTGCGGCACGCGGTTCCTGTCTGCCTACGAGTGCGGCATCCATGCCAACTACAAGCAGAAGGTGCTGGCGGCCCGGGACATCGACACCCAGGTCACCGGCCGCAGGCTGGGCCACCCGGTCCGCGCCCTGCGCAACCCCTTCGTCAACCGGTTCGCCGAGCTGGAGCGCGACCCCTCCGTCTCCGATGAGGAGCTGAGCGCCTTCGGCACCGGCGCGGTCCGCAAGGCCGCCGTGGACGGCAACCTCAAGGAGGGCAGCTTCCTCGCCGGGCAGATCGCCGCCCTGGTCAAAAGGGAGCAGAGCGCGAGGGAGATCGTCGAGGAGATGATGGCCGAGTGCGAAGCGCTGCTGGGCAAAGCGGGAGAGAGAGTAGAATAATTAGGTATGAGGAATTAGGAATTAGGAATTAGGAATGGATGATGAAACCCATGCCGATTTCTTTGATTGAGTATTGCAAAGACTATTACACATTCAATCGAGCAATCCCGTCTGGGATTTACGACGCGAAGCTGACCCCTTGGCGATCTACATTTCTCATTCCTCATTCCTCATTGACTAAAACGATCAGCGGAGGTTTTTATGCTGAATGGTAAAGTGGCCCTCGTCACCGGCGGAGCGCGGGGGATTGGCCGAGCCATCGCGCTGAAGCTGGCGTCCGAGGGCGCTGACATCGCGATACTGGACGCAGGCAGCCTGGAGCTGTCCGAGCAGACCGCCGGGGAGATCCGTGGGCTGGGCGTGAGGGCCTTCGCCGCCCGCTGCGACATCACCGACTACGACCAGGTCACCGAGGCTGTGGCCCGGGTGAAGGAAGTCCTGGGCGGCGTGGACATACTGGTGAACAACGCGGGCATCACCCGGGACAAGCTGGCGCTGCGCATGTCCCCTGAGGACTTCGATGCCGTGCTGTCCGTGAACCTGAAGGGCACCTTCCTGATGATCAAGGCCCTGTACGCCGACTTCATGCGCAAGCGCTCGGGCCGCATCATCAATATCGCCTCCATATCGGGCCTGATGGGCAACGCGGGCCAGGCGAACTACTCCGCCTCCAAGGCGGGCGTGGTGGGCCTGACCAAGACCATCGCCCGGGAGCTGGCCAGCCGCAACGTGACCTGCAACGCCATCGCCCCCGGCTTCATCGAGACGCCGATGACGGCGAGCATGAACCAGAGCGCCCTGGAGGAGGCCTGCAAGGCCATCCCGCTGCGCCGCATGGGCAAGCCCGAGGATGTGGCCGAGGCGGCGGCGTTCCTGGCCGGTGACGGCGCGGGCTACATCACAGGCTCCGTCATCAATGTGGACGGCGGCTTCTTTATGCGATAAATACGCCACGAGAGGGCATCCTATGAAACGTGTAGTTATGACCGGCATCGGCGTCATCACACCGGTGGGCAACGATGCGAACACCTTTTTCGACAGCCTGACCAGGGGCGTGTGCGGCGTCGGGCCGATCACCCGCTTCGACACCACCGGCTACAGGGCGACGCTGGCCGCCGAGGTGAAGGCCTTCGACCCAGAGGCGGTGGGCATCGACCGGTCCCAGGCCAAGCGCACCGACCTGTTTGCCCAGTACGCCATGGCGGCGGCGCTGCAGGCCGTGGCCGACAGCGGCATCGAGGGCAAGGTGGCCCCGGAGCGCTTCGGCGTGTACGTGGGCAGCGGCATCGGCGGCATGCAGACCTTCGTGCAGGAGACCGAAAAGCTGTTGAACCGCGGCCCCGCCAGGGTGTCCCCGTTCTTCGTGCCGATGATGATAGGCAACATGGCGGCGGGCAATATCGCCATACACTTCAACGCCCAGGGGCCCTGCCTGCCCGTGGTGACGGCCTGCGCCACCAGCAGTCATGCCATCGGCGAGGCGTTCCGGGCCATCAGGTACGGCCACGCCGACGCCATTATCGCCGGCGGCGCGGAGGCGACCATCGTCCCCCTGGCGGTGGCGGGCTTTTCCAACATGAAGGCCCTCAGCGAGAGCGAGGACCCCAACGCCGCCTCCCTGCCCTTTGATGCCCGCCGCAGCGGCTTTGTGATGGGCGAGGGCGCGGGCATTGCGGTGCTGGAGGCGTATGAGCACGCCATGGCCCGCGGCGCGAGGATCTACGCCGAGGTCTGCGGCTACGGCAACACCTGTGACGCATACCACATCACCGCCCCCCAACCCGAGGCCGTGGGCGCGGCCAACGCCATCCGGCTGGCGCTGGAGGAGGCGAACTGGCGAGGTGAGAAGCTGTACATCAACGCCCACGGCACCGGCACGCCGATGAACGACAAGGTGGAGACCCTGGCCATCAGGAAGGCCCTGGGGGAGGAGGCCGCCCGCGGGGCGCTGATCAGCTCCACCAAGTCCATGACCGGCCACATGCTGGGCGCCGCCGGTGCGGTGGAGGCCATCACCTGCGCCCTGGCGCTGAAAAACGGCGTCGTGCCGCCCACCATCCACCTGGACGTGCCCGATCCCGAGTGCGACCTGAACTACGTGCCGAATGTGGCCGTTAAGGCCGACGTCGAAGCGGCGCTTTCGTCGTCGCTGGGATTCGGCGGACACAACGCGGTGCTGGCGCTGCGCAAGTGCTGAACGGAGGAAAACGAACATGCCAACCGAACGCCTGAACCGGGAGCAGATCGCCCGGATACTGCCCCATCGCGACGACATGGCGCTGCTGGACGAGGCGGCGCTGCTGGAGGACGGCACCGCCGAGGGCGTCTACCATGTGCGGGGCGACGAGTTCTTCCTGCGGGGCCACTTCCCGGGCAACCCGGTGGTGCCGGGCGTGATCCAGTGCGAGATCATCGCCCAGGCTTCCTGCATGCTGATGAAGGACGCCATTCCCGGCGGCACACCCTACTACGCGGGCATCAACAGCGTGCGCTTCCGCCGCCCGGTGCGCCCCGGCGACACCATCACCGTCCATTCCCGGCTGATGCGCAGCAAGGCTGCGCTGTTCGTGGTCAAGGGCGAGGCCAGGGTAGGCGAGGAGCTGTGCGCCTCGGGCGAGTTCATGTTTATGATCGGGAAGTAAAAAGCATATCGACAGGGGCGCGGAT
>JAZTZK010000224.1:0-3896 GCA_045637485.1 Clostridia bacterium
GCTGTCATGCGCGGCTTTGAATGATGAATCATGCGTTCGCCGGAGTCGGGCGACGTATAATATAGAAAAAATGTATCTGTTCAGTCGTGGCGGGGTAGACGCCGCCGCTACTACGAATCGCCCCGTAGCGGCGGCCTCCAGGCCGCCACAGTAGGTGAAAGTACGTAAGGACTGAACAGATACGATTGGAGCGCATGATTTGGCAGAGAGGCGCGTCAGCTGCCTGCTACCTTGATAACTCCCCGTCAGACCGGAATCTGTCAATCGCCTCGCATGCTTTTCCCATCGGGTCATTTTCCATGTCCAGCCAGATGATGTCCCTGTCCCTCCTGAACCAGGTCATTTGTCGCTTGGCGAACTGCTTGATTGCGGTGCCCAGCAGCTCGATCATCTCCTCCCGTTCGGAGATCTCGCCGGTCAGGTATTGGGTGATGAAGCGGTATTCCAGGCCCAGCTTCTTCAGGAATTCCACGCTGACGCCGCCGTCGATGAGGCCCCTGACCTCGTCGATCATCCCGGCGTCCAGCCGCCGCTGCAGGCGCTCGTCGATGCGCTTCTTCAGCGTCTCTCTGTCCCAGGTGACGCCCAGCTTCAGGCAGTCGTAGCGGGGCTTATTGTGGGGAATGTGATCGTCCCCGGCGTGCAGCTTTTCCAGAAGCCGCATCACCCGGTTGCGATTCTTCGGCTCCACGTCGGTATCGGGAATCGCCCTCAGGAGCATCTCATAGAGCGTCGGCGTTTCAAAGGTCTCCAGATAAGCCCGGTATTCCAGGTCCGGCGGGTTGTCGCTCATCACGTAGCCCTCGGTGACGGAGGCCACGTAGAGCCCTGTGCCCCCCACCAGGAAGGGCAGCCTGCCACGCCCGACGATGCTGTCGATGGCTTCATAGGCCATGCGCTGGAAGTCGTGCATCGAGAAAAAATCGCCGGGGTCGCACACGTCGATCAGGTGATGGGGCACGCCCTTCATCTCCTTCGGCGCGATCTTGCCGCTGCCGAGGTCCAGACCGCGAAAAACCTGCCGGGAATCGGCGGAGACGATCTCCCCGCCATAGCGCAGGGCCAGCTCGACCCCGAGGCCGCTCTTGCCGGAGGCGTTGGTGCCCGCCACGACGATCAGCTTCTCCATATCACACCACCACCGCGCCGAACGGCGCGAGGGCCAGCTTGGCGATCTTGAAGAACTGCTTGCCAAAGGGAATGCCGATGATGGTCAGGCAGAGCAGGCATCCCAGCAAGAAGTTCTCCACCGCCAGCAGCAGCCCGGACACGATGAACCACAGCACATTGACGATGAACGAAAACGCGCCGCCCTCGTAGACGACCTCCCGCCCGAACGGGGCGAAGGACAGCGAGGCCAGCTTGAAGCACTGCATGCCGATGGGAATGCCGACGATGGTCACGCACCACAGCGCCCCGGCGAGTATCCAGCTCAGGCCGCTGAGCAGTCCCCCGAATATCAGCCACAGTATGTTACCCAACAGGCTCACGTTCGTTACCTCCTGAAATCAGATTATTTCACGCTGAACAGTATATCAGTATAGCTTGGATAGGGCCATTGTTCGTTGGGAATCATGGCCTCGCAGGCGTCGCAGGCCTCCCGCAGGGCGTTCATCGCGCCGACGACGTCGTCCTTGTAGCGCATGGCCCGCTCCAGCGTGTCCTCGGCGGCGTCAGCGTGGTGCATGGCCTCGCCAAGGGTGCTGTAGATGGCGTAGATCGTGTCGGTGTGGCGGGAGATTTCCCGGCAGCGGGCCTTTTCGTAGCCACAGGTCACGCCGGCCACTTCCGCCTTGATCTTCGCGTTGTCGCACAGCTTTGCCGAGAACGCGGAGACCGCGGGCAGTATGTTGCGGCTGACCATGTCCATCATGGTCTCGGCCTCGATATGGATCACCTTCACATAATTCTGCAGCAGTATCTCATAGCGGGAGCGCAGCTCCGCGGCGCTGAACACGCCGTGTCGCTCGAACAGGGCCACGTTCTTTGAATCCAGCAGGTGGGAGAGGGCCTCGGGTGTGGTGCGCAGGTTCATCAGGCCCCGGCGCTGGGCCTCATCGGGCCAGTGGTTGTCATAGCCGTTGCCGTTGAACAGTATCCGCTTGTGGGCCTTGACGGTGTCCCGGATCAGGTCGTGCAGGGCCTGGGTGAAGTCTTCCGCGCCCTCCAGCGCGTCGGCGAACTGTCGCAGGCTCTCGGCCACGGCGGTGTTGATAACGATGTTGGGCTTGGCGATGGACTGGCTGGAGCCGGGGCTTCGGAACTCGAACTTGTTGCCGGTGAAGGCGAAGGGCGAGGTGCGGTTGCGGTCCGTGGAATCCCTGGGGATGCGGGGCAGCACGTCCACGCCTATTTTGAGCTGCTCCTTGTCGTGGCCGCCGTAGGGCGCGTCGTGCTCGATGGCCTCCAGCACCTCGGTCAGCTCGTCGCCCAGGAACATGCTGATCACCGCCGGCGGGGCCTCGTTGGCCCCCAGGCGGTGGTCGTTCCCCGCCGTGGCCACCGAGATGCGCAGCAGGTCCTGGTAGTCGTCCACGGCCTGTATCACCGCGCACAAAAACAGCAGGAACTGGGCGTTTTCAAAGGGGGTGGCGCCGGGGTCCAGCAGGTTGACCCCCTCGCTGGTGGAGATGGACCAGTTGTTGTGCTTGCCGGAGCCGTTGACGCAGTTGAAGGGCTTTTCGTGCAGCAGGCAGACCATGCCGTGGCGGTGGGCCACCTTGCGCATCAGCTCCATGGTGAGCTGGTTGTGGTCCACGGAGATGTTGGTGGTGGTGAATATGGGGGCCAGCTCGTGTTGGGCCGGAGCCACCTCGTTGTGCTCGGTCTTGGCCAGTATGCCCAATTGCCACAGCTCGTCGTTCAGCTCCTGCATGAAAGCCTGCACGCGGGGCTTGATGACGCCGAAGTAGTGGTCGTCCAGCTCCTGCCCCTTGGGGGGCTTTGCGCCCAGCAGCGTGCGGCCGGTGAGCATCAGGTCCTCGCGGGCGTCCACCATACCCCGGTCTACCAGGAAGTACTCCTGCTCCGCGCCGACAGTGGTGATGGGCGTCACGTTTTCGTGGCCGAACAGCTTCAGCACCCGGCTGACCTGGCGGTTGATGGCCTCCATGCTGCGCAACAGAGGCGTCTTCATGTCCAGCGCCTCGCCGCCGAAGCTGCAAAAGGCGGTGGGAATGTACAGCACGGTATCCTTGATGAAGGCAAAGGAGGTTGGGTCCCAGGCGGTGTAGCCCCGGGCCTCGAAGGTGGAGCGCAGCCCGCCGGAGGGGAAGGAAGAGGCGTCGGATTCGCCCCGCACCAGCTCCTTGCCGGAGAACTCCATGATGACGCCCCCGCTGCCGTCCGGGGAGATGAAGCTGTCGTGCTTCTCGGCGGTGATGCCGGTCATCGGCTGGAACCAGTGGGTGAAGTGGGTCGCGCCCTGCTCGATGGCCCAATCCTTCATGGCGTGGGCGACGATGTTCGCCACCGCGATGTCCAGGCGCTTGCCGTCTGCAATGCAGCGCAGCATCTCCCTGTAGGTATCCTTCGGCAGCCGCTGGCGCATGGTGGTCAGGTTGAACACCTTCCCGGCAAAGCGGCTCGCGACGTCCTTCATGCGCGTCACTCCTCATACTCGCGCGTATATGCGCGTGTTTTGCGATTATTGTATGCCAAAGCCGCCGCCTTTGCAAGCGGCGGCGGGTGGATAAACGGAAATTTACAGTATTTGTGTTACAGCTCAGCGTTCTGATTATTCGGAACCCCTCCGCCTCGCTTTGCTCGGCACCTCCCCTTTCAGGGGAGGCTTTTGAGGTTGCCTCCCCTGAAAGGGGAGGTGGCCCCGCCATAGGCGGGGTCGGAGGGGTTCCACCGTGTCGACCCTGAGCTGTAACGTATCTGTTGTTACCATT
>JAZTZK010000225.1:0-22125 GCA_045637485.1 Clostridia bacterium
CAAAAAGCCTATGAACAAGGGCACCAATATCCTGACCCTCGTCGATTTGTGGCGATTGGACATGCAATTCTCCCTTCGTTTCACATTGCTGGCATTTTTGTCACCGCTTCACAGGCATCATGACCCGGATCGCCTCATTGACCACGGTAAATCCATAGTTGATCTGACACAGGGACCGGAGAAGTCGACCATATTCAGCATTGGCTGAGGCATTCCGTCCTCGATGGTGAGATTGCCGTTACAGGTCGGCGCTTCCGTCTCGGCCTGCGCAGAATGACAGGCCCAGAAGCAATGCCGACATCGCTATCCATTATCCAATCAATGTTGTCGCTACTTTTCTGTATGACATTCGTTTGGTTTGTGCTTTTATTATATCACATTTGAATTGAAAAAACCCGAAGGTTTCGAATTTGGGATAAAATTAACATTAAATTGAATATTGTCTGCTTCTTTGCTTTAAAGACATAATTTGCACCTGTTTTATTGTTGCATCCTGCGCCTATAAAAGCTATAATAAGGGTATAACATTGAACCCGTCGACAAGTACTTTTTTCAGGAGGGAACATCATGAAATATCAGATCAAGGGAGAACCCATGCCGGTCGTCATCTGTCAGCTCGACAGCGGCGAGACGGTAACCTGCGAATCCGGCGCCATGAGCTGGATGACCCCCAACATGCAGATGGAGACCAACGGCGGCGGCCTGGGCGGGATGCTCGGAAGGCTGTTTGCCGGTGAGAATTTGATGCAGAATCACTACACCGCCAAGGGTGGCCCGGGCATGATCGCCTTTGCTTCCAGCTTCGTCGGCTGCATCAGGGCCTACGAGATCACCCCCTCTTCCCCCATCATCTGCCAAAAGAAGGCCTTCCTGGCCTCCACCAGCGGCGTGGAGATGAGCGTCCACTTCCAAAAGAAGATGGGCGGCGGCTTCTTCGGCGGCGAGGGCTTTGTCATGCAGAAGATTTCCGGAAGCGGCACCGTCTTCCTGGAGATCGACGGCTCGACCGTAGAATACGACCTGGCAGCCGGGCAACAGCTGATCGTGGACACCGGCTACGTGGCCATGATGGATGCCACTGTAAAGATGGACGTGCAGGCTGTGAAGGGCGTCAAGAACGCGCTGATGGGCGGCGAGGGCTTCTTCAACACCGTGGTCACAGGACCCGGCCGGGTATTGCTGCAAACAATGCCGATGTCCAACTTCGCCAGCCTCCTCGCCCAGCTGCTGCCGCAGAACAAGAACAGCTGATATGGCCTGACGGGACGCTTCTCTTATCCCTGCCTGCAAGGCTGTTGGAAAAAGCAGACCGACAAATAACGCCAATCGCCTTTCGCGGATCCACGCGAAAGGCGATTGGCTATATTTGTTCCTGTCACGCGTTTTGAGGCGCGAGTATCAAGGCGCTGTGCGCGGGCATGTCAAGGCGAAGTATCCCCTCTGTCACGGTACCTGCAAGGGCATTCTCGGTGTCGTAGCCGTCCTCGGTGGTGGACAGCCGGGTCAACAGTGGCGTCGCGTCGGCGATGCCGAGATCCCGAAGGGGAAGATCGAGCGGCATGGGCCGTTCGGTATTGTTACAGGCCACGATCACCGCGTCAACGGCGTCAAACCGGGCGTAGGCGATATACCCGTAGCCCGCGCACAGGGGCTTCACGCTGCCGCTGCGCAGCACCGGCAGCTCTTCACGGAGCTTCGCCAGCGCCTTGAAGAACGCGATCAGCGACGCGTCCTCATGTCCCCAGGGGTAGGTCCTGCGGTTGTCCGGGTCCGTCCATCCGGTGAGTCCTGTCTCGTCGCCATAGTAGATCGTCGGCGCGCCGGGCCAGGTCATCTGTATGACCACCGCCTCCCGGAACACCTCGGGGTGTATATCCTCGTCCGCGGCCTCGGCCCCAACGGTATGCAGCCGTCCGATGCGGCCGTTGGTGCGGGTCATAAAGCGGCTGTGGTCGTGGTTGTCCAGCTCGTCCATGGCGCAATAGACCGAGGGTGTTGGCATGTGGGACATGGCCTCGAAGATCATGCCGAAAAACGCCATGCCATTCTGGTAGAGATCATCCCTGCGGGATTCGGAATGCTTCTCGACGCCGGTCAGGAAGAAGGAAAGCGGGTCCATGAAGGCGTCGTAGTTCATCACAGTATCCCACTCATCGCCACCCAGCCACGGCGCGGGGTTGCCGTAGTGCTCTGCGATGATCAGCACCTCGGGGTTCACGGCCTTCACCCTGCGGCGGAACTCCTTCCAGAACAGGTGGTTGAATTCCGGCGTCAGGCCCAGGTCGGCGGCAACGTCCAATCGCCAGCCGTCCACGCTGTAGGGCGGAGAGACCCACTTCTCAGCCACGCGGAAGATCTCGTCGCAGAGCTTTTTGGAGTGCTCATAGTAGAGCTTGGGCAGCGTCTCGATGTCCCACCAGCAATGGTAATCCTGGGCGTCATGAAAGTTGAAATAGTTCCGATAAGGACTTTTGGGGTTCTTGAAGGCGCCCTCGAACTTGCCGTATACGCCTTCTCGATTCATCCAGCGCGCGAAGGAGCCGCAGTGGTTGAACACGCCGTCCAGTATGATCCGCATGCCTCGACGATGAACCTCCTGGCAGAAGCCCGCAAACCAAGCGTTGCTGGCTTCCAGGTTGACCGTATTTGTCGTGCGGTTCCTGTAGCGTGTCGCGCGGCCATTGTCGGCGTCGCCAGGCTCCAGCGCATCTCCCTTATCCCGGAGAATCACAGTCAGGTGTGGATCGACGTAATCGTAATCCTGCGTATCGTACTTGTGGGGCGACGGAGAGACGAATATGGGGTTGAGATAGATAACCTCCACGCCAAGGGATTGAAGATAATCCAGCTTCTCCAGAACACCCACAAGGTCGCCGCCGTAGTGGCATCGATAGTCGTCCGCTTCGGGTATGGCGTCCCAGGAGCGGGCGTGGCGAATGTAATTCCTTGCGTACCAGTATTCCCGATCGAGCACGTCGTTGTCAGGGTTGCCCTGCCTGAAGCGATCCGGCAGAATCTGGTATTGCAGCGCGCCTTTGGCCCACTGGGGCACATGGAAGCCGGGAATCACCTGAAAAGCGCCCGTCGGATCCGATGAAGGCACGCCATCCACCCAGCGCGGCCCCAGCCGATTGTAATGGATGTACCTGTCCCCCCATTTGATCAGAAAGGAATAGAACACCGGCGTATCGCGGCAATAGATTTTGGCTTCATACCAGTCAAAGGTATCGTCGCTACCGTACCTGGACATATGCGCCATGACTGTGGGAAAGCCCCTGAGCAGCGAAACCGTCACATCCGCGCCCTTTTGAATGCGCATGCGAATGGCGACATAATCGCCCGGTTCAGGCTCAGGGGGCTGCCTGAACAGCCCGGTACCGTCGCTGAAGATGGAAGAGAGAAGCATGTCCTGTTCGTTATAAGGTTGATTCATGAAAGTCCTCCAAAGCCACTCATATCCGTTTACACGCCCGTACACTCAGGCCGAGACATCCCAAAAAAGCGATTTTTCAATGTCACTATTATTTTATAGCATTTTCCGCCGGCCCTTGTGAAGAAATCCCGACAATATGATTGATAGATGTGACAATTTTTGTTATAATTCAACTGGTTGATATAGCATAATCAGGAGCTGACGATGTAATGAATGTCTATGATTTTGATGGCACGATCTATTACCCGGACTGTTCGATCGATTTCGCATTTTGGTGCATGAACCGACATCCCGCCATGTATATCTCCTTCTTTCCGAAAGCGCTCATAAATCTGATACGCTACAAAAGGGGAAAGATGCCCCGCTGCCAAATGATGCGCCAATTCTTTTCCTTCTTGATGAAGATCGACGATTTTGACGTGCAGATCGAGCGCTTCTGGGATAAGCATGAAAAGAACATCCCTGCGTGGTACCTCGCCCAGAAGCGCCCGGATGACCTGATCATCAGCGCGTCGCCCGCCTGCATCATCGATCCAATCGCAAAGCGCCTCGGTGTCCGGGCTGTCGCTACGGAATACGACCGGGAATACGGCGTGTTTCTCAACAACCTTATGGCCTCAAAGGAAAAGGCGCGATACATCATCGACCATGGCTTCCCGGTCATCGAGAACTTCTATTCGGATTCGCTCGCCGACATGCCCCTCGCCCTGTGCGCTGAAAAGGCTCACATGGTGACGGACAAGGCGCAAAAGGTCGTGGACTGGCCCGACATGGATAGAGCCACGATGGAAAAGGTCCGTCGGAAAACCAACACCGGTTGGCGCATACACCTGGAGTGAACGGGTCGACAGACCCGGGGTCTCAGTTGCCTTTTACGCGCATGCACAGCCTGTTGGGCAGCGCCTCTTCCTCCGTCCAATCGTACTGTATGCCCTCAGTCATGCCCTTCAGCACCTTGAGGGCCATTTCGTCGCCCACCTGGGTCACGTCCAGCTGTGGGCCGCCGTAGCGGATCCGCCATTCCGCGACCTCCGTTGCCTCCGAGTACTCGCAGACGGCCTGGATATGCGGCTCCCTTATCGCGCGAACCAGCTGCTGCGCCGCTTCCTCAAAGGTCAGCTGAACGCGGGTTGCCAGCCGGGGCGAAATCTGGTTTTTGCTGCAATAGGCCTCGATCTGGGACGCCATGCCAAGGAAGTCGTAATCCCGGCTTTCGATGTTCAGCTCCAACACCTTGAGGCGCTGCACAAAGCGGCGCGTCTTCTCCCGCCTCGGGGCTTCAAAGACCTGCTCCGGCGAGCCGTCCTCATAGATACAACCCTCGTCCATGTAGAACACCCGGTTGCTGATGGCACGGGCAAAGCGCATCTCGTGGGTGACGATTATCAGCGTCTTCCCCGTCTTGGCCAGATCGCGGATGACCGCCTGTACCTCTCCCACCATCGTCGGGTCCAGAGCGCTGGTCGGCTCATCGAGCAGGATCACGCCCGGATCCATGGCCAATGTTCGGGCAATGGCGATGCGCTGCTTCTGCCCGCCGGACAGCTCGTCCGGATAGTTCAGCGCCTTTTCGGCGAGGCCGACGGTGCGCAGCAGATGCATGCCGGTGTCATAGGCCTCCTGCTTTGACTTGCCGAGCAGATCCATCGGCGCCATCATGATGTTCTCGATCACGGTCTTGTGCCCGAACAGGTTGAAGCTTTGGAAGACCATGCCCATCTTCTGCCTGACCTTGTTGATGTCGCACTTCGGGTCCGTGATTTCCACGTCATCGATCCAAATCCTGCCGGATGTGGGTTTTTCCAGTTGGTTGATGCACCTGAGCAGCGTGCTCTTGCCCGTGCCGGAGGGGCCGATGATGGCAATCACGTCACCGTCGTGGATTTCAACACTGACATCCTCCAGCGGTATGACGTTCTGGTATTCCTTCCTCAGATGTTCAATCTTTATCATCGATCTTGACCCCCTTCAGGATTTCCTCTGTCTTGCGACGCTTCGGATTAAAGCCTATGGTGATTCGCCCGGCGAGCAAGCCGAGCAGCTCCTCCAGTACAAAATATATGATGGTCACCGCGATCAGCGGGAAGAAGGCTTCATAGGTGCGGCTTCTTACGATGTCGCCCATCTTGGTCAGATCCTGTACGGCAATGTAGCCCACGATGGCCGTGGCCTTGATCAGGCCCACGATTTCGCCCCTGTAGGCAGGCAGGACGTGGGGCAGCGCCTGGGGCAATATGATCTTGAAGAAGGTCCGCCGGTTGGAATAGCCCAACGCGAAGGCGGCCTCATACTGGCCGATATCCACCGCGCCGACGCCCATCTTCAAAAGCCCGAATACCGCTGAACCAAAGGTCAATGTGAAGCCGATCACCGCCACAATGACGCCGCTGATGGAGACCGAACCGAAAATGATGTAGTAGAGTATCATCAGCAGTACCACCATGGGCATGCCCTGCACCAACCACATGCAAAAGCGGGTTATGCCGTTGGCGACGGGATTTCCGTTGCGGCACAGCATAAACAGCGCAAAGCCGAGCATCGTGCCGAAGAGTATGGAGAGCAGGGTGATCAGCAGGGTCGTCAAAATGCCGGAAATAAAGAGCTTGTACCGATTCTCGCGAATAAATGTTTTGATAAAGCTTTCGCGGATCGATTCCGGAAACGACTTTGTGGAAGGCTGCTTGCCGTCTGCGTCCCGCATGGCATCGGCGACGGCAAGGTCTTCGCTGCGAACCGCCAGCACGATGGCGCCATAGCTGGTCGGATCGGAAAAGAACACCTGCTCCTCCCGCTCCGGCGTGACGTTCATGTCCGTGGTGAAGTCGTATTGGCCCGACTGTATGGCAGGGATCCGACCTGAAAAATCCACGTCTCCCAGCTCCAGCGCATAGCCCCTGTCCCGACAGAAGCGCACCACCAGGTCGATATCGTAGCCGACGTTTTTTCCATCCTTGATGTATGAAAAAGGCATGTCCGTCGACGTGGTGACGACTTTGATGGTCCCGTTTATTCCCGTCAGATCATCCATATTGACGATCTTTCTGTCCTCTTCGTCGCCCAACCAGATGTCGACCAATTCCTGCATCGTGCCATTTGCCCGGCTTCTGGCGATGAAATCGTTCAGCTCCCGGCAAAGTGCCGCACTCTTCGGGTCGTTCTTTCGGAAGGCAAAGCAATAATCCTTCTCTGCCAGGTGCTCATGGATATAGTCGATATCCGGCTGTTCCGCATGCATGGAGATCATCTCCGGTTCATCAGCCAGGAAGCAATCGATCTTTCGCGAAAGCAGCGCTGTGATGCAGTCGGGATAGCCGTTGAGCAACAGGTATTCGCTATCCGGAAAGAACTGCTTCGCGGTGTTCTCCATGATCGGGCCCACGATAACGCCGACCTTCTTCCCGTTGTAATCCTGCCAACGGACCCCTTCGGACGGTTGCGCGGCTTTGGGGACATTGTCCTTTAAGATCAGCATCACCGTTCCGCCGGAATAATAGGGCACGGAGAAGCTGACGCTCTCCTGGCGCTCTGCGGTGATGGTAATCCCGCCCACGGCAAAGTCCGCCTTCCCCGACTGCACAGCGGGCAGTATGCCGCTGAAGCTCATGGTTTTCACCTTGAGCCTGTAGCCGTTGGCCTCGCAGAATCGGGCCGCGAGGTCGATCTCTACGCCGACGATCTCCTTGCCCCGATAGTAATTCAGGGGCACATAGTCGCCCTCCGTGGCCAAGGTCAACGTCCCCTTAGTCGCCGGGAAAGCCGCGTAATCGGGCATGGTTTTCCCCTCATCCGGGCCTGACTGCCATTTTTCAAACACATGCTGCAATTCGCCGCTTTCCTTCATGGCGATGAGCCAGGCGTCGAGCTCCTTCAGCAGCGCGTCTCCCTTGCCCCTTTTGGGCAATACAAAGCCGAATTCGAAGGTTTCCAGGTATCCGTCCGCCAGGGTAACGCGACTGTTTTCCGCGCTGATTTGCAGCGCCGCCGGTTCATCCACCACGAAGCCGTTGATCTTGCCGGATTCCAGGGCGGCGATCATGTCCCCGGAAGTATCGAGATAGACAATTACAGCATCGGGCAGACTCTTCTTGACGATGGCGTCGAATACAGAGCCTGTTGCCACGCCGATGCGCTTGCCGTTGAAAGCCATCACATTGGTGGATTCGGCGCAGGCCACGCACCCAAACAAAAGCGCCAGCGCAAACAGCACTGCAATGAAGCGTTTTGCCATTTTGGGCTTCTCCTTTTTCCATTGAAACTGACTATACTATCCCACATTTTGTATCGAATGTCAATGATAAAAACGTGTTATCGGCAAAGGATTATTCTCCCTTGTCCACGCCTTCCACATCTATGATCTGTTCGATGTCAATGCACCGTCCTCCGGCCAGCACGACCTTCCCCTCCGGCTTCACGACCTGCCTTACAGTCACCCGCTCCGTCACGTAACGACCGCCGGCTTTTCTCCCATCCGGCACAAACCAGGTCAGTTCCACCTCGTCCTCGCGCTTTATGGCGCCCAGCTTCCGGCCGATCTCCTCTTCCTCCACCTCGGTCAGCTCTATGCGGCGATCGGTCAGGCGCGCCGCCTCGGCGATCTGATCACCGTATCCCGTAAGCGCGGCAAAGGGGCTGAACTGCGCCGCCCGGCTGAGCATGCTCATCTGAGGGTGAACGGCAGACACATGGCGGGGATGATCGATGATTGCGTCGTATTTACCCATGTTGCTCCTCGTTCCGGTCTTTTAATTGTACTTTTGTCAAACGGGCATGCGCGCTATGCCTTGTGACCGCCGACCTGTTCGTTCCTTTCACGCGCGGTGGCGCCTTCTTCAAAGCTCATGCCCTTCAGTATGGCGTTCCTGCCCCATTTTTCCTTGATGGCCAGTATGGCCTCCTGCTGCCTGCGCTCCCGTTCGCGGGCAGCCTTCTCTGCCTGAGCGCGATGTTCGAGCGCGGCGTAATCGGTGAACATATCCAATTGGACCGCCGCCGCCGCCCTCCCGGCCTCAATCGCCCCTTCGTCCTTCACATGGTTGCATACGACGTAGATCCGGCGGACGAGCAGTATCGGATTGATGATTCGGTCATAGAGCTCCAGGGCAGCGTTGATGATCTGCTTCGAGGAGGAGGTATACCCGTCCAGGTTGATCGAGCCGTGTGCGGGCTTTGGCGCTTCACGGCCATAGTAATCCAGGGAAACGGGGCCGTCGTACCTTGAACGTATCTCCGCCAGAGCCAGGTTCTCAATATCGTACACGACGGTCAATACCAGCTGATCCGTAGCCAGGCCCTTCTTCACAAGGTCCAGCGCCAGACTGTCCGTCATCTCGCGGACGATCAGGCGGGCCTTGTCTGCGGGATAGGGTCCCTTCAGCACCTGGCCCGTGGAGATGCTGTTGCTCTCCGGCCTGTAGGCCTTTATATCCCTGATCGTACAGGGCTCCCATCCCCAGGCGTGGTCGATCAGCAGCTCTGCATTGACGCCGAAGCGCTTGTACAGCAATTCCTCGTTCTCCTCCGAGCAGAGCGCGATATCGCCCATCGTGTACAGACCGATGGCTTCCAGCCGCCTTGCGTAGCCCTTGCCAACCCTCCAGAAATCCGTCAGGGGGCGGTGTTCCCACATCGTGCGCCGGTAGGTCATCTCATCCAGCTCTGCAATCCGCACGCCGTCTTCATCCGCCTCCACATGCTTGGCGACCACATCCATGGCCACCTTCGCAAGGTAGAGGTTGTCGCCGATGCCCGCGGTTGCGGTGATGCCCGTCGATGCCAGCACATTCCGGATGAGCATCAGCGCCATATAGCGCACCACGCCCATACCTGCCCTCGCTGCCTCCGCCCTGTAGAGGTGCGTGTAATGGGTCACATCTATGAACACCTCGTCGATGGAATAGACGTGGATGTCCTCGGGAGAGATGTACCGGGTGTAGATGTCATAGATCTCCGTGCTGATCTTCATATAATGGGCCATCTGTGGAGGGGCGACGACATAGGATACCGCCAGGGCCGGGTCAGACCGCAGCTCCGGAGCGCTGACGGATTCCCCTGTAAGCCTGCCGTCCGGCGCGACCCTGGCCCTTTCCCAATTGACCGCCTTGATTCGCTGCACGACCTCAAACAGCCTGGGCCGTCCGGGAATGCCATAGCGCTTCAGGGACGGCGACACCGACAGGCAGATGGTCTTTTCGGTGCGCGATGCGTCCGCGACCACCAGATTTGTCGTCAGCGGATCGAGATTGCGCGCTCTGCACTCCACGGAGGCATAGAAGGATTTCAGGTCGATCGCGATGATATCCAAGCCGCCACCTCCGCCGCCACAGAAATATGTCTTCAGTACTTGACTCTATTCCCGGCAATCTCACTGAATCGCATCCGCCTGCTTCACAGCTTTCTCTGCCGTTTCAAATCGTCCCGCAAATCGAACGCCGTCAATGGCCGTCACCAGGTCGATTTGTGCGTCCTCAATCGCCGCGGCACTCTCCACCTCGATCACGTAGTGGTAGCGACCCAGTGCGCTGCCCTCCGGTCGATCGTGCAGCGCCACCGGCTCCAATCCGGCGTCGCGTATGGCCAGCATGATGTCGTCCAGCCTGTTGCACTCACAGGTCGCCACAAACACAGCCCGCGTCTGCCGTGCCCCTTCCAGCGGCTGGCTGGACAGCACATAGAAGCGCGTCTTGTTGGCATCGGTGATCTGAACATTTTCCGCCAGCACCTCCAGGCCGTACAGGGATGCGGCTCCGGGCGCGGCGACGGCGGCGATGGTCCTGTCACCCTGCTCGGCCACATAGCTGGCCGCGGCGGCGGTGCTGGCCATCTCCTGCGTCACGGCCTCCGGCAGATGCTGCTTTCGCCATTCAGCGCTCTGGGTCAGTCCCTGCGCATGGGAGCAGACGGTATGGATATCCTCCAGCTTCGCGCCGGGGACGCCCATGAGGGTCTGGCAGATGGGAAGTATGACCTCCCCCACGACATAGGCGTCCTCCGATCCGATCAGGGCGTCCACGTAATTCAACACTGCGCCGCCGATGGTATTCTCCTGGGGAATGACGGCGTAATCCGCCTGACCCGACAAAACATCCGATATGGCGTCGTTTACGGTCTCCCTGGGAACCAGGGTCTCGCTGCCCTCAAACCAGAACTGGGCAGCCTCCTGCGTATACGTGCCCTCCGGGCCCAGATAGCTTACCTCCGCAAGGGAGGCCTGGGCGCAGATGGCAAGGATCATAATCAAGACGATGGCGCGTATTTTCATATTCTCATCCTTTCCTGTGATGTCTTCATTCCTGCGATGGCCGCAGGCGGTCAGCTTTTCCAAATCCTGCCGGTCAGCGCTTCAAGTATGCAGCCGCAGGCCCACGGCATCAGCGCGAACCAGGTACTTGCCGGCGTGCCGTCAGGATAGCGCTCTGTCAGCAGGCCCTCACAGTGGCAGAAGCGCTCGCTCATCCAGCCCCGCTTGCCATAGTCGTATTCCCCGTCGAAGCGACTGGAAACCTGGCGGCTCCAGTTTACGGTATCCAGTAAACGGCTGTTTACGTATTCATCACCGGTCCTCTGCACATAGTGCAGGAGCTCATCCACGATACTGGAGGACATGGGGTGGATGTGCGAATTGGTGACGGAGGTGATGCTGCCGCCGCAGCTGCTCCACCCCACCCGGCTCAGCGGTGGTACCTTGACGGGCGAGTTGTAGCAGAGCTTGAAGGTAAATTCATATTCCAGCGCGTCGCCCATATGCGAAAGCAGCCGTTCGTCTCCCGTCAATTCATGAAGCCAGCGCAGCGCCCGTATATAAGCCAGCACGCCCTCTGAATCCACCTGCCTGTCGATGTCCAGCGGCCCGCCATAGCAAACCATGGGCACGATGTACGCGGCGTGATAGTGCGCTTCGCTTTCGAGCCACTCGTTAAGGCGTCGCCTGTTGCCAGTCAGCGCCGCATGGTATACCGCCGCAGCCAGGCACCATGCGCCGGACATGGAATCGTAGCACAGACCCGCGCCGCTGTCCTGCGAAAAGATGTAGGGGTATTCCCCGTCGCTGTTGCGGGTGCGCTCCACTTTTTCAAGCACGCCTTCGACATAGGCCAGCCATTTACTGTGCTCAGCGCCATGCTCCTTTTCAAGCGCATAGGCCTTCAAAATATAGTACAGCGCCTGGCCGACCAGATAGGCGGCGTGACCGGGCACGGGCTGACTGTCGTACCACCAGCCCCGGTTGCCCCAGGTACCGTCGACCTCAGCGGTGAAGGGCAGGCCGTTTCGGGGGTTGATCGAGGTATTTACGATATGATCGATGCAGCGCAGCGCCTGCGCGCGCATGTCCTCCCGTCCCAGACGGTGCGCTGCCTGGAGCATCGGCACGGCCACGGACAAGCCGTTGGTCCAGGAGATGGATGGCAGGGGGCGCACTTCATGATCGTGCTGCCAATCGAACACGAATCCGGCATAGGCGTCGCTGTCCTCGAGCCACGCGTCACGGGATACTGCGGTCGCGATGTCCGCCACCGCGACATGGCTGGGCAAGCCCTCCCGGGGCGATTCGTGAAAACGCCGGTACACCCAGCGGACAGCGCCATTGATTCCCCTGGCATCCGCCGCCGGGTAGTCGAAAACCGCGATATCCATGCAGAAGGCCTCCCCCGCCTCCAGGCGGAAGGTGTTTTCTCTCAATCCCGAACGGGGCTCGATGTGATGGGAGTCCAGGAAGAACCAGGGCGCGTTTTCATAGCCGAGGGTGTAGCAGACCTCGCAGCGGTCGATATCACACCCGAAGCCCGCGTATTGATCGAAAATCCCCGTCGTGCCGGGCGACCAAGCCAGCCGCCCGCCCTCTCCGCGCACCGTATAAGGCGTGGCGCACAGCCCGGTCACGCGACTGCCGGTGAAAGCCAAGGCCACGGGATGGGATAAGCGGTCACTGCGGGTGAGCCACCAGGGCGAAGCCGGGAATTGGGTGGGAGAAGGCCGCAGCCGGGGCGTCTTGCTATCCGAGACCAGCGGCGCTTCACCCCGGTTGGTGCCGTACATGAACCCGGGCAGGAAGAACCGGGGTGCGGCCGATGCAAAGAGCAGGCCCAGCCTTATGACCCCTTCCCACGGTGCTTTGCCCGCGTTGCGGACGGTCAACGCACAAATCCACGGGTCGCTTGCCGTGCCGCTGCCGGATTTCACCAGCCACTCAGCGGAAAGGTCCAGCTGCTCCAGAGGCAGGTAATCACATTCATCTCCCGCCGTACGCGCGGTAAGGCGTATATTCTTCATGAGTAAAGCCCTCCATCAGGTCGAATGAATTCACGGCCGCGTGGCGCGTGTTCCTTGAGCGCGTGACCACTCATCCGTTCAATCCACCCTGCGATTCTCGTGCATCAGCGGATATCTCACGCCCCTGAAATACGCGTCAAGGGCCGCTATATGATCCTCCGCGAACAGCTCCGGGATCTCCTCCCTGGAGAAGAACCTCAATTCAAAGGATTCCCCGTCGATCCTGGGTTCCCCGCTGACGATGCGCGCTGTGTACATGGCGGATATCACATGCGCCGCGTCGCCGTTGCTCCATACCATATCGTGATTATGGAAAATGCCGAGGAAGCCGTCCAATTCCACTTCCAGGCCGGTTTCCTCCCGAATCTCCCGCAGCGCGGCTTCCTCATAGGTCTCATTCATTTCCAGGAGACCGCCAATCAGCCCCCACTTTCCGTTGTCTGTTCGCCGTTGGAACAGTATCCGGTCATCCCGGACGATCAGCGCGCCTGCGCAATTCAGTATCAGCTTGCGCGGACCGGTGATCTTCCTCAGCTCATGTATGTAATCCATATCCCTCACTCCGTTTCGAGGTCTTGCTCGTCATCCGGCAGAAACTGCCGACGTTCTCTTTTATGGCCTGCGCATATCCTTCGGCCTGTATCGCATTGATCACGCGGCATTATGTGACGATATCGATCCTGGAGCCCTTCAGCGTCTTGGAAACGACGATCTGCTTTTCAATGCGCTCCTCAAGGTCACGCACATGGGAGATGATGCCGATGAGGCGCTTGCCGTCGGCCAGGTCGGCGAGCACCTGCAGGGAATTGCGCAGGGCATTGTCGTCAAGCGTGCCGAAGCCCTCGTCGATAAACATGGCTTCCATGCGAATCGCGCCGCTCTGAGCCTGCACGATGTCGGACAGTCCCAGGGCCAGGGCCAGACTGGCCAGGAAGGATTCTCCGCCGGACAGCGTGCTCACGTCCCGCCACTGGCCTGTGCCCCGGTCCAGCACATCCAGGTCAAGCCCGCTCTGGCGTACCCGGTCACGGGCCTCCGTCTTGCAGCGCAGGGTGAACAGCCCGTCTGTCAATACGGTGAGCCGTTTATTGGCCGCGGCCACAACCTGCTTGAAGTAGTACTGCTGAACATAGGCTTCAAACGTCAGCTTGGCCCGCCTGTTGCCACCGGCGATTCCAGCACAGCAGTTGTACAGGTCCCTGACCACCGCCCAGTATTCTTCCTTGCGCTTCTTTTGCCTGCAGGCGCGCTGTATCTCCTTCAGGGCGTCCTCATGCAGCGCCAGCTTCCTGGAAAGCGCGGCCTCTGTCTTCTCGGCTGTCATTCGCTTTGCTTTCCAGTCCCGCTGCCGCTGCTCCAGATCCGACAGATCACTCTTCGCCTTCCCCGCCAGCTTTTGGCGAAGGCGAGCGGTTTGATCCATCAGGGATGTCTTTTGCTCGCCGTATTTTTTCAGCCTGCCTTCGATGTCGTTGACCGCATTGTCCGGCAGCTTGGCAAGCTGATAGGATCGCTCGTCCTCAAAACCGGCGGCAATCAGGCGGGCCATGTACTGCTTCTTCAATTGTTCGCCCGTTTCCAGAAGACCGGAGAGGATTTGCTGCTTTTGCTCGGCGGCTGTGCGGTTCTTCTCCAGCGCAATCGTGAGATCATTGCAGCGCTTCCTGCTGTCATCGATCGCTTCGCGATACTGCTTTGCCTGAGCGTTCAGGTTGTCGATTCGCTGCTGCAAATGTCGCTCGGTTTCGTTCTCCTCGATTCCCATATCGCGAAGGCGTACGGTATCCTTGTCCACCTGCGCCCGAAGCGCCGTCAGGCTATTGTCGGTCCTGTGCAGCGCGTCGGCAGCTTCTCGATGTCGTCGGTCTGCTTCCTCCATTGCCTCCCTTGTGACGGACTCGGCAGCCAGCTGCGCGGGCTGCGGATGGGACAGCGCGCCGCATACGGGACAGGGCTTTCCGTCCTCCAGCTCAGTCGCCAGCAGCCCTGCCTGGCTGCGATAATAGCCTTCCTTGGCGGCGGTATAGGCAAGGTCCGCCTCATTGCTGGCCTTTAGCAGCAGCGCCAGCTGTTTTTCCTGTTGCGCCAGCTTCCCTTTCTGCCTTTCCAGTTCATTCAATACCGGGATACAGTCGGACAGCTGCCTGGCGGAGGCAAGCAGGCCATCCACATCTGACGCATGGGCCTCCGCTTCCTCCTTTCGGGCTTCAGCCCCAGGCAGGGCGTTCTCCGCACTTGTCCGGGCTTTGACCGCCTCGGCCAGCGCTTTGCGCTGATTATCGATCGCCACGGCATTGGAGCGCATCAGCGTTTCATCCGGCAACAGGCCCTGTGCCTTGCGCGCCTTCGCCAATGTATCTTCAAGGTCGTCCATGTCACTCTGCCGGTCGAGCAGAGCGGCCAGCGCTTCTTCCCCCTTTTCCAACGCTTCAAAATCCGCGTTGACCGCTTTGCCCTGTTCAATCGCGGCGAGGAGAGCTTCCGCCTGCTCGGCAGCCATCTGCTTGTTGTTGATCGACTGGGCGCGCTCGGCCTTCTCCCCTTCGATCAGATGTACGAGACACTCCGACAGCAGGTCGGCATATTTGGCATCTGATTTATAAAGTACAATGCTGCCTCTCTCCGAAAAATCGGGCTCCGGGTCGATTTTGCCTGCCGCGATGGCGATACACCGGTCCAGGTCTTCCATCTCCCTGTTGCAGGCGCTGTTCATATCCTTCAGCTTCAGCTGCAGGTCCGCATAGACAGAGGTATTGAAAAGCTTCTGGAACAGCGCCTTTCGATCGTCGGAAGAGGCGTTGAGAATCTTCAGAAAATCGCCCTGTGCGATCATCACCGTCTGTGTGAACTGGTCCTGGGTCAAGCCAAGCAATTCGTAGACCTTTCCGTTGACTTCCGTCAGCCCTTCATAGGTCTCGCCGGAATCGAGATTGGTCAATTTGGCCCAGGCCGTCTGGGTTGTGGTGCCCTCGCCGGATTTCTTTGGGCGCTCGTATTCGGGATTGCGGCGTATGCGCCATGTGTCTTCCTTGTGACGAAAGGTCAGCTCCACCCAGGTCTCCGTCTTGCCGGAAGCGTAATCCGAGCGAAAGGATTTGCTTTTGCGACGTTCCCTGCCTCCGGAAGCCTCGCCGTAGAGCGCAAAGCTGATCGCGTCAAAAAGCGTCGTCTTTCCCGCGCCGGTATCTCCGGCGATCAGGAACAGGCCGTCCTCGCCAAACTGCGTAAAATCCACCGAGCTCTCCCGTGCGTATGGGCCAAAGGCGGAGAGTATCAGATTCAACGGCTTCATGCGCTTCCCTCCAATTCCTTCAGTACCTTCTGCAGCACCCTCTGATGCGCTTCGCCGGGCGGCTGATCATTGTTCTGCAACCGGTAAAAATCGCTGAACAGTTCGGCTATGGTTTTGTTCTCCATGCCCTGGGTGGCCAATACGTCGATATCATACTTTGTCCTGGAATTGACGATGGAAAATTTCATCATATTGGGGAAATTGATGCTCAGCGTCACCCGGGCATCCGGCGGCGGCAATTCATCGTGTATCGTCACCCAAAGATAATCCTCCGAATAGGGCATATTCGTCAGCTCATCCATCCTGCCCTCGATCAGCCGCACATCGTGCAGCGGATACAAGGGCACGGTGCGCACAGTCACATCCCCTTTTTCGGGCATATCCACGATAACCGCGCTCTTTTTGTGGTTGGCCTCCGAGAAGGAGTATTTCAGCGGCGAACCGGCATACCGCAAGGTATTCCTCAGCACCTTCTGGGGCTTATGGATGTGCCCCAGGGCCACATAGTCGAAGGCGTCGAACACGACGGCATCGATGTTATCCAGTCCGCCTACCGCGCGTTCCTCGGAATCAGAGGTTTCACTGCCCGTAATGAACTGGTGACAGAGGAGGACGTTTCTCTTTTTGGGGTCGATTGGCGTCTGCCGCAGCACCGCTTCCACAGCATCCTGATAGGTGGCGATCTTCTCCTCCGGTAGCTTACGCTTCACCTGGGAGGGGCGCAGAAAGGGAAGCATCCATACTTTGATTTCTCCGTCCCGGTCATTGAGCGCGACGCCCTGCAGCGTGCCGTCAAACGCCTCCGTTACATACACGCCGGAGGATTTGACGAGGGAGGCAAAATAGGATACCCGAAGGGCGGAATCGTGGTTACCGCTGATGACAAAGACCTTTTTCCCCAGGCTCACCAACCGTGACACAAACGAATCGAACAGCGCCATGGCCTCCGCCTGGGGAGAGGATCGCTGATACACGTCCCCGGCGATCAGAACGGCGTCCACCTGTTCGTCCTGCGCAATGGAAACGATCTGCTGAAGGATGAACACCTGATCCGGCAGCAGGGACAAATCGTTCATCTGCTTGCCCAGATGCAGATCCGCAATGTGAAGGAACCGCATGATCAATCCTCCTTGACTCTGTTTGTTCGCGGCGATTCAGGATTCGGTAAACGGGATTATATCACGGCAAAACTCTATTCGTCCGGAAGTAATCCTATTTGCATGTTTGATTCTTCTCGGCAAAGGCCGCTCGCCTATGCGGCGTTTGCAAGTTCTGTGCCGGATTCCGCTGAATACTCGTCCAGCAGCTCGAACAGCCGCCTGGCGATTTCTGCGTAATCCTCCGCATACAGATTGGCCAATGAGACGCGGATTGTCCCTTCAGGCGCGCTGAAGCCGGGGCCGTACATCAGCACCACGCCCTTGCGGCTGGCCAGGTCGTTCAAAAGATCGATCTCCGTCTTCTCGGCCTGTACCCACCGGAGGAAATCCTCGCCATATTCCGCCTTGACCAGGGCGTATACGTCGATGAGCGTATAATATTGCGTGTTTTCGGCGCTCTCGTCCGGCGCCAGTCCGAGGGCGTTCATCAGCGCCACGTAACGCTCGTGCACGGTGTCGTTCGCCAGGCGGATATAGGGATCTTCCTCGCCCTTTGCCGCATGGACCAAATGGCTCAGCGCCAACATATCCATGAATACCTGGCTGGGAGTGGACAGTCCGCTGGTGTGATAAAGGCCGATGGAGCGACTGTCCGCCACTACCCGGTCCAGGAAGGGCATGCTGTCGGGGTCGGTGGTGACTATGGAATACTCTTGACGCAGATAGGCTTTATCCGACTCCGGCAACGCGCTCAGCAGGCGGTCACAGATGTTGTTCCTGTTCATGGCGAGGAGGCCGACGCGCCAGCCCGTGACGCCGTAGAGCTTGGAAAAGGAATAGACCAGTATGGTGTTAAAGGGCAGCACCGCATAGACCGTCTGGAAGTCCTCGGCGAAGGTGCCGTACACGTCGTCGGTCAGTATGATCAGGTTCGGATTCTTCTCCACCACCTTCGCAAGGCGGGCCAGCGCTTTATCCGACAGCGCATGGGAGGCCGGATTGGAGGGGTTCACCAGGAAGAAGGCCTTCACGGAGGGATCCTCCAGCTTCGCCAGCTCCGCGTCAGCGATAACCCAATTGTCCTCGGCAGTGCTGGACACGTCGATGGATACCAGCCCGTAATCCTTCACGGAGGGGATCTGCATGTAGGGGGTGAAGATCGGCGTGGCTATGGCGATATGATCGCCCGGCTTCAGCAGGCGGTTGTGGCTGAGCGCTTCAAAGATGTACACCATGGCCGCGCTGCCGCCTTCCGTGGGGAAGACGCCCGTCTGGGCGGACAGTTCAACGCCGTTGTACAGCGTGGCCTGCAAAAAGGCATTCAGGATCGCCTCCGTATTGGGCAGGCAGCGGCTGGGCGAAGGGTAGTAATCCCCGATGATCGCGTCGACAAGCTCCTTCAGAAGGTCTTCCTTGTCCAGCTTCAGCGTGTTTACGCAGTAATCCACCGCCGCGATCAGGAACGCATCCGTGGGGTCGTTCGGGTCCATGGCAGCGTCAAAGCGCTGCCCGATGCCCTCCTGCTTCGCCTGGCCTGCCATATCGCCTTCGCTCATGGTCAGCTGGCATTCGCCGACGGCGAAATTCATAAAGCGGACGTAGGCATAGCGCGCCCCGGCATTGATCCAGTTCGGGTTTCCCCGTCCGGCATCCAACACGGGATAACCTGCTTCGTTGGCGTCGGCCAGCTCCCGTTGCATGGCGGTGATCTCAAAGGCGCCAAGCTCTCTCTCCAACTGCGCCTGCGCTTCCTGGTCGGCAAGCGCTCCCGTGGTCAACAGCACGCAAAGCGTCAGAAACAGGCCAAGCATTCGCTTCATTATCGTAAACCACCCTTCATGTCCTCTTTTTCCTATGCGCACAGTGTCCTTCAGCGTTTCAGCCTTGACCGATTATACCTTCTATCGTGCATACCCCATCCCTGCACTGCCATGTCAGCTCCAGGCACGCGTTCCTCGCCAGGGCTATGGATAGGGGGTCGCCCTCTGCCAGAGGATTTCGGTTTTCGCCCGGGTACGTCGCTTCCATACTCACAATTCCATCGTCGGCTTCGTTGTATTCAAATACCAGCCGGAGGGCGTCCTTGCTTCCCAGCATTGGCAGCACAGTTTGAATACAGAGCTCCTCCAGCACCGTCAGTATCCGGTTCATGAGCCTTCTGCCGATCACATAACGGGAGCCGAATGCCTCTATACCCGCAAACAATGCGATAGGATTGGGATCGTCCTTGAGAATCGTCGTCTCATACACCTGCAGGCGGTTGATAAACTGGCGGGTCTTATCCCGCTTCGGTGCATCGAATATCTCCTCCGGGGTTCCTTCCTCATAGATGATCCCCTCGTCCATGTAGAACACGCGATTGGAGACTTCCCGCGCAAAGTGCATTTCATGGGTGACGATCAGCATCGTCATACCGTCCCTGGCCAGCTTGCGAATCACCGCCAGCACTTCGCCGACCATGGTGGGGTCCAGCGCGGAGGTGGGTTCGTCAAAGAGGATGAGCTTAGGGTCCATGGCCACGGCTCGAATGATCGCCACCCGCTGTTGCTGGCCCCCGGATAGCTGAGAAGGAAGGCTGAGCGCCTTTTCGGTCATGCCGACCATATGCAGAAGCGACATGCCGCGCTCGCAGGCCTCCCTGCGGCTTCGCTTCAATAGCTTCGTCTGGGCCAGCATCAGGTTCTCGATGATCGTCAAATGGGAAAAGAGGTTAAAGGACTGGAATACCATCCCGATCTGTTCCCGCATCCGATTCTCATTGTAGCCTTTTTTGCAGGTGTCCTGCCCTTCAAAGGTTATGGTTCCACCGTCCGCCCTCTCCAAATGGTTTATCAGGTTCAGCAGCGTGCTCTTTCCCGTTCCAGAAGGACCAATGATCGAGACGACATCTCCCCGCAGTATCTCGCAATTCACATCCCTGACGGGCGTCACGTCTCCAAAGCTCTTCTTCAGATGTTCGATCTTTATAAGCGGCACGCCCGACTCGTCTTTCGCTACAGCTTCCCTCTGGACGTTGGCCTCATCCTGATCCGGATGGAAGGCCTGTACGATCTCCAGGATATCCCCTTTGACAGATCGCTGCTCCGGGTGGATCTTCCCTTCCACAAGCCTGAGCAGCGCTACCAGCACAGCGCACAGTAAAAAATAGACTACGGATGTGAAGAACAACGGGAAGAAAGCCTCGTAGGTCCTGGAGCGAATGATGTCCGACGCCTTAGTCAGGTCGATCACGGAGATATACCCGGCGACCGCGGTCATCTTTACCGTAGAGATCAGCTGCCCGCTGTACGCCGGCAGGAGATGGACGAGTGCCTGCGGCCAGACCACGTACCGAAATGTCTGAAGCCTTCCGAAGCCCAGGGCCGTCGCCGCCCTGGCCTGTCCGGGGGGAACGGCATTGATCCCGCTTCTAAATATTTCGGAGCAGTACGCGGAAAACTCGATTGAGAACGTGATGACACATACCCAGAAGGCGCCGATCCCGCTCTTGCGCAGCACAATGTAATTGAGCACGAGCAGCAGCACCACGACGGGAAGCGAGCGGAAAATACGGATATACAGGCTGGCAAACGCGCTGGCGAATGGGTTTTTCCGGGTGCGCAGAAAACAGATTCCCGCGCCGAGCAACGTACCAAGGACGCCTGCGACCAGAGACAACCGGATCGTCACGCCTAACCCTGAGAGCAGTATCTTATAGCGATCCTCCGAAACAAATGTCCGCTGGATGCTGTCACACATATTCCTGATAAACAGCGCAAACCTTGGTATGACCTTCTGGGCAGACGCCTGTATGACGTACAGATAGTATTCATCCGTCATCAGCGTATCTGTGATACAGATACTCTTAAGCCTGTCCTCAGAGGGTGTTATCGAATCCGCAGCGATGTCATAGGTTCCGGCTGCAAGCCCCGCAAGCTCCGCGGAGAGCGATACGGTCTCATATATCGGGGTATAGCCGGCCCACGCGCAAAAGCCGTTTGTGATCTCTATGAATTCGCCGGTCAATGTTTCCCCCTGGTAGAAGGTCATCGGCGTCCACAGGCCGCTTGTGACGATTCGCAGCTCTCCCTTCTCCCCGGAGAAGCTGTATTGGCCCATTACATCGCCGTCCCGCTGCGAATCCTCCCACTTCCGGCGCAACGCGTTATACGCGCCGCTCTGCTTGAGCTCGGCCAGATAACGGTTCAGCTCGCTGCACAGGGTCTTTCCCCTTGCGCTCTTCTGGGTTGCGAAGCCGAAATCGATACGGGTAAACGGTTCTTCGATCAGCGCAAGATCCGGATGGGTCTTCGCAAGTGCCGGACGTTCATCCGCAAAGCCCAACGCCGCGTCGATCTCTCCCGCCTCAAGCCCGGCATACAGGTTCGACATGTTGTTGTAATGACGGATCTCGCCATCCGGAAAACGCTTCAGCAGCTCTGTTTCCCACTCATGGATGGTCAGCGTTCCAAACCTTGTGCCCGGGGCTTCCAAATCAGCGAGCGTCACAGACGTCACGGGACATCCGTTTTCATCCACATTGACGCTCTCGTCCGTGACCGTCGTTGTTCCAATCAGCTGCGGCAGGAGTATGACGGCTATGATTATAACTGCCAGCAGAATCTCATAAAACGCCTCAGGCTTCCTTTTCATGGTTGCGCGATATTTCCTTTATTGCTTGATGCTTCATAGTATCTGTTCAGTCCTGATGTATTTGCATCTATTTTGGCGGCCCGGAGGCCCCCGCTACAGGCATATCTCCTCGTAGCGGCGGCGTCTACGCCGCCATGACTGAACAGATACGTTTCACATATTATAACATACAGCATATTGAAGCGCAAGGTAAAGAGAGCTTCAATCAAAATTAATATGATGTGCGCATAGCGTATACTCCGCAGATATTTATTAACGGGCAAAACAGGCCGACACAGACACCGATGATTCGATAGCACATTGATATACTAACTCTGTATTTTAGCGTCTATATTCTTAATTTTACCTTATTAATCTGCAGTTTACATTGATTTGTTATAATATTATGGTGGTGTAACAGC
>JAZTZK010000226.1:0-9047 GCA_045637485.1 Clostridia bacterium
CAAGAGCTATTATACTATAGTCAGCGCTAAAAAGCAATAGGTTATTGACAAAATAATGAGCATGCCGCAACTTTTTTACATTTTATGCGGCATGCCCATCGTATTTACTCAATTCGCCTCTTCCTCGGCCTCCCGCGCGGATACTGTGAAGGCGTCCTTTCCCAGTAAGCCCAGTCGATAGTTGAAGGGGATGTCGGAATTCGGGAAGCGCTGGAAGAACAGCTTACGGATGCGCTCCATGACCATATTGCCCGTCTTGTAGTTCACGGTGGGCAGCAACAGCGCAATCACATTGGCGCTGAAATGGGTGATGATATCGCCCTTGCGCAGGTTATCGCGCAGTATTTCCACCAGGCCGTTCATGATGTTTTCCTGGCGAATGCTGTCGTAGTTGCCTTCCTCGGACTCACCCACCATGATGATGCCCAGGAACATGGTGGTGCCCAGGCGCTCCAGGTTGCGCATCTCCAGGTTGTAGATGGCCTTGAACATCTCGTAGTCGCACACAAATGCGCCGCGCTCCATGTCGCTGTTGTGAAGCTCCTGTCGGATGGCCTCCAGATTCTCCTTCAGCGTCTGGCGATTACGGCTCATCTCCTGATAGAAGGCGGCCATTTCGGGGCTTGGCGGCGCGCCCAGGTAGCGATAGGTCAGGTTTGTGGCGTGCTTGTACTGCACCAGAGCATCGCTGGTGCGGTTCATGCTGATCATGGCCTTCATCAATTCGATGTGCAGCCGGTCATCAAAGCTGTCCACCTCCAGGGCAGCGCGACACACGCCGCAAATTTCATTGAACTCCTCTGACTTGCGCAGCAATTCGATATAGTTATACACCGCCGTAAGATATTGGGTGTGCAGCTGCTGGGCAAAGCCCGTATCGCCGTCCAAATCGCCGGTCTGGTACAGATCCCCCTGGTACAGCTCCAAAATCTGCTGGTACATCTTCCGCTGCTTCTGGGGATCGCGCTCCAGGGGCACTGTATCGAACAGCTCCATCAGGTCCAGCGCGTCGATTCTCATGTCCGGCAGGCTTTGCCAGTGATAAGCGCCGCGATCCGACACGATGCAGCTCCCCATGCCATCGGACATCTGGTTGAGCAGCGTCCGCATGCGGCTTACCAAAGTCTTCAGGGCATTTTCCGGGTTGGAAACGCTATGCTCCGGCCAAAGGGCGTGCAGCAGCTGGGGATTGGGCACGGAACGACCCCTGTGAAGCACCAAAAACTCCATCAGTGCAGTGCCCTTGCGGGACTTGCTGACCGGGTTTTCAACGCGCTGTTCATTGATATAAATGAGGAAGCTCCCCATCATCGTAATCCGTACCGTATCCGCCATGTGGCCAATCCTCCAATCCAAGGGTTAATTTATTATTCAGAGCGCCTTCAGGCGATCATACTGCTCAAAAACCTCGTTCGCCAGCCGGTCGCACTCGGGTCCCATTGCCATGCTTGTGTTGCCCTTCAGCATATCGCTGAGCGCGCACACCGGCTTGAAAATCGGCGTCAACGCCACATTACCGGTAGATCCCTTCAGCGCATGGGCCGCTTCAAAGGTCTTTTCGGTATCCCTTTCGGCCAGCGCCGCCTTCAGCTTTGCGAAGCTTCCGTCCACGTCGTCCTTTACCATGCCCACAACCTTCAGGTAAAACGGCTCCATATTCATGCAGCGGCCCAGGCCCTCTTCGACGTTCGCACCGTAAGTCCTCAGTGATTCAATGGTCAACATACGCGGTACCTCCGGATGGTTTGTCTGTGTCACAGGCGTTTTGCCAGCGTCTCTGGGCTGACCGCATAGGTCAGCGCCACCTCGCGGGTGATGGTGCCCGCGCGGTACAGGCGCTGCAGCTCGGCGTCCATGGAGATCATGCCCTGACCGGCGCCGCTGAATATGGCGTTGTCGATCTGATGCGTGCGGCCGTCGCGGATCAGGTTCTGTACAGCGGGATTCACAGTCATGACCTCGAACACGGCGATCTGGCCGCCCTCCTTCTTGGGCACCAGGCGCTGGGAGACCACGGCCCGCAGCACCATGGAGAGCTGCATGCGGACCTGGGCCTGCTGCTCGGCGGGGAAGGTGTCCAGTATGCGGTCCACAGTCTTGGAAGCGCCGGTCGTGTGCAGCGAGGAGAGCAGCAGATGGCCGGTCTCGCGGGCGGTGATGGCGATCCTGATGGATTCCAGGTCGCGCATCTCGCCCAGCAGGATCACGTCCGGGGCCTGCCTCAGCGCGGCACGCAGCGCGCGGGCAAAAGTGGGCACGTCGTTGGGCACATCGCGCTGGCTGACCAGCGACTGCTTGTGGTTGTGTATGTACTCTATCGGGTCTTCAATGGTCACAATGTGGCCGTGGCGCTCGGTGTTGACGCGATCCACCATACAGGCCAGCGTGGTGCTCTTGCCGCTTCCGGCGGGGCCGGTGACCAAAATCATGCCGTTCAGGTTCTTGGTCAGCTCCATCACCAGGTCGGGTATGCCCAGCGACCGGGGATCGGGCAGGCCGAAGGCCACCATGCGGCAGGTGGCGGCAATGGTGCCGCGCTGAACATAGGCGTTGCAGCGGAAGCGACTCAGGCCTGCCAGGGCGAAGGAGAAGTCGTCGTCCCCCTCCTCGTACAGCTTTGCGATATCCCGGTGTGCCAGGTCATAGGCCTCGCGCACCAGCTCCTCGGTGCCCGACGGCTTCACGATGTCGTCGGTCAGGGGCTTCATATCGCCCTTAACCTTGCAGGTCACGTGCGCGCCCGGTATGATGAATATATCCGAACCGCCGAGCTCATAGGCCTTGCGCAATATCTCTCTCAGTTCCATATATCCTCCGTTACCGCCGTCAGCCGGTGTTCGCGCCAGCGCAACCTTTCTTTTTCTCCCTGGGGCAGTACCTCGACCGCGCAGCTCAGCGTGCGCAGGCCGTCGGTCAGCTCCCAACTGACGATCCGGTTCGCCTGACCCATCAGCATGCCGTCCGGCAGGTTGCCCCGCACCGCAGACAGATAGGCCTCGTCGGAAAATGTCGACACCGCGCAACGGGCCAGCACCGCGTCCAGCTCGGCAACACTGCACTCAGCCCTGTCGTTCAGATCATAACCGGCGGCCACCACCTCGATGCTTCGACGGCTCAGCCTGGCATCGTTGCGGGCGTTCATCAGCGCCAGCATGCCCAGCACGCCCATGCTCAATATCACCACGATCAGGATCAGGGAAGCGGCGCCGGGGCCAAAGGATACATTGCTCTTTCGCCTCATGACTGCGTCCCTCCCTTGTATCGCGTACAGGTCAGCGAAAACAGCTGCTCGTCCTCCGCCCGGACATCATCGGGATTGCGCAGCTTGTAAAAGGCCCTCACCGTGCCGGACCACAGCTCGCCGGCCTCGGTGGGCTTTGAGCCTCCGTCAACATACAGCGTATAATCCCCGCGATCCAGGGTCCAGGAGCCATGGGAGCTGTGAAAGCCCATGTCCTCCAGCAGCTGTTCGATATCCTCCGCGGCATACAGCGACTCCGCCACATTCTGGGCGTCGACGACGGCTACGGATTCCACGCCGGAGCGCACGGTCATGTTCCTTGCAGTGACGAATACCTTCACCAGCACCGTAGCGGAGAGCATGAAGAAAAGCACCGCGATGAGGATCTCCACCAAAAGTACATTGGATCGATTTCTGTTTCTCATCTCGCACCCCTTCTACTGCGCGCAGCGCAGGGCCACGCGCACCGTCTCCGGTTCGCCCTTGCCGTTGATCATGTCCATCGTCAACAGGCCGTTCTCCAGGCTGGGCTCGAAGCGCTGCGCCGGGCAAATGGCCGTGCCGGATTCGGGATTGAAATTACCGTCGTCGCTGGTAAAGCACTCATACATATGGCCGTCGTAGCAGTACAGCCAGGTGACATAGGGTTCGCCATCCAGGTCCTCGCGCATCGCCAGCGTCTTCACCCCGTCGTATTCGCCGACCTCCATGGCGCCGCTCGTATCCTCGGCGCGGACCATGCTGCGCACATAGGCGCCGAGCACGCGATCTTCATTGTTGGCGGTGGAATTATCCACCGTGTTGCGGTACATCTGGGCGCCCAGCAGCACCATCAGCGTGGACATCACCGCAAAAAGCCCCAGCAGCACAAACACAAACACGCCCTGCATGCTGTGCTGCACAGTCTTGCGTTTTCCGCTCACGAATCGCTCGCCTCCACTTCCGTAACAGAAATATCAGGCATCAGATTCGAGCCGAAGGAATCATAGCGAACCAGGTATCTCGACTGATCGTAGGCCAGTCCGTAATGGGCGCGCAGGTATTCCAGGTTGGTGGGATACGCTCCTTCCACCGCGTAGCAGGTCAGCGCCGCGTTGTGCACGGCCTTGGTGACAAATTCCGTCTGGGCCGTGCCGCTGGTGCGCCCAACGCGGGTGACCAGCAGCCACACGCCGCACAGCACCAAAATCATCAGCAGCACGATCGCAATTTCTCGCTTGTATGCCATTCGCTCATCGCCTCCTTACACAGCTCTGAGTGAATCCGTCACAGCATGCTGGAGAGTATGCCGGCCATGGGCAGCATCACGGACAACAGCACCGCGCCGATGACCACCGCGAGCAGAGCGATCAGAGTCGGCTCTATGATAGCCACCAGGCGGTCAATGCCCTCCTCGACCTGCTCTTCATACAGATCGGCAATCTTGCCCATCACCTGATCCTCGCGTCCCGCGGCCACGCCCATGCGAATCATGCGATCGTGCAGCGGGTCAAACAGCTTGGAATTGGAGATCGCGTCGGCGAAGGCCGCGCCGTTGTCCAGGTCCCTGCGGATGCCCTGGACCTTGTCCGCCGCCTCGCTGTCCGACAGCACGGAGGGCAGCAGGCGGAAGGCTTCGTTGGTGGGAAAGCCGCTGTGAAGCATCATGGACAGCACGCTGGCCACGCGGGAGGAGGCCAGCTTCATGCTCAGGTTGCGCACCGGCGGGAAAATCTTTCTGATGAAATTCAGCACGCTGTCCCGGGCGCTGGTCTTCATCAAAATCGCGCACACCACCACGACCAGCACCACCAGCGCCACCAGGGCCAGCACCACCCAGCCGATCGTGGAGCCCAGGCGCATCAGGCCGCTGCCGGAGGCGGACATCTCGGCGCCCATGCTGTTGAGCACCCGCTGGAACACGGGCAACACCTTCCACAGCATGATGGCGATGATCAGTACCAGCATGACGCCCAACACCAGCGGATAGGTGACGGCCCCGATCACGGAGGAGCGGATACGATCCTCGCGGGCGTAGTATTCCGACAGGTCGTTCATCACATTTTCCAGCTGGCCGGTCTGCTCTCCTATGCCCGTCATTTCCACCAGGTAGGTAGGCCACCTGCCATCTCGCTGGAGGGCCTGGTACAGCGAGCCGGTCTCGTTGACGGCCTTGCTGACGTTCTCGTACAGGTCAGCGTATTCGCTCCCCCTGGTCGTCTCCGCCAGGGTCTCCATGCCGTCGTATAGCGGCAAACCGGCGCTGAGTATCAGCGCCACCTGACTGCAGAAGCTGGACAGCTCCGCAGAATCGAGTCCACGTCTCACCTTTCCGGCCATGTGAAAACCTCCTGTTGTATGTATTGCTGTCTGATTTATCGAATATCAGTAGAAACGCTCCGTCGTGTAATTCTTTGCGTCCATGCAGCCGAGCTCGTGGGTCGGGTCGCAGAAGACCTCCTTGCCGTCCACCAGAGCCACCGTCCAAGCGTGATAGTACTTGTCGGCATAGCCGATCATCAGCCTGGCCGGAATGCCCTGCACCCGCAGCATACACACCATGATGGCCGACAGGTCCTGGCAGACGCCGGATCGGGCGTCAAAGCACTCCTCGATCTCCGGCAGGAGGAATTGGCCGCTGCTGGCAATCGCCTTCTGCCTGACGAAGTCGTAGCTGAACTCGCTCTTCATGAAGTCCAGCACGGCGTTGTACACATCGCCCTGGGTGCAAATCTCATCGGACTTCACCACGGCGTTGGTGGTGCGCACGTAGTCGACGTATTGGTTCGGCACCAGGAAGGCCGCGTTTTCGTCCGCCAGCTTCGCCGACAGCACCACCTTGCCCTGGGCGGAGTATTTCGAACCCTTCACGTTCTCAAACAGGGCAAACTCATACTTACCCGAGCCCAACTGCAGCGGGAAGACCTCGTAGTCGCCCGCGTTATCCAGGTCGTAGGTCAGCTGCGCGCCGCTGTAAGTCACCCGTATCTTCAGGCCATGATCCGTCGGCGCGGACACGCAGCACATCACATAGCCCTGATCCATGTGGCTGGCATCTATGATCAGCTTGCCGTCAGTCTGAACATCCGTGCCCGAGCTCTCGGGCCATACCGCGTCTGCCGACGAAGCATGGGCAGCGATTCCAAGCCCCATAAGCAGCATCAGCAGGACAAATACAAATCCCACACGAAGCAAATTGACACAGCGCATGGAAATCATTCCTTTCATAGTTTCACAACGTAAATTATACCATGTCATTCGCTACAATGCAACGTCCTGGAGAAAAAAAATCAGTTATACGATATAATGATATTATATCTATTACATATAATTAACAGTAAGAATTTCTCAAATTCGTTCTCTGCATGTTTTCAAATGCTTGTTATTGTAGTATAATCAATTAAAACATTGCAGTAAAAGGGGGATTACACTCCCACAACCCGAAAGGATCGTCAATGGAAGCTATACTGTACGCAGAAATATATCTGTTCTGTATCATAATCGTCTGGCTGTGCAAATACTGGTCGGATCAGCGCTCTTCAGATTCCGCGTCGGAGCGGTGGCTCCACGTTACGCTGGTCGGCTTTTTGGTCAGCTTTATTTCCAATTTTCTTTTTACCCTGGTCAACCGCATATTCCCAACGATATTCCTCACGCACCATGCCTCCTGGCTGTTTAAAACCGTCTATCACGTCATGCTTTGCTTCGGCGTATTCGCCTGGTGCGGCTATGCCGATACCGAATGCAGGGGCAATCTGTTTTCCACCCGCAAACGGGTGATGCTCTCGGCCATACCACTGGCGCTGATGGTTGCGCTGGTCATCAGCAATCTGTGGACCCACAGCCTGTTCAACATAGATGAAAACGGCTATTCCCGAAAGGGCCTGTTCCAGCTGGAGATGGGATTGCTGGTGGCGATAACCGCGGTGTTCAGCGTCAAGCTGGTGCTGCGCTCACGCAGCGAAACCGATCCCATCAAGCGGGGCCACATGCGGCTGGTCTCATCGTTCCCGCTGTGCCTGCTGGTCGCATGGCTGTTGACGCGCGTGGGCGAATCTTACCCGATCATCTGCGTGGCCATCACCATCGAGCTGCTGTGCCTGTACATGGGTACCTCCACCGAGCAGATCTCCATGGACAAGCTGACCCAGGTGAACAATCGCCAGAACCTGCTGAGCTTCCTGGAATACAAGTGCGTCAACCACAGCGAAAAGCTGTTCCTTCTCATGATGGATCTGGATTACTTCAAGACCATCAACGACAGCTACGGCCATCTGGAGGGCGACGAAGCGCTGATCCGGGCCGCGAAGGCCCTGAAGATGTCCTGTGGCAACTTCAGGCGCAGGCCCTACATCGCCCGCTACGGAGGGGATGAGTTCATCGTGGTGATCGAATCCACCAAACAGGAGGCCGACCAGCTGCTGGAGAACATCCGCAACAACCTGGACGCCCTGAACACCAGCGCCAACAAGCCCTACAAGCTGGCCTTCAGCATTGGCGTGGCCGAGTTCCATCCCGGCATGGATGCCAACGCGCTGATTGAGGCCGCCGACAGCGAGCTGTACAAGATCAAGCGCGCCCGCCACGGCGAATACAAGCGGTAGGAAACCTGATAGAAGCCCTCGGGTCGCCATTCACATGGATGGCGACCCGAGGGTTTTTTTATATGGATTTCTTCAGTACTGCAAAAACGCACAATACCCCTTGTAGGCCTCCCAAAGGTCGGCCTTGGAAACCAGCTCCCACGGGGCGTGCATGGACAGCACGGGCACGCCGCAGTCGATCACGTTCATGGCGTATTTGGCGCACAGCCAGGCGATGGTCCCGCCGCCGCCGATATCCACCTTGCCCAGCTCGCTGGTCTGCCAGCACACGTTTGCCTCGTCCATGACCCGGCGCACGGCGGCCATGTACTCGGCGTTGGCGTCGCTGGCCCCGCTCTTGCCCCGGGAGCCGGTGTACTTGTTGAAGCACACACCCAGATTCAGCATGGCGGCGTTCTTCTTTTCGAACACCTCCGAATAGGTGGGATCGTAGCCCGCGCTGACATCGCTGGAGAGCATGCGGCTGTTTTGCAGCGCACGGCGCACAGCCAGCTCGCTTTCGTAGCCCATCAGCGCGGCCAGCTCGGCCACGGTGTTCTCGAAGAAGTGGGAGTTCATGCCGGAGGCGCCCACGCTGCCGATCTCCTCCTTGTCGGTCAGCACCGCGCAGAGGGTGCGCTCAGGCACCTCATCGAAATCGACCAGGGCCATCAGGCTGGGATAGGCGCACACCCGGTCGTCGTGGCCGTAGGCCAGTATCATACTGCGATCCAGTCCGGCGTCACGGGCGCGGCCCGCAGGCACGACCTCCAGCTCTGCGGAGATGAAATCCTCCTCCTCCACGCCCCAGTCCCGCTTCAGCACGGCCAGTATGGCCCGCTTCACCGGGTCCTTCTTATCTTCCTTTTCGCCGCCGCACTCGGGCTGGCTGCCGATCAGTATGTTCAGCGCCTCGCCGTCCACGAACTTCGACGCGGTCTTGCCCATCTGCTCCTGGGCCAGGTGGGGCAGCAGGTCGGTGATGCACAGCACCGGGTCGTCGGGGCCTTCGCCGATGGCCACGCGCACGGTCTCGCCGTTCGGCTTTACGATCACGCCGCGCAGGGCCAGGGGCAGAGCCAGCCACTGATACTTCTTGATGCCGCCGTAATAGTGGGTATCCAGGTAGGCCAGGGCGTCGTCCTCAAACAGCGGGTTCTGCTTGACGTCCAGGCGAGGCGAATCGATGTGGGCGGCGAGTATGCTCATGCCCCGCTCGATGGACATGCTGCCCACCACGAAGG
>JAZTZK010000227.1:0-15591 GCA_045637485.1 Clostridia bacterium
ATGGAGACGACAAGGGTTCCTATGCTTCGCAAGCTTCTGAATAAGAAGAAATCCGCAAGGATTTCTACTTTCCCTAACCCCTAAAACCTACCCCCTAACCCCTGAAATTCTGATTTGTCGCAGCGCGACAAATCAGAATTATCCGAAATAATCTAATAATCAGTCGTTCAAGCGCTCTTCTATCAGTTCCCGGTGCAGACGACATAGTGCTTCCCTGTAAAGCTTTTGATTATAATAGATTACGGTTTGGTCATGGTTGGCAATGCTGCCCAGCGGCGCAAGCGTTTCTGCCGATTCAAGGACATGGCTGCTGGGAACGCCGAACACCGTGATTTTCGCTGCGGGACGGCCGTCGGGCAGGTACGCGACCGGCTGGCCTGCGATGCAGGGAATCATGCGCTCGCAGCGCTCGTCGATCAGTGTGCCGAAGCTGTCCGGGTGCGAGGTGTCCCGCAGTCGGGCGGGAATGCCCGCCATGGCCAGAGGGTCTAGGCAGTCTGGGTGGAGCACCTGCGCCCCGGCCCGGGACAGCGCCCGCATCTGACGGTAGCCGATGTGGGGGATCAGCCGGGCCTTCGGCACGACGGCGGGGTCGGCGGTCATCAGGCCGGGCACGTCGCTCCAGTTTTCATACAAGTCCGCGTCCAGCCCCGCGGCGATCAGGGCCCCGCTGATGTCTGAGCCGTTCCGGGGCAGTATGCGGATGCGGCCCGCGCGGTCAGCGCCGTAAAAGCCAGGCACGATCACGGGATCGTCGAAATCCGCCAGAAGCCGGATGTTCTGTTGCGTGGCTTCCTCATCCGGCGTGCCGTCGTCGCCGAAGACAATGAGGTCGGCGGCGTCCGCCATGGGCAAGCCGGTGAAGCGGGAGAAGGCCAGCGCGCACAGGTATTCGCCCCGGCTGAGCGTATGGGGCAGTGAGACGGACATCGCCCGGTCGATTGTCCGGCGCGCCATGCATGTCATGTCGGGGATACCCAGCCCGCGGCAGATGTCGCCAAAGCGACGGACCACCTCCGAGATCGCGCTTTCGCAGGCGGCGGGGCATTTGCGCAGATCCCAACAGCGCTCCAGCATCGCCGTCACCTTTTCCGGGTGATCCCCGTCGATCCCCGGCGCGGAGAGAACCACGCAGCGACGGGCCGGAGAGGCGCGCACGAGGCGCTCGATGCGCTTCAGATTGCCGGCGCTGGCAGTGGAGCTGCCGCCAAATTTGGAAACAATGATTCCCATGCGATAACCTCCGAGTATCAAATCAAAAAAGAAAGCGAAAGCGCCGTGCCTGTGTACGATGGGCGAACCAGGCGCCTTCGCTGTATACTATGCGCTCCGGAGGCACAGGTGCAGAGGTTGAAAGACAAATAATGCCGTATATTAAAAATACATGAAATAAAGGGTTTTTTCGTACAGATGTTGTATATATTAATATCGGCGGCACATGCAGGAAAACTGGATTTGCTGGCGAATAAATATCTACTGTCATCTTCAAAAGAGCCTGGCCAATATTGTATCATTATTCTGAGGGGCGTGTTATGAGCGGAAGGTTGTCGGATGCCTGGCTGGAGGAGCTGAGGTCCCGTGTCAGCCTGGAGGAAGTGGTTTCCGAGTACGTTCCCCTCAAGCAAAAGGGCCGCAGGTTTTGGGGATGTTGTCCGTTCCACAACGAAAACACGCCGTCGTTCAGCGTGGACAGCGAAGCGCAGATGTACTACTGCTTCGGCTGCCACAAGGGCGGCACGGTGATCAATTTCGTCATGGATATGGAGCGGATGGATTTCATGGATGCGGTGCGCCTACTGGCGGACCGCGCCCACATGGAGCTTCCTGAGCGAAGCTCACAGCCCGGCGGGGCCTCCGCGAACCGCGACGAGCGCGAGCGAATGTACGAGGCCAACCGGGTGGCAGCCCGATATTACCACGACCAGTTGTGGACGAAGGAAGGCGCTGCGGCGCTGAACTACCTCTACGGCCGTGGATTAAACGATTCGGACATCCGCCGCTTCGGCCTGGGAGCCTCTCCCGAGGGCTGGGACGGCCTTTTCAGTCATCTGGAGGCCCAGGGCTTCGAGGCGGCGCTGCTGGAGAAGGCGGGGCTTGTGGTGCGTCGGGAGAACCGCTGCTTCGACATGTTCCGGGGGCGGGTGATGTTTCCCATCATCAATGCCCAGGGCCGCGTGCTGGGCTTTGGGGGCCGCGCAATGGGCGACGCCCAGCCCAAATACCTGAACACGGCTGAGACGCCGATCTTCAACAAGCGCATGGGGCTCTACGGGCTGAATTTCGCGAAGAAGGAGCGCTCGGTGGGACATCTTGTGCTGGTGGAGGGGTACATGGATACCGTTTCCCTTCGCAAGTACGGCGTACAGGGCGTGGTGGCCACGCTGGGCACAGCACTGACAGAAGAGCAGGCGCGGCTGATGAAGCGCTATGCGCCTGAGGTATGGATCAGCTACGACGGCGACGCCGCCGGCCGGAAGGCCGCGCTGCGCGCCCTGGATATTCTGGACAATCAGGACATTCCCGCGCGGGTGATCGACTATCCCGCCGGCATGGACCCGGACGATTTTATCAAGGCCAACGGGCTGAGCGGCTTCGAGGCGCTGCCCAGGCACGATTCGACGAGCTATCGCATGATCCGGGCAAAGGATGGACTGAACCTTGCCCAGCAGGAGGGCATGACGCAATACGCGCTGCGCTGTTGCGCGATCCTGAAAAATGTAAAGAGCCCCATCGACATGGAAAACCACCTGCGCAGGCTGGTAAACGAGACGGGGTATGACCGGGAGATATTGCTGCGGCAGATTGGCGTGACCGCCCAGGCGCCTGCCCCACAGCCGACACGGCGGCGTCCAACCGTCGAGCATGCGGCTACGGGCGTCGAGAAGGCGGAGCGTGAGCTGATTTCGATGCTCGCCGCGGGTCTGATTCCCGCGGATCTGCTGAAGCCCGTGGATTTCACCGACGAGACCCACCGCGCCCTGGCGGAATGGCTGCTCGAGGGCAAGCCCGCCGGCGCTTATGTGGAGGCCGTCGAGGAAGAGGCCGCGCGGCAGAAGATTATGCAGGCCATCAATTATACTCCGCTTCCCGAGGATCGGGAAAAGGCACTGGAGGAGGCGGAGGGGTGCCTGCGCACGATACAGAAAGACAGGGACAGCCAGCGCTCAGAGCAGATCAGACAGCAGATCAACTCGGCATCGGAGGAACAGAAGGTCGAGATGCTCCGTCGAATAATGGCTTCCATGGAGGATAACGAGGATTGACCGGTCGAAAGGAGTGGCCCGGATTGAGTAAGACGACTGATAATCAGGAAGTAATGGCCGCGCGGGTGCGCGAGCTGATTGAGACCGGAAAGTCGAAGGGTATACTGACCTACAAGGAAATCGTCGAGATGCTGGGGGATGTGGAGCTCAGCCCCGAGCAGTTTGATCGCATACTGGACACGCTGTCCGGCCTGAACATAGAGGTTATCAAAGAGGACGCCATACCCGAGGCCGAGCTGATCGCCGAGACCGAGGAAGAGGAGATCGATATCTCCGTGCCCGAGGGCATTTCCATCGACGATCCGGTGCGCATGTACCTGAAGGAGATCGGCAAGGTGCCGCTGTTGACGGCGGACGAGGAGATCGAGCTGGCAAAGCGCATGGAGGAAGGCGACGAGGAGGCCAAGCATCGCCTCTGCGAATCCAACCTGCGCCTTGTGGTTTCCATCGCCAAGCGCTACGTGGGCCGGGGCATGCTGTTTCTGGACCTGATTCAGGAGGGCAATCTGGGCCTGATCAAGGGCGTGGAGAAGTTCGACTACCGCAAGGGCTACAAGTTCTCCACCTACGCCACCTGGTGGATCCGCCAGGCCATAACCCGCGCCATCGCGGACCAGGCCCGCACGATCCGCATACCGGTGCATATGGTCGAGACCATCAACAAGCTGATCCGCGTGTCGCGCCAGCTGCTGCAGGAGTACGGCCGCGAGCCGCTGCCCGAGGAGATCGCCGCCGAGATGGGCATTCCCGAGGATAAGGTGCGGGAGATCATCAAGATCGCCCAGGAGCCCGTGTCGCTGGAGACCCCCATCGGCGAGGAAGAGGACAGCCATCTGGGCGACTTCATCCCCGACGATGACGCGCCTGCCCCGGCGGAGGCCGCCGCGTTCACCATGCTCAAGGAGCAGCTGATGAGCGTGCTGTCCACCCTGACCCCCAGGGAGGAGATGGTCTTGAAGCTGCGCTTTGGCTTGGAGGACGGAAGGGCGCGTACGCTGGAAGAGGTGGGCAAGGAGTTCAAGGTCACCCGCGAGCGCATTCGCCAGATCGAGGCGAAGGCCCTTCGCAAGCTGCGCCACCCCAGCCGCTCACGGAAGCTGAAGGATTCAATCGACTGATGGACCGCAGAGGAGAAATTGCACTCGATCCGCGCCTGTCGATGATCGCCCGAATGGTCGGCCCATGCGAATGCTGCGCCGACATCGGCTGCGACCACGGCAGGCTCGGCGCGTTTTTGCTTCAAAGCGGCCAGTGCAAAGCCCTGCAGCTGACGGATATCTCCGAACCCTCCCTCAATAAGGCGCGGTCGCTGATGGAAGGACTGGCTCTTACAGACCGGGTTCGGTTTTCTGTGGGGAACGGACTGAAGGCGCTGGAGGGCGCGCCCGACGTCATCGTCATTGCGGGCATGGGCGGGGCCACCATCGCCCGGATCCTGCAGGGGGGTCGGGAAAGGCTGGGCGACGCCCGGCTGGTGCTTCAGCCCAACGTGGCCGCGCCCCAGCTTCGACAGGCGCTGTGCGGCCTGGGCTACGCCGTCACAGACGAGCGCGTGGTATTGGACGGGCGCAGGTGCTATATCGTCATACAGGCGGAGCAGGGGAAAGCCAACTACAGTCTAAAACAGCTGACCGTCGGACCGGTGCTGCTGGCCCGCATGCCCCGGGCGCTCGAGCCCTACGCCGCGTTCAGGCTGAGAGTGGCGAAAAAGGCCCTGGCCGGAGCGCTGGCTTCGGAGGATGATTCACAACGGGCGCCGTTGGAGCGCGAGATCGCGATTTGGGAGGAGGTCTGGACATGCCTGCAACGGTAGCGCAGGTGCTGGAGCTGGTGAACGGCATCGCGCCCTTTGAGCTGGCTGAGGAATGGGACAACGTGGGCCTGCTGGCCGGAAAGCCAGAGAGCAGGGTGGAAAGGGTGCTGTGCGCCCTGGACATGCGGCTGGACGTCGTCGAAGAGGCCCGGCGCAGGGACTGCCAGCTGATCGTGACCCACCATCCCATACTGTTCCGGGGCCGAAAGAACCTGCGGGAGACCGACGCCGAGGGCCGCCTGCTGTGCGCGCTTGTGCGCTCGGGCATCGCCATGATCGCGGCCCATACCAACTTTGACAACGCCTCGCCCGGGGTAAACGACGCCTTGGCGGCGGTCCTGGGGCTTGATAACGTGACCGCGCTGGAAAACGGCATGCGCCTGGGGGAGATCAAAGAGACCGACTTTGGTATGTTTTGTGAGAAAGCGGCGGCTGTGCTGCGTGGCCCGATGCGCTGCTACGGCGATGGGACAAGGCGGATACGGCGCGTAGCGGTGCTGGGCGGCGCGGGCGAGGATTTCGCGTCCCAGGCGATCGAAGCCGGCGCGGACGTCTACCTGACCGGGGAGATGGCCTATCATAAGGGGCTGGACGCGGTGGACAACGGGCTCTGCGTCGTCGAGGCGGGACATGCCGCAACAGAATATCCCGCAATTTCATTACTTTGCAGAGGTTTACAAAATGCCGCGGATGCGGTACAATATGGTATATGCTTCCTACAGAGTGAATCTGAAGTGTTTTTCTGATAAATGGAGGGAATTGGTATGCAGTTGGATACCCTGTGGCAATTCATGCAGGTGGATATGGAGGCGGACGGCTTTGAGGCGAAGATGCGCCAGTCGGCCAATCGCCAGAAGCTGCTGAAGCAGCGCGATTTCCTGCGGGATCAGCAGGCGAACATGAAGAAGCTGGAGAACGACGTGAATGTCATGCAGGACAGGCTCGAGGCCGTGCAGGACGAGGCCGAACGGCTGGAGAAGGTATTGGCGTCGCTTTCCGAGGAGCTGGAAAACAATCCGCCCACCACCCCCGAGGACGTGCAGAAGCAGTCCGAGGCGGTGCGCAAGCTGCTGGACACCCTTTCCCGCTACGAGCAGGAACTCTCCAAGATGCGCAAGGACGCGGACACCAAGGATCGCCAGCAGAAGGAGATCCGCGTCCGGGCGGCCAAGACCAAGCTGGAGTTCGACCAGCTGAAGCTGGCCTATGACAAGGAATTCAAGGAGGATACCGCGAAGCTGCAGACGATGCGGGCGAAGACGGAGCAGGAGGCCAAAAAGGTGGATCCAAAGCTGCTGGCCAAGTACCGCAGCATCAAGCAGCACTGCACGCCCCCGATGGCCAAGCTCATCAACAACCAGTGTAGCGGCTGCTTCATGTCGCTGCCCAGCGCCACGCTGCTGGACATTCGCAGCGGCGACAGGATCGTTGAGTGCGATAACTGCGGCCGTATACTCTACGACACCGGGGAGTGATTTCCAAATCGGTTTATAATTGTGAGGGCGCCAGACGGTCGCATGCGCCTTGGCGTATGAGGAAAGTCCGAGCACCACAGGGCAGGGTGCCGGTTAACTGCCGGTGAAGGCGACTTCAAGGAAAGTGCAACAGAGATATACCGCGTAGACGGCGGCTTGCCCCCGGGCAGGTCCGCTCCCCCTCGGGGGACGCAAGGATGGAAAGGCGAGGTAAGAGCCCACCCGCGGCTTGGCGACTTGTCCGCGCTGTAAACCCCACCTGGTGCAAGATTGATAGGGAAGCATGGGCGGCAATCCCCAGGGGTTCCGACCGGCGGCGGCCCGTCGCGCTTCCGGGTAATCGCTTGAGCCTGCTGGCAACTGCAGGCCCAGACAGATGATCGTCCAATACAGAACTCGGCTTACAGACGCCACTCACAATTATGATATAACAGCGCCCCCTGAATTGCGGATTCAGCAATTCAGAGGGCGCTGTCCGTGGCCGCGTCATTCGCCTTCGTCCGCCTCGGCGATCTCCAGGTACTTCTCGAACACCGCGTCCAGCTCGGCGTCGTCGTCCACGGTGGCGTAGACGTCGTTGCCCTCGGCGTCGGTTTCGATGCGCAGGATCACCAGCTCATCCTCGCTGACATCCTCCATCGGGTCCAGCGGTACCAGGCAGATGTAGGGCTTGCCCTCGTACTCCAGGGTCATCAGGTGCTCAAAGCGCACGGCGTTGCCGTCCTCGTCCACCAGTTCAACGACGTTTTCCTGCTCCATATCCAGATCATGGTTTGTGTTTTCGCTCATATGCCATACCCCTTTTAAATAGATTCTTGTGGGTTCCGCCTCGCGCCAGCCGCCTGCATCCATGAAGCTCTGCAGGATGTAGGTGGCGGCCAGCTGGTCGATGTATGCCTTGCGCTTTGACCGGCGCACGTCGGCCTCCAACAGTACGCTGCGGGCCTGTTTGGTGGTCAGGCGCTCGTCCTGGAAGCGAATTTGAAGTCCCTTGCCCTCCAGAAACTCCGCGAATGCCCGGGCGTGCTGCGCCTGTATGCCCGCGCTGCCGTCCATGTTCAGGGGCAAACCGCACAGAACGCGGTCGGTTTCGTACTGCCGACACAGCTCCAGAACGCGGTCGGCATCCCTTTCAAAGCCCTTGGTCCAGATGGTCTCCACCGCCTGGGCCGTCAGGTTCAGCGGATCGGTGACGGCCACGCCGATGCGCTTGTCGCCGATGTCCAGGCAGATGACCCGCATGCGCTCACACCACCTTTATGCAAAACTGGGGGCATTCCCTGGCGCAGTACCCGCAGAACACGCACTTTCCCTGATCGACGACGGCGCGGCCATCGACGACTTTTATGGCGTGCTGCCGACATCGGGCGGCGCAGCGTCCGCAGCCCTCGCACCAGTCGTGCACCATCATGTGCCGCTGCCTGTGGCGAAGGGCCTCCAACCGATCGGAGACATCCTCGACGCCGTCGAAGAAGGCTACGTTGGCGTCGATCTCCTGACGGCTCTGCATACCCACGGCCACGGCGTCCAGAAGCGGGCTCTCCAAGGCGTATTTCAGGGCTTCGCCGCTGCCCCGGATCAGGTGCCCGCCCCCCAGCGGCTTCATCGCAAATATGCCGATACCCCGGGCGCGGGCGGCGGCAATGGCCTCCTCCATGTCCTGGCGGGCGCCGTCCTGTATGCCGATGCCCTCCACGTTGATCAGCGGGTGGATGACGTCGATCATGTCAAAGCGCGGCGCGGCCCTGACGCAGGCGCAGAAATGGGTACTGACGCCCACGGCGCCGATGTGTCCCCTGTCGCGCTGTTCAGCCAGGTAGACGAGGGCTTCCTCGTGGCCCCGCAGCGTGTACAGCGATTCCTGCTCGTGGAGCATGAACAGGTCGATGTAATCCCGGCCCACCCCTTCGAAGGCCCGCTCCAGCGCGGCCCGGGCCGTCTGGCGGTCGTAGCAGTAGGCCTTTGTGCTGATCACGTAATCCGGCGCGTCCTTCAGGGCCAGGCGGATGTGGGGATAGGTGCCATAGAGGTCGGCGGTGTCGAGGAAGCGCACGCCCCGTTCGTAGGCGTAGACCAGAAGGTCTGCGCCCTCCCGATAGGACAGGTTACGTTGCAGCGGCGACATGGTCAGCGTGCCGAAGCACAGCCGGGAGACCGTCAGTCCGCTGCGACCCAGCGCGCGCGTCTGCATGGTTCGGGTGTTCCTTTCCTGTTCAATGCCCGTGAGTATGCCGCAGGGCTGGAAATAATCGTATTCCCAGCCCTGTCGACGTCCGGATGCGATGCTGTCAGCTACGGATGATCAATCCTTGTCATGCTCATTGATGTAAAAGCGCACAAACTCCTCCAACAGCTCGTCCCTTTCCAGCCTGCGAATCAGGGAACGGGCGTTGTTGTAGCTGGTTATGTAGGTGGGGTCACCGGAGATGATATAGCCCACCATCTGCATGATCGGATCGTGGCCCTTGGCCTTCAGCGCCTGATAGACCACCTCGATGATCTCAGCCGCCGATTCCGGCGCGTCCGCGGGTATGCGGAAGTGCCTGGTTTCATCCATTCTGCTGTTCATAGCGCACCGCCTTTCGAGCGCGACAATTCACACTCAAATCTATTATAACACATAATGCCGAAAAGATCAAATGTTTTCATATTTTTGAACAAAAATTCTAAAAACCGTTCGAAGGGACATCATCACGGGCAGCGCCAGCAGCATGCCGGCCACGCCGCCCAGCCGCGCCCCGGCGAAGATGCCCACCAGCACCGCTGCCGGGGAAAAGCCTGTAAGGCTTCCCATGATGCGGGGTGAGATCCACGACCCATCCAGCTGCTGTACCAGGTTCAGCGCCAACAGCGTCAGCGCCGCCCGCTGCCAGCTGTCTGACAGCGCTATGAACACCGCGGGCACGCCGCCGATAAACGGCCCGAAGTAGGGTATCATATTGAGTATGCCGATGATCAGGCCCAGAGCCAGCGCGTTTTCCAGGCCTACGAGGCTCAGCGCCGCCATGGACAGCAGCGACACCGCCCCGGCCACCAGCAGCTGCCCCTGGAGGTACAGCCGTAGCTCCCGGCAGACGGCATTGCCCATGCGCACGGCGGTGGGTCGACTCGCCTGGGGCAACAGCAGCTCCAGGCGCAGCAGCAGCCGTTCGCGGTCGCAGAGGAAGAAAAAGGCCAGCACCGCGGCCATCGAGGCCTGGCCGATGCCATCCGCCAGGTTGACCGCCAGGCTGAGCGTGCTTCCCGCGAGCCCAGAGAGCTGCCCGAGCAGACCGGAGGCGTCCATCTCCGGCAGGGCGAGGGCCGGCAAACGCGCCTGAAGCCACTGGCGCAAGGCATCCATCCAGTCGGCGATGCGTGCGACGGAGTCCGGCAGCGTCTGAAGTAGCGCCGTCAGCTGCCGGTATACCGGGGGCAGCAGCAGCCACAATACCCCGCCCGCCGCAACGCCGACGGACAGCAGCGCCGCCAGTGCCGACGCGGGGCGGGGGAGCTTTTTTTCGTAGAAGCGGGCGATGGGTATCACTATGAAGCAAAGCATGGCCGAGCCCAGCGCCAAACCGCCCACCTGGAAAAGCAGCCCGCGAAGCGCGAAGCAGAGCCCCGCGATCGCCAGAGCGGCGCCGCCGGTGAGCAGCTGCCGCCGGGTAGGCGGCTCAAGCCTCAGCTGCATGGCAATCCCTCCCTACGAGATCCTTCGACTCCGCTTCGCACTGGACGACGCGCCCGATGCGGTCGTTTTGCGCGAAGCGAAGCATTTTACCGAATGGATTGGCATATTGTGCCGATTGTAGTCCGTCTACAGCTTTCGGGCGATGTCGTCCGCCTTGTCAGAGATCCAGCTGCCCGTCTGGCGCGCCTTCTGGTTCCATCGCTTTTCCGTCTGCCAATTCATGATGCCGAACACCGTCGCCGCCGATCCGCCGATCAGCATGCCGGTGATCAGGCCCTTCATCATTCCACCCTTCATGCGTTCCCTCCTCCCTCGTTGCTTCCGCGAGATCGATCACGACCTCGCCGTTGTCCGGATTCACGGTATAGCGCGTGACGCGCTGCCGTCGGTGGGCCAGGTCCTCCCACAGGCCGGAGGAGAGCTCCAGGGCGCGGACCGCGAAGCTCAGCTCGTCGATCTCCGCGCCGGTGATGGCCCCCATCCTGCGTCCGTCGGTGGACACGGCCCGCTTCAACAGCGGCTTCGAGCGCATGGCCCTGCGTCTGCCGCTGTCCTCGGCCATGACGGCCACCTCGCCCAGCATTTCAAGGCTTTCAGACGGTATGAACCGGGTGCCCAGCAGCCCGGCGCCGACCCATATGCCCGACAGCTGGCGCAGGTCCTCGGTCAGCTCGGCCCGCAGTACCCGGCCGATCCTGTGGCTGCCGCAGATCACGCTCATCCCCGTCAGGGAACGCAGCTTGCGCATGCGCGTCGCCTCCGTTTTCATCGCGTTCCGGCACGCCTATTATTGACTGTCAGCGCGATATGCTTTCGCGGGAATTTTTGTCGGCGCATGCGCATTGCCGTTTTGCGCGCGCCGTGCTATAATCATAGGCAGAAGCTGTGCGTTGACAGAATAATGATATGCATATGCTCAAAGGGATATAACCGTATATTTCTTTTCCTGTCGACTTGTTGGACACATTTTTGACAAATTTATCTGGTAAATTCGCAATGGTTTCAGAGGAGGTTTGCGTATGGAAGAGATTCGCAGCGGCTACAAGATATTGGTTGCCGATGATGATACAAACGTACATCAGTCATTGAACGCCTATTTCCGTCGGGAGGGCTATCATATGATATCCACCTACGACGGCATTCAGGCGCTTGAGCAGGTCAGGCGGATGCGGCCGGATGTCGTCATACTGGACATCATGATGCCCGGCATGGACGGCCTGATGCTGTGCCGGGAGATTCGCAAGGAGAACAACATTCCCATCATCATGCTCACTGCAAAGGGCGAGGAATTCGACAAGCTGCTGGGCCTGGAAATGGGCGCGGACGACTACATCACCAAGCCCTTCAGCCCCAGGGAGGTACTGGCGCGGGTGAAGGCCGTGCTGCGCCGCATGCACGAGCTTAACCCGGAGGACAAGTCGGCCCATCTGGTGGTGGGCAACCTGGACATCGATATGAACGCCTTCACCGTCAAGCTGAACGGCCAGCAGGTGCCCTGCACCCCCAAGGAGACCGAAATCCTCTGGACCCTGGCCAGCAACCCGGGCATGGTGTTCAGCCGGGAGCACCTGCTGCAGAGCATATGGGGGTACGATTTTCTGGGGGATACCCGGGCAGTGGACAGCCACATCAAGCGTATACGCGCCAAGCTGTGCAATCCGGACAACAACTGGGACATCAAGACGGTGTGGGGCATCGGTTATCGCTTTGAAGTGATTGACGGAAAGCAGAATTAGTCCATGTCAAAGAGAAGATACGAGCGTCCTCACAGTATCGGCACAAAGATGCTGATCAGCCACCTGCTGCTCTGCGTGGTGATCATGGTGCTGGCCAGCCTGCTCAGCTATGCGCTCACCGTCCAGTACATGAAGAATACGCGGATGAGGGATCTGCTGGAGAAGGCCGAGCGCATCGCAGAGAGCAGCCGACAGATGCCGGAGGGGGAATATGTGCCCAGCTGGCACACCGTGCGCACCTATGCCCATCTTTCGGATGCGCAGGTCTTTTTCCTGGACGCCGATATCGGAGCGGCGCGCATGAGCTGGTATCACATCGAGCTGGAGCGCGAGCCTGAATCGGGAAAAGACAGGCGCAACCCCCCCAGACCTTCCGGGGATGAATCGGACGGTGTGGTGCGCGGGGCAGCGGGTGACGGCGATGAAATCGACCTGCAATGGGTGGATATAGACGATGCCAGCGATAGGGAATATGTGGCGCGTGTTCTGGCCGGGGAAAAGGTATCCGCCATGCGCCACTTTGAATTTGCCCGGGAGAAGGTCATATTCGCCGGCGCGCCGATATTCGATAAAGACGGCGTGGTGCACAGCGGCGTGGTACTGATCCAGCCGATAACGGAACTGAGCAGCCTGAACAGAATGGTGGGCTACATGCTGGTGTTCGTGATGAGCATCTCACTGCTGCTCTCGGTGATCCTGGCGATGCAGCTGTCGAATAAGCTGGTCAGCCCCATCAAGCGCATCACTCTTGCGGCCCGGCGCATGGAAAACGGCGTGTACGGCGAGCGCATTTCCCAGCTTCCCGCCGATGAGATCGGCGAACTGGGGTATGCGCTGAACAGCATGTCCGGCAGGCTGCGGGAGGTCATCGGCAACCTGCGCAAGGAGCGCGACCGCCTGGGCATGATCATCTCAGGCATGAGCGAAGGCCTCTTCTCCATGGACAACCAGTGGCACATCAACCATGCGAACGCCGCATTTTTGGAGCTGGCCGAGCTGGACGATGCTTCGCGGCTGTTGGATGGCGCGCCACGGTTTGAACCCCTGGTGGCGATGCTCAGGCGCTGCATGGACAGCGGCGAGGCCGAGACCATGGAATGGGAGAATCCCTCCCACCGCGTGATCCAGGCCACCGTCACCGCCCGCCGGGACGAAGCCGGTGAGATTGCGGGCGTGGTATGCCTGATGCGTGACGTCTCGGAAACCCAGCGGGTGGAGCAGCTGCACCGGGACTACGTGGCCAACGTCTCCCACGAGCTGCGCACGCCGCTGACGGGCATCCGGGGCATGGTGGAGCCGCTGATCGACGGCTGCTATGACACCGAGGAGGAGCGCCTGGAGTGCTACCGCATCATTTTGAAGGAGACCATACGCCTCGAAAAGCTGGTGGGTGAGATGCTGGACATGTCCCGCCTTCAGGACGGACGGGTCAAGGTGGAGCTGGAGCCGCTGGAGCTGCCCGGCATACTGGACGCCGCGGTCCGCAGCATGAAGCCCATCGCCGAGGAGGCAGGGGTTGACCTTTCGGTGGTGACGGACGGCACGAAGCTGGCCTGCCTGGGCAACGAGGACAGGATCACCCAGGTGCTGGTGATACTGATCGACAACGCCCTGAGCTTTACCTCCCGGGGCGGCAGCGTGACGGTATTCGCAAGGGACGCAGGGGAGACGGTTCTCGTCGGCGTCCGGGACACCGGCTGCGGCATCGAGCCCAAGGACCTGCCGATGATCTTCGAGCGCTTCTATAAAGTGGATAAGTCCCGCATGGGCACCGAGGGCACCGGCCTGGGCCTGTCCATCGCCAAGCTCCTGACCCAGCTGATGGGCGGCGACATCGCCGTCAAGAGCGAGGTGGGCGTGGGGTCGGAGTTCACGTTTACGCTGAGGAAGCGGTGATGTGGATATGATGGCGGGGATTGCTTAATGAACACAATTGTCGAAAAGGTCAAACGCGCTGCCTTGTCAATGCAGAGCTGCAGTTTTGTCACCCAGGTCGAGAACCCCTGTCTCGCCTTTGCCTCGTATGTCTTTTCCCAACTCTCCAGGTGCGACGGAGCATCTCCGGAAAGGATGAAGTTATAATATGTGATAATATTATGAATTCAGTGAGGAACTGTTGCGAATTATACACTGCCGACGATGAGATAAGGCATAATCACGATTGCAGGAGGATGAAACATGAAGAGGACAGTATCTGTTTTATTGGTGCTGACAATGGTGCTGACAATGCTTCTGTCACTGACCAGTACCGCCGTAGCGAGCTGCAAATTCAAAGAAGATGATCGGATTGAGTTTGTCAGGAATACAGCAGTCTACAAGAATCACCGTGATGGCAGCAAGACCGACACCGTCGTCCGAAAGGGCTCTATCTCCGTCGTCAAATCCACCTGTGGCGACAAGTGGGTCGAGCTGTATCTCGATCCCTTTGACGAGGCCAATACCGGGTGGTTCAAGGTGGATAACCTGAAGAAGACAGACAGGTACATCGAAGTCCGCGCAGGCAAAATGGTCTGGGGTTCCTACGTCTTCATCTGTTATTCCAGCGGAGGCGCGGGTAAGTCAAGCACTTATCTCGGGCCCTGGAATGATTCCGGAAAATGGCTGAGCGACGGAGGATACCGCATCAGCACTGACGATTACCGACATGTCAAGGCCAACGCCAGCGTATGGCTGCACAGGGAACCGAGTCTGAAGAAGAGCTATGGCAGGGCATTGCGCAAGGGAGACAAGGTCAAATACCTGCGTCAGTGGGCATTGGACAGCCGCCTCGTTCCCTTTCTGCGCGTAAAATATCAGGGCAAGTGCCTGTGGGTATCCATGCAGTATTCCAAGATAGTGAAATAGCGGAAATGGAGGAATAGACATGAAGACAATGCGGTTAATTGCCTGGATGCTCGCCTTCGCGCTCCTGACGACGGTGGGCGCGGCCCTCGGTGAAGACTTCGATATTGAATTGTCGGAAGGAAACGGTCTGCGGATCGAATTGACCGTTGATATGGACGTCGACGCCCCGGAGGATGAAGAAATCATCGTCGGAGACGACGGCCTGGAGGGCGGTCTCACCCTCGATCTGCCGGAATTCCAGCTTGAAGGGGATTTGCCGGATGACAGTGCCGCCACGGCGGATGGCGACGCAGTCGCGTCGAACGGCAATGCCGACAGCGGGCGGAGCATTTGCCTTCAGCCCGGTGAAGGCGCGGGCAACGACGAGCTGTTTGCCAACTATGTCGACATGCTGTTTGGACGGGTTCCCCAAAAAAACGGTTACGTCGGCAGGAAGCTCACAGGCACGGCAAGGAAGTTTTTTGACTACCTGGTGCCACGGATAGAGAAGGTCGCGGCGGGAAAAATCAGCAGTACAGCCTTCCGCATACCCGCCGGCTACACCCCGGATTTCAACTGGGACGCATACTGGAATGATATTGTCGATGTCTTTAACGCATTGCTGGCCGACTGCCCCTACCATCTCTACTGGTTCGACAAGACCACTGGACTCCAGCCCTCTTATGAATACGGACAGCTGGTCTTTTCCTTTACAGTCGCGGAGGAATACGCCAGGGACACCTATGAGACCGACGCCGCGAGGATCGGCAAAGCCCAGATCGCGGTCAAAAACGCCCGGAAGGTCGTC
>JAZTZK010000228.1:0-6721 GCA_045637485.1 Clostridia bacterium
CAGGTTCGCGGTGTACTCCAGCATCCGCAGGGGCATGTTGGGGTTGAAGGTGGACTGCTGCTCGTACAGGCTCAGCTGGTCGGCGATGATGAAGGCCACGTCGTTGTGCATGCCCATGTACAGCACCTGTTGGATGGTCTCAATGGAGATGTCGTCAGGGTTGTCGTAATGGGTGCCGTTGATGGCGTTGTACAGGCTGAGCGTCCATTCCTTGTGCGCCTCGTTGCCGAATAAGAAGGAAAAGAGCCTGTCCTTGTATTCCGGTCTGCCTGCGGCCATGGGCTCACCTCCTCACGCTTCCATTTTAGCACGCCTGCGCGTCAAAGGCAAGCCTTGATACGAAAAGAGGAAAAGTATATTGCGGAAGCGCCGTTCTTGAGACAGCTCCCCGTGCGTCCGTTTGATGTTATTCCATCGGCGCGTCCAGCCGTTCCTCCAGCGCGCCGATGCGCCGGGCGATGTCGTCGCAGAAGGCCTGGGCGGCTTCCATCCTTGCGTCGGAATCCAGCGCAACGAACGTCTTGATGGGCGCGATCAGATCCCGCGCGGCCTCGGCCAGGCCGTCGTCCGCCGGCGCGCGCCTGCCCTGGAGGTATTGGGCCAGCACGTCGCAGGCGTGGGCCAGCTCCCGGTCGCCGATGCGCCGCGCCTCGCTGACCAGCACGTCGCCGGATTGCTGCAGATCCGCCCGAATCCGATGATTGACCCGGGGCGTTTCGCATTCCACACCTTGGGCCTTCAGTTTCTCCACGATGTCCTGTACGTAGTCCGGGCGGCTCTTGATCACGGCCCGGTATTTGTTCTGGTAGCGCAGCATCAGGCTGTGGTCGCCGCCGGACAGCTTTTGCAGGCACGAGCGCACCGACTGCCCCGCCGAACGGGCCACCAGCACCTGCTCCATCAGCCAGTCCACCTCCTGCTGTGTAAAGGGCACAAATCGGGCCGGACGCTCCGCGCCGCCGTCGTGCTCGCGCACCTGGGCGTAGTAGTAGTTGCGTATGCTGTTGGGACGGCGTCCCGTCTGGCGGGCGATCTGCTCGAATACGGCTTTCAGCGGCAGCCCCTGCTGCTGCGCTTCATTGGCGGTTTCCCAAAGCAGCTTGTTCTCCGTGTCGCTCCAGCCCGCGCGCCTGCCCGCCCGGGTCAATGCCATGTGGCCGCTTCCTTCGTGTATCAGAGCCTGATCCATAACTTGCTATCCCTCCAAACCGTTGATGATACAGAGTATGCACGTCGTGTGCCGGGAATATACGGATATCCCGGATTGTCAAAAGATTTTAAAGGTTCACCGGACCTGCGGCGGCGGTGGCAATATAATTGTATATGCATCGCAATATGCATCTATGACAGGGAAAGCCACACATATGACATGCTTTTTTCTTGCCGATCGGGGCGCGGGGTGATATAATGGTTGACGTCGGAACGAGCGGCAAGCTTCCCTGTCTGGAAGGAGTGCGATTTCATGGAGAAGAATGAAGGATCGTCGCGGGTGAAGGAGTGGATTCGGGTCGCGAAGTTCACGTTCTTTTCCGTGAGCGCCGGGCTGATTGAGATCGGCGCGTTTGCCATACTGAACGAGTGGCTGCGCCTGCCCTACTGGCTCAGCTACCTGGTGGCGCTGGTGCTGTCGGTGCTCTGGAACTTTACGCTGAACCGACGGTTCACCTTCAAGTCCGCGGCGAACGTGCCCGTAGCCATGCTCAAGGTCGCGCTCTACTATGCCGTGTTTACCCCGCTGTCCACAGCGCTGGAGCACTGGCTGACGTCGGGCCTCGGCTGGAACGAATACCTGGCCACGGGGATCAACATGGCCCTGAACTTCGTCACGGAATTCCTCTACCAGCGCTATTTCGTGTTCGGAAAGAGCATCGACACGCTGAAGGAAACCCGTGAATAATGGGCTTGACTTTCATATCGATTCGGGTAAAATGGATTGAGGAGGCCCGCGAGCAACGGGCGGCGGACATTAAAAGGCCTGTTTTCCCGCGCTTTCGCTGTTTCGCGCAAATGCCCAGGCGTCGCTGGGATTTGGGCATCAAATATCAATCGGAGGACAGAATATGAACGCCAAACCGACCCTCGTGATCATGGCGGCGGGCATGGGCAGCCGCTTCGGCGGCAACAAGCAGATCGCGCCCGTGGACGACGCCGGTCACATCATCATCGACTTTTCCATCTACGACGCCATCCGCGCGGGCTTTGGCCGGGTGGTGTGCGTCATCAAGCCCGAGATGGAGGCGGACTTCCGCCGGGCCATCGGCGACGCCGTCGCCGGTCGCGTGGACCTGCGCTACGCATACCAGACCCTGGACGCCATACCGGAGGGCTTCGCCATCCCCGAAGGCCGCCGGAAGCCCTGGGGCACCGGCCACGCGGTGCTCTGCGCGCTGGATCAGGTCGAAGGCCCCTTCGCCGTGATCAACGCCGACGACTTCTACGGCGCGGACGCCTTCAGGGCCGCCGGGGAATTCCTGGCCGCCGGGGGCGATGACGACGAACACGCCATGGTGGGCTATAGCATCGAAAACACGCTGACCGAGAACGGCACCGTTTCACGGGGCGTGTGTGCCGGGAAGGACGGCTATCTCACCGACGTCACCGAGCGCACCGCCATCGAGCCCAGGCCCGGCGGGGCCGCCTACACCGAGGACGGCGGCGCGAGCTGGACCTTCATCCCCGCGGGCACGCCGGTTTCGATGAACCTGTGGGCCTTCCGCCCGGGCGTGCTGGAGGTCTTCGGCAGTATGTTCCGGGATTTCCTGCGCGACACCGTGCCCGCCAATCCCCTGAAGGCCGAGTTCTACCTGCCCAACGTGCCCAAGGCGCTGATCGCCGCGGGGACCGGTCGGGTGCGCCTGCTCACCACCCACGAGCGCTGGTACGGCATGACCTACCGCGAGGACGCCGAGGCCGTCCGCACGGCGATTGCGGGGATGAAGGCGAAGGGGATCTATCCGGAGAAACTGTGGGAGTAAACAATTGGAGGTAACCATGCAGAAAATTCGCACCACCGTTCGCATTGCAGGCAAGGAATACACCATCGCCAGCACCGATACCGAGGAATATGTCAACCGGGTGGCGAGCTGGGTGGACCGCCGCATGAGCGAGCTGGCCGCGGCCACCCGTCTGCCGGCGACCCAGCTGGCCGTGCTGACCGCGGTGAACGCCGCCGACGACATGATGAAGTCACGGGACGAGATCCGCCGCCTGGAGGCCGAGCTGGACGACCTGCGCGCAAGGCTGGAGGCGCAACCTGAATCGGCCCCGGCCCAGGCGGACGAAACGGAGGCATAACCCCATTTCATGACGCAAAAGACGACGCATCCCATGGAGCTGCTGGCCCCGGCGGGGGATGAGAGCGCGCTGGTGGCGGCGGTGCAGAACGGCGCGGACGCGGTGTACCTGGGCACAGGCGCGTTCAACGCCCGCCGCAACGCCGCGAACTTCGATGGCGACGCCCTGGACAGGGCCGTCGCGTATTGCCATGCCCGGGGCGTGAAGGTCCATGTGACGCTGAATACGCTGGTCACCCCGGGGGAGCTGCCCGCATTGGACGGGGCCGTCGACGCCATTTCCCGCAGCGGCGCGGACGCCGTGATCGTGCAGGACTTCGGCGTCGCCCGGGCCGTCCGGCGGCGCGCCCCCCGGCTCCAGCTGCACGCCAGCACCCAGATGGCCGTGCACAACCGGCAGGGCGTGGCCTTTCTGGCGGATAACGGCTTCCACCGCGCCGTGCTGGCCCGTGAGCTGACCTTTTCCGAGATGGCCGGGTGCGCCGAGCAGGGCATCGAGATCGAAGCCTTCGTCCACGGGGCGCTGTGCGTGGCCTGCTCCGGCCAGTGCCTGATGTCCAGCCTGGTGGGCGGCCGCAGCGGCAACCGGGGCCTGTGCGCCCAGCCCTGCCGCCTGCCCTGGCGGCTGGACGGCCATGAAGGCTACCTGCTGTCCACCCGGGACCTGTGCGGCCTTGCCGATCTGGCGAAGCTGCGGGATGCCGGCGTCGCCAGCCTGAAGATCGAGGGGCGCATGAAACGGGCCGAGTACGTGGCCGTGACGGTGGCCGCCTACCGAAGGGCGCTGGACGCGCTGTTCGAGGGGCGGAGCGTCGACCTCGGGGCCGAGAGGCGGGAATTGTCACAGATGTTCAACCGTGGCGGCTTCACCCGGGGCTACGGCCCGGGGGTGGCCGAGGCGGAGCTGATGTACCCCGCGCGCCCCAACCACATCGGCGTGGCCGTGGGCCGTTGCCGCAAGAAGGGCGAGGCGGCGCTGGAGGCGGACGTGGAAAGCGCCGACGCGCTGGTGCTGCGCCGCGACGGCAGCGACGATATCCCGGTGAAGCTGGCCGGGAAGGCCGGCGAAGGCGTGAAGTGCCCCGCCGCGCGGCCGGGGGACGCGCTGTTCCGGCTGGTCAGCGCCGCCCAGCTTCGCGGGGCAAGGGAAAGCTGTGAGGGCGAGCATAGGCAGGCGCCGGTGTCGATGAAGGCTACCCTGCGGGTGGGCGAACCCGCAAGGCTATGGGTCGGCGACGGCGTCCACAGGGCCGAGGCCGTGGGCGAGGTCGTCCGGCGGGCCACGGGCCGTGGCTTCGACACCGAACGGGCGGCGGCCCAGCTGAAGAAGACCGGCGGCACGCCCTACGCCGTGACGGCGCTGTCGCTGGATGCCGACGCCGACGCCTTCTGTCCCGCATCGATGCTCAACGCCCTGCGCCGGGACGCGCTGGCGGCGCTGGAGGTCGAGCGCGTGAAGGTGTGGCGATCCGATGACGCGGAAGCGATCCGCGGAACCCCTTCGACCCCGTCTTCGGCGGGGCTACCTCCCCGACGCGAAGCCAGTCCTTTAGGGCTTTCAGGTGAGGCTTTCGGAGAGCGTCCGGTTTTCTTGCCTCCCCTGAAAGGGGAGGTGCTGAGCGAAGCGAAGCGGAGGGGTTCCGTATCCTCTTCTAAGGCTGATTTTGTTGCCCTTTCAAAGAATACCAGGACGAGCAACCGGCTCGATACGCCTCCCCTTTCAGAGGGTGCCAGGACGAGCAACCGGCTGATTATGCCTCCCCTGAAAGGGGGGGTGCCTGCGCCAGCAGGCGGAGGGGTTCCGCCCTCTTCCCCCCTGCTGCTCGCCGAATCGAGTGACATCCATCAACTTGCCGACGCCCTCGCCAGCGGCGCGGACCTGGCCGTATTCGCCCCGACGGACGTGCGCCCGGCGGCCCTTGAAGCCGTCGACCTGTCCCCGCTGGGAAGCCGCGTCGCCCTGGCGCTGCCTGCCGTGCTCACAGCCGAGGCCCTGGACGGGCTGAACGCCTGGGCGCAGGACAGGCCCTTCCGAATGACCTTCCTGTCCAACCTCGGTCAGCTCGCCCTGCGCTGGCCCGGCGAGCGCGTGGGGGACTTCCTGCTGAACGTCGGCAACGACCTGGCCGTGGATCAGCTGGAAGATTGGGACGTCGAAGCCTTCACCCCGTCGGTGGAGCTGACCGCCGCCCAGACGGGCGCGCTTCACGGACGCAAGATCCTGGTCGCGTGGGGCCGGATCCCGCTGATGCACCTGCGGCACTGCCCGCTGCGGGCGGCGGAGGGCATGGGGGGCAGGCACGCGGACTGCCGCCGCTGCGACGGCTGCAAGCCGTCGGAGAAGCTGGACGGCAGGCGCATGATCGACCGCAGAGGCGCGGCCTTCCCGCTGCGGCGCGTCGCCATGCCGGGCGGCTGCGTGGTCCAGCTGCTGAACTCGGTGCCGCTGATGCCCCTGAAAAAGCGGGACAGGCTGCCGGAGGCTGAGGGCTGGCGGCTGCTCCTGTCGAAGGACGATGATACGCAGACCGTCGTGAAGGTCTACAGGGCGGCGCTGGACGGCGAGGACTTCCGGGCGCTGCCCCAGTGGCGGGCCCTTGAAACCATGAATACGACCGCGGGACACTACTTCCGGGGGGTGGAATAGATGAACGAACGCAACATACGGGTGCTGGAATTTTCGAAGATCCTCGAGATGCTGGCGGCGCTGGCCGTCACCGACCCGGGCCGGGAGGCGGCGCGGGCGCTGTTGCCCTCGGGGGACGCGGCCACCGTGCGCCGCTGGCAGGCCGAGACCGAGGAGGCCACGACCGTGATGGCCTACACCGGCGGCAACCCGATGGCTTACTTTACCGACGTTCGCCCGTTCCTGAAGCTGGCGAAGGCGGGGGGCACCCTCTCGCCCAAGGCGCTGCTGCAGGTGGCGGACGCGCTGAAGGCCTCCCGCACCGTGCGCGGAGCGCTGGTCACTGACCGGGAGGACACCCCGTACCTGACGGAGATGGGCTCCCGGCTGGCCACCAACCGGGCGCTGGAGGAGGAGATCTTCGACGCCATCATCTCCGAGGACGAGATCAGCGACCACGCCAGCCCGGAGCTGTACGACATCCGCCGCAAGATGCGCACGCTGAACGACCGGGTCCGCGAGAGGCTGAACGGCATCATACGCTCCTCCACGATGCAGAAGTACCTGATGGACGCCATCGTCACCATGCGCAACGGGCGCTACGTGGTGCCGGTGAAGGCCGAGTGCCGCGCGTCGGTGCCCGGCATCGTCCAGGACCAGTCCGGCACCGGCTCCACGCTGTTCATCGAGCCCATGGCCGTGGTGGAGGCGGGCAACGAACTAAAGCAGTGGACGCTGAAGGAGAAGAGCGAGATCGAGCGCATACTGGGCGCATTCTCCGATCGCATCGCCCCCGACGCCG
>JAZTZK010000229.1:0-2508 GCA_045637485.1 Clostridia bacterium
CTTGGCTCACAGAACGACATGGCTACGATCCGACTTCTCAGGCCGTCGTAGTAGATCCCGTCGGCGTCGTGGAGCGCCACCAGTCGCTCCGGCACCTCGGCATCCCTGGCCCGCATCAGCAGCGCGTTCACGTCCGCGTCCTTCAGGCCGCCGTCGGCGGTGATGAACCGGAAGCCGTTCAGGCCCGGGTCCGGGGCGCTGGCGGTGACCATTACCGCGCCGTCGGCGTTGCCGCAATTCGGCTGCACGGTCTTGAAAAGTGCCGGGGCGGAGCAGAGTCCGCAGTCCAGCACGTCGCTGTCCGCGGCGGTGATGCCTCGGGTCAGCGCCACCTTGATGCGCGCGCCGGAGGGCCTGGGGTCGCGGCCCACGGCCAGGACGATGGCGTCCGGGGTGACGCCCCGGCGCTCCGCCAGCCAGCAGGCGAAGGCATAGCCCAGCTTTTCCGCGCGCTCGTCGGTCAACTGCTGCTGGGGCCCGCGAATCTCCGAGCCGCTGCGCAGCTTCAACCATCTTGCACTGTCGCTATCCATAAATTAACCTCACTTGTCCCGTTTATTGCCGCCCTTTTTGGCGTTGCTTCGATCGTTGCCCCGGCGGGGCGGACGGCCGCCCTTCACGGCGGGAAAGGAACCCGTTCGGCCCAGCTGGTCCTTGATGCGCTGCTTTTCCGCGGCCATGCGCTTCATGCGCTCCCGCCGGGCGCGTATGGAGGTGACCGCCAATATCGTGATCATCACCGTCAGGGCCGCGCCCGCGATGATCAGCAGTACGATAAAGGTGGCGCTGTTGCCCCCGGGCTTCACGGACTGGCCCTCCAGCATCTGTCCGGAGGCGTCCAGCTGTTGGGGGTTGACCCCGTCGGCGGCGATCTGCACGGCGATGGGGCTGGTGGTCTGCTCCTGGCGGCGGCCCTGGGCGTCGGTGTATTCCAGGCAGAATATGAACTCGGCGTCCTGGCTGACGTCATAGCTGGCGCTGAACACGGTGGGCTCCCGCTCGCCCCGGGGAATCACGGCCAGCCGGCGGATGTCGCCGCGGTTGACCTCGTAGAGCCGGGCGTCCCGGGCCATGACGGTGCCGGTGTTGAGTATGGTGAAGTCAAAGGTCACCCGCCCGGGCCGGTTGATCCTGGGCGTGGCGGTCTGGGCGGTCAGGCTGACGTCCATGCGCGGCGTCTCGGGCGTGTTGGAGACCACGATGGTGCTGGTGCGCAGGTCCAGCAGCTGACCGGCGCTGTTGCTGCCGGTGATGTGCCAGCGGTACTCCCCCTCGCCCCGCAGCGGATAGGTGTAGGGGATCTCAACCGGGTGGGCGCCGCTGGGCAGGCTGATGGCGTCGGCGATGACGCCGCCGTAGACGTCGTCCCAGACGGTGATGTCGGTATAGTCCACGTTCCCCAGATTGGTCAGTATCAGTATGGCGTCGGCGATGTCATCGTTGAACTCCGCCTGGCGCACATAGAACGACGTGATCAGGTGGTCGTCGGCGATGGGCAGGGAAACCGGGTCCAGGCTGAGGGAAAACTCGTCGCCGGTGGGCACCGCGTATTCCAGCACGGGCATCGACAGGTCATCCCCGGTCAGCGTGACACGACTGATGAAGCTCTTGGCTTCGCCCACGTCCAGCTGCTCCAGCCGACCGGTGAAGTCGCCCAGGGTATCCCGTATGCGCAGCGCGCTCAGCGGCACGTTGCCGGTATTGACGATCCTGTAGGTGACGGTCATCAGTCCGTCCTTGACGCCGTAGGGGGATGAAAACTGCCGGGTGAAGGCCACGCCGGGCTGCTGCTCGCCCTTGATGACGGGCACGTCGAGGGTGTAGACCACCTTCTCGCCGCCAGCCTCCTGGGGGTCATGGCTGATGGTGTAGCGCACCTGGCCGGCGTCCAGCTCCTCCTGGGTGACGGCATGCGGCCGCACCAGGGTCTGGCTCTCGCCCGCGCCGAGCTGGCCGATGGGCTCCGAGAGCAGTCCGTCGGCGGATGAGAGGTAGATGTTCTGCACGGGCCGGTTGGAACGGTTTTCGATCAGGAAGGTCATGGTGATGTCCCCGGGAGCGACCATCATGGCGGGCTGGGCGGTGTAATCGATGAACAGAGCCGGTTGAGGCGCTTCCTCAGCCAGGGCCCCCGCCATCGCCAGCGCCCAAAGCACCCCCAAGCAGGCCGCCAGCCGTCGCCATATTCCAGCTCGTTGAACCATTCCACGCGCAACCTTTCCATCATCGCTTCGGCGATCCGCCCAAGGCACAAACCACCGACTCTATTTTATTTCATTTTGCCCACATATGTCAAGGAAAAAACAACGCCGGGTGAAATGCAAGGCGGACGGTCTCGGGGCACGGCCCTCCGATAGAACCCGATGGCCCGGCAATGCGCTCCAACACCTTTGCAAAACCGAACTGATCTGTTCAGACGCGACAGCTCTCCCCGTTCTCTCCCCGCTCTGATTAAATTTTTACATTTTCACCTATTGCATTTCCTCGTTACCCGTGCTATAATAATTT
>JAZTZK010000230.1:0-5592 GCA_045637485.1 Clostridia bacterium
AGGGGAGATAAATTCTGATTTATCGAGCTGTATGAGGAAACGCCAAGGGTACGTTCAGAGGCAATAGGGAATAGGCAACAGGCAACAGGCAATAGGCAATAGGAATAGCTGGTGCCGCGCCCCAAAGCCTTCCCCTGAACCAGCAGCTTCGCTGCCTGGGGAAGGCTTTTGGGTGCCGCGTCAGCTCGATAAATCAGAAGTTATCGAATCCCTCCAAAAAGCTGTGCGCCTCTCCCCGCTGCTTCCACCCCACCAGCGTGTCCAGCTGGACGCGGTGGATGCTGTTGAAGATGTTCTGCTCCACCTTGGGATTGGTTCGATGGAGGTCGGCGATCAGGCGCTTGATCTCCTGGCGCTTGGAGGCGGTCTCGTCCAGCGCGGCGCTTTCGCTCAGGCGGCAGGCACAGCGCAGGAATTCCAGGCCGAAGGCGTCCCGCCAGGCCAGTATGTCGGCCTCGCGGACCCGGTACAGCGGTCGGATCAGCGCCATTCCAGGGTGGTTTTTTGCCTGCAGCATGGGCGGCATGGCCTGGATCTGGCCGCCGTAGAGCATGGCCATCAGGGTGGTCTCGATCACGTCGTCGAAATGGTGACCCAGGGCGATCTTGTTGCAGCCCAGCGCCTGGGCCCTGCCGTACAGGCAGCCCCGCCGCATCCGCGCGCACAGGAAGCAGGGATGCTCGTCCTGAGCGTAGGCGACCTCGAACACGTCGCTCTCAAACAGCGTGTAGGGAATCTCCAGCCGCCGGGCGTTTTCCTCCGCCAGCCGCCGGTTTTCCGGGCTGTAGCCGGGATCCATGATCAGATAGACGGCTTCAAAGGGCGTCTCGCTGTGGCGCTGCAACAGCCGCATCAGCACGGCCAGCAGCATGGAATCCTTCCCGCCGGAGACGCACACGGCGATCCTGTCCCCCGGCGACAGCAGCCGATAGTCCCGTATCGCCCGCATGAAGGGCCGCCAGACGGGCTTGCGCATGTCGGTCAACAGGCATTGCTCCATGCGCTGGGATGGACTGAGCTGACGGGTCATGGCGGCGCCTCCTCTGAGTCGTTTGACGACATTGTACCATACAAAATAGCGTGTCGATCGACAGGTTTGAAAAAAACACCCGGGAATGTGTTAAAAGTTCCCAATAAATCAGACATTTTTGTAATGATGTTGGTTCTATTATGAGAATATGCTTTTACTATCCATATTTTTGTAATACAATATAATCATAGAATGATAAACTGCGAGAGGGAGTACGTTATATGAAACATATCAGGAAGGTTCTGCTGGCCATACTGGTCCTGCTGGTCACGTTGCCCTGCGTCACAACCGGCTTTGCGGCGACCCGCTATGTCGGGTACATCAACAAGGATACCTACGTCTATCAAAAAGCATCCAAAGCTTCGAAGAAGGTCAAGGTTGCCCGCAATACCAAGGTTTACGTCATCGGCGCAAAGGGCAGCTTCTATCATATTCAGAACGTCAAGAACAAAGTGAAGGGCTACGCGCTGAAATCCTGCATTTCCAAAAAGAAGGTTCCCGACACGACGTCCGGTGGAGACGATACCGGCGACGACACCGGAGCTGATACCGGCGAAAGCACCGATCCCGGCACAGAAACCGAAACCGGCAAGCCCTCCTGGAAATCCAAGGTCGTGAAGCTGGATTGGTACAAGACCGGCAAGAACGTGGTGAAGCGGGGCGGTTTTGCCTACCTTTACGATATAACCACCGGCATCAAGCTGCGCATCAAGCGCATGGGCGGTACCAACCATGCCGACGTGGAGCCGGCAACGAAGGCCGATACCGCGAAGCTCAAGAAGATCGCGGGGGGAAAGTTCTCGTGGGTGTGCCACGCGGTGATTCTCCAGGCCAACGGCCAGTACGTGGCCTGCTCCGTCAACACCATGCCTCATGGACAGCAGACCATAACCAATAACGGCTATGACGGCCAGTTCTGCCTGCACATGGTGAACAGCAAGACCCATGGCAGCGGAAAGGTCAACCCCGAACACCAGGCCTGCATCAAAAAGGCCTACAAGTGGGCCCACGGCTGATTCCGAAAAAATAAGAGGCGCCCCCGTCAGGCATACAGGCTGACGGGGGCGATTTTTTAGTTGGCGGCGTTCTCGGCCGGCGTGTCCACGGCGTCGTCCACGGCGTTGCCGAGGGCGTCGCCCGCGTCCTTCGCCGCGTCGCCGACGTCCCTCGCCGCGTCATCCACGCCGGGCTGCTCCGTGGGCGAGGGCTCGGCGGTGGTCTGTACCGGGGCTTCGGTGGCGCTGGTTGTGGTGGTGGTCATCCTGCCCTCGCAGGCCGCCAGCGCAAGGGCCAGCAGCGCCAGTGCAGTCATCAGCAAAAGTACCTTTTTCATGGGCTTGTCCTCCTGAATGGGTTTATTGGTTTAGGAAATACCGCACAAACGGGCGGCATGTCTGGCGGTGCCTTTTCCGCCATGCACATCCTGCAATTTTCTTGACTTGCCGCCAGCAAGCCTGCGAAATTTGCAGGCGCGCCTGATGTAAAATTCACTCGCCAGCCAACCACCCTTATTGCGCGGTATTTCCTTTACAAACAATAGGATATTCAGGAGGGAAGGGAAAAATACCAGTGAATTCCGATTTTACAGCAGCAGTATGCCCCGCTCCGCGCACACGCGGCTGGTTTCGTCGTCCCAGATGCTGCTCTGCACTTCGCCGATGTGGGCCACGCCCATCATCAGCATGCACAGGCGGCTCTGGCCGATGCCGCCGCCGATGGTCAGGGGCAGCTGGCCGTTCAGCAGCATTTTATGGAAGGGCAGGCTGCGCCGCTCGTCGCACCCGGCCAGGGTCAGCTGGCGGTCCAGCGATTCGGCGTCCACGCGGATGCCCATGCTGGAGATCTCGAAGGCGTGGCCCAGCAGCGCGTTCCAGAACAGTATGTCGCCGTTCAGCGCCCAGTCGTCGTAGTCGGGGGCGCGGCCGTCGTGGGGCTTGCCGGACTTCAGCTTTCCGCCGATCTGCATGATCAGCGCGGCGCCGTGCTCCCGCAGGAAGGCGTCCTCCCGGTCCTTGGCCTCGGGCAGGTCGGGGTACATGTTCTCCAATTCCTGGGTGGTGACGCAGGCCATGTCCCGGTTCAGCTTGACATGGATGCTGGGGAATTCCCGGCGCAGGCGGTCGGAGACGTCCACCACGCAGTGCACGATCTCCTGGGCGGTGCGCTTCAGGTAATCCAGGTTGCGGTCCTCGCGGGTGATGACCTTCTCCCAGTCCCACTGGTCCACGTAGATGGAATGGATGTTGTCCAGCTCCTCGTCCCGGCGGATGGCGTTCATGTCGGTGTACAGGCCGCGGCCCACGTGGAAGTCGTAGCGCTTCAGGGCCAGGCGCTTCCACTTGGCCAGCGAATGCACCACCTCGCCGTCGGCGCCCACGGCGGGCACGTCGAAGCTGACGGGTCGCTCGACGCCGTTCAGGTTGTCGTTCAGGCCGGAATCCCGTCCCACGAACAGCGGCGCGGACACCCGGCGCAGATTCAGTGCGTAGGCCAGCTCCTGCTGGAAGTTGTGCTTGATGAACTCAATGGCCAGCTGGGTGTCGAAGGTGTTCAGCGGCGGCGTGTAGCCCTGCGGTATCGTGACGCGGTTCATGGCCGTTCCCCCTTGATGTTTCAATATGGTAAAGAGTATACTCCTACTGATAAATAAACGCAAGTTGAATTTTTATGAACAGACAAATTCATTTAAATGCGCGGAGTCGGGCTGTCTCAGGCTTGTCACATTTGAATTTGCAATTTAACATAGAACATTATTGCAAATTCAACGCTTTACCATTATAATATACCCATGCGGTCTAACGGGCCGGGATTCCCATCTGTTTGGGAGACAATTCATACCATCGTTAAGGGGGACGAAAAAATGGCGTTGAAGAATGCATACCTGATCGATCTGATGAGCCGCGTCGAAAAGCGCAACCCGAATGACAAGCAGTTCCTGATCACCGTGAAGAGCGTTCTGGAATCCATCGAGCCCGTGGTCGAGAGGCATCCGGAATACGTGAAGGCCGGCGTGCTGGAGCTGTTCGTGGAGCAGGAGCGCGTGATCAAGTTCCGCGTGCCGTGGGTGGACGACAAGGGCAACGTGCATGTGAACCGCGGCTTTCGCGTGCAGGGCAATAGCGCCATCGGTCCCTACAAGGGCGGCCTGAGGCTGCATCCCTCGGTGACCGAGGATACCGTGAAGTTCCTGGCCTTCGAGCAGACGCTGAAGAACAGCCTGACCGGCCTGCCCATCGGCGGCGGCAAGGGCGGCAGCGACTTCGACCCCAAGGGCAAGAGCGACATGGAGGTCATGCGCTTCTGCCAGAGCTTCATGACTGAGCTGTATAAGTATGTCGGCGCGGATACCGACGTGCCCGCCGGCGACATCGGCGTGGGCGCCCGGGAGATCGGCTACCTGTACGGCCAGTACAAGCGCATCACCGGCCTGTACGAGGGCGTGCTGACCGGCAAGGGCCTCAGCTACGGCGGCAGCCTGGTGCGCACCCAGGCCACCGGCTACGGCCTGTGCTACTTCACCGAGGAGATGCTCAACGCCGCGGGCAAGAGCTTCAAGGGCCAGACCGTGGTCATCTCCGGCTCCGGCAACGTGGCCATCTACGCCAACGAAAAGGCCACCCAGCTGGGCGGCAAGGTCGTCGCCATGAGCGATTCCAACGGCTACATCTACGACAGGGACGGCATCGACCTGGATTGCGTCAAGGAGATCAAGGAGGTCCTGCGCGGCCGTATCAAGGCGTACGTGGACACCCATCCGAACGCCGAGTACCACGAGGGCTGCGCCGGCATCTGGACCATCCCCTGCGACATTGCCCTGCCCTGCGCCACCCAGAACGAGATCAGCCTGGACAGCTGCAAGGCGCTGGTGAAGAACGGCTGCTACTGCGTGTCCGAAGGCGCGAACATGCCCACCGTGATCGAGGGCATCGAGTACCTGCAGAAGAACGGCGTGCTCTTCGGGCCCGCCAAGGCCGCCAACGCCGGCGGCGTGGGTACCTCCGCCCTGGAGATGAGCCAGAACAGCGAGCGCCTCAGCTGGACCGCCGAGGAGGTGGACGCCAGGCTGAAGACCATCATGGTCAACATCTTCCACAACGTGGAGGCCGCCGCCAGGGAGTACGGCTGCGAGGGCAACTACGAGGCCGGTGCCAACATCGCGGGCTTCCTGAAGGTCGCCGACGCCATGTACGCCCAGGGCGTGGTGTGATCGGAAGAGACACAAAGCCAATTCAACCCCCGGTTCAAGCAGAGCCGGGGGTTGAATTGGCTTTTCAAAATCACGCTTTTCCTGTTGATCTTTTCTGAGACAAAGGCTATAATAGACGAAGAGACAGGGGGTGCTTTTTATGATGTATGGCTACATTACCCTTCCCGACGATACGGGAATAGCTCATTCTGAAATGAAGCCGGATGGCTCGGTGAAGGTATACTTGGAAAAACCCGTAGAGGGCGGCTTTCATAGCGCCACCTGCTATCTTCCGGCTTACCGATGGGAGGGGATTGTCGGGTTTTCCGAGAATGACATTCAGAAGCTCGATAAAATTCTGCATGACAATGCCCAC
>JAZTZK010000231.1:0-2892 GCA_045637485.1 Clostridia bacterium
GCCTGCGTGCTGAGCACGAAGCGGGTCGAGGGCAAGCGCATCCTGACGGTGGAGGGCCTGTCCGATTTCGAGAAGGAGGCCTTCGTCTACGCCTTCGGGGTCAGCGGCTCGGTGCAGTGCGGCTTCTGCACCCCCGGCATGGTCATGGCGGGCAAGGCGCTGCTGGACGCGAACCCCGACCCCAGCGAGGAGGATATTCGCAGGGCCATCAAGGGCAATCTCTGCCGCTGCACCGGCTACCGCAAGGTCATCGACGGCATAAGGCTCGCCGGGGCCATACTGCGTGGCGAGGTAAGGATCGACCCCGACGCCGAAAGGGGCGACGACTACGGCGTCGGCAGGCGGGCCTTCCGGGTGGACGTGCGGGACAAGGTGCTGGGCACCGGCGTATACCCGGACGACGTGGAGATGGAGGGCATGGCCCACCTGTCCGCGGTGCGCTCCCAATACGCGAGGGCAAGGGTCCTGTCCATCGACGCCTCCGAGGCGCTGGCGATGGAGGGCGTGGCGGGCGTACTAACGGCAGAGGATGTGCCCCACAACAAGGTGGGCCATCTCCAGCAGGACTGGGACGTGATGATCCCGGTGGGCGGCGTCACCCGCTGCGTGGGCGACGCCATCTGCCTGGTGGTGACCGAGACCGAGGAGATCCTGAAGCAAGCCAGGGAAAAGGTCAAAATCGAATATGAGGTCCTGACGCCCGTCACCTCCATCGCCGAGGCCATGGCCCCGGACGCGCCGAAGGTGCACAGCGGCGGCAACCTCTGCCAGAGCCGGCACGTCACCCGGGGCGACGCCAAAGCGGCGCTGGCGGCCTCGGCCCACACCGTCACCAAATCCTTCACCACCCCCTTCACCGAGCACGCCTTCCTGGAGCCGGAGTGCGCGGTGGCCTTCCCCTATAAGGACGGCGTGAAGATCCTCAGCAGCGACCAGGGCGTCTACGACACCCGCAGGGAGGTCGCCCTCATGTTCGGCTGGGAGCCGGAGCGGGTCGTCGTGGAGAATATGCTGGTGGGCGGCGGCTTCGGCGGCAAGGAGGACGTGTCCGTCCAGCACATCAGCGCCCTGGCGGCCTGGAAGCTCCAGCGCCCGGTCAAGGCGAGGTTCAGCCGGCAGGAATCCATACGCTTCCACCCGAAGCGCCACGCCATGGAGGGCACCTTCACCCTGGGGTGCGACGAAAACGGCATCTTCACGGGGCTGGACTGCGACATCCGCTTCGACACCGGGGCCTACGCCTCGCTGTGCGGGCCGGTGCTGGAGCGGGCCTGCCCCCACTCCGTCGGGCCCTACTGCTACCAGAACACCGACATCCGCGGCTACGGGTACTACACCAACAATCCCCCCGCCGGAGCCTTCCGGGGCTTCGGCGTCAGCCAGAGCGAGTTCGCGCTGGAGACCATGATCAACCTCCTGGCGGAAAAGGTGGGCATCTCCCCCTGGGAGATCCGCTTCCGCAACGCCATCGAGCCGGGAAAGGCGCTGCCCAACGGCCAGATCGCCGACTGCTCCACGGCGCTGAAGGAGACGCTGCTGGCGGTGAAGGACGTATACGAGGCCAACCGGGGCCGCGCGGGCATCGCCTGCGCCATGAAGAACGCCGGCGTGGGCGTGGGCCTGCCGGACAAGGGCAGGGCGAAGCTGAAGATCGAGGACGGCTGCTGCGTCATCTACTGCGCCGCCTCGGACATCGGCCAGGGCTGCCGGACGGTGTTCTGCCAGGACGTGGCCCAGGCCACGGGACTGCCCCTGAGCCGGATACGCAACGGCTCCGGCAGCACCGAGGACGCCCCGGATTCCGGCACCACCTCCGGCTCCCGGCAGACGCTGCTCTCCGGCGAGGCGGTGCGCGGGGCGTCGATGCAGCTCAAGGCGGCGCTGGACGGCGTCGGCGGCGACCTGGACGCCCTGAACGGGCGGGAATTCTTCTACGAATACTTCGAGCCCACCGACAGGCTGGGGGCCGACGTGCCCAACCCCAAGAGCCACATCGCCTACGGCTACGCCACCCATGTGGTGATACTGGACGACGACGGCCAGGTGAAATCGGTCTACGCGGCCCACGATTCCGGCAGGGTGGTCAACCCCATCGCCATACAGGGGCAGATCGAGGGCGGCGTACTGATGAGCATGGGCTATGCCCTGACGGAGGACTTTCCCCTGAAGGACGGCGTCCCCGCGGCGAAGTTTGGTACGCTTGGCCTGCTGCGCGCGACCCAGATCCCCGATATCCACGCCATCTATGTGGAGAAGGAGACCCTTTTGCCCGTCGCCTGGGGCGCGAAGGGCATCGGCGAGATCGCCGCGATCCCCACCGCGCCCGCCGTACAGGGGGCCTACTACGCGCTGGACGGCATATTTCGCACGAAGCTGCCGCTGGAAAACACCTGGTACAGGAAAGCACCGTAGCGGCGACCCTCTGTCGCCATATGCTCGTCCTGTGGCGGCGTATTGCAGGGGCGGCGAACCGCCGCCCCTGCAATACGCGCTCAATCGCTCAATGGAAGAAGGAGAGATGACCTGCCATGCGCACGTTGATTCGCGGCGGAACCATCGCCACTGACCAGGCTGTGTTTTCGGGCGACATCCTCATACAGGACGGTCGCATTCAAGCCGTTTCCGAACGCATTGAAGCGCCCGACGCCGAAACCGTCGACGCGACCGACAAGCTTGTCCTCCCCGGTGCGGTGGACATCCACACCCACATGGACCTGGACGTGGGCATCGCCCGGGTGATCGACGACTTCCACACCGGAACGGTGGCGGCGGCCTGCGGCGGCACGACCACCATCGTCGATCACATGGCCTTTGGCCCCGAGGGCTGCAGCCCCTGGCATCAGGTAGAGGAATACCACCGCCTTGCGGACGGCAACGCCGCGGTGGATTACG
>JAZTZK010000232.1:0-5016 GCA_045637485.1 Clostridia bacterium
TCGTTAATCCGCTGCTGGAATTCGGCCACCGCCTGGAGGGTCTGGGTATCCAGAACGCCGGGCTCCAACCCGTCGGTGGACAGCAGGCCCAGACTGTACAGCCGCATTTGAAGCTGCTGTATGATCTCGGGGTCGCTGGCGCTGCTGATCGCGCCCTCCGCAACGACGGTCGACTGCGCGCCGCCCGACTTTGACGGGGCCTCGTCCCCGGAGGCGGGTTCGCCGTTCTCGGGCGTCTCTTCCTCCGGCGTGCTCTCCACCTCGGGCGCCGGGATGGCGAAATGGGTGGTGCCCCACACCACATCGCCGCTGTCACCGCCCCGGGGCAGCGCACCTACATAGATGGTGTAAATTCCCGCCGGCAGACTGCGGGCGTTGACCGTTCGGCTGGTATCGGTGGTTGCGCCCAGCTCCTGGCGCTCGCCGACCTCGTTCTCCACGTAAACCGTATAGCTTTCCACATCGCCGTCGGCATTCCAGCTGATGATGATGGAGCTGTCCGTCATATAGGAGATACCGTCCTTCTGGTAGGCGGAACCGCCCACCGTCACCACCGGCGTTCCGACGGTGGCCACCTGAGGCGCGGGCGTGGGCACTTCGGTGGGCTCCGGCGTGGCCGCTTCAGGCCGCACAAACTGTACCTGGCTGACCACCATGTCCTCCCGGCTGCCGTTCACCGGCACCGCCCCGACGGACAGCGTATAAACCTCGCCAACGCGCATATTGATCGTCCGCAGCGAGGCCGCGGTTTTGGTGGTGAACTGGGGCTCCCTGATGTCCCTGCCATTGGAATCGGTGATGCGCACATAGTAGGTCTCCACATCACCGTCTGCCCGCCAGCGCACCTCGAAGCTGTCCGCTTCGATGACGATCGGTCCATCGTTCGCGGCAATGCCGGCAATGGCGATTTCAGGCGCGGAGACGACGCCCACCTGGGGCTCGGGTTCCGGCGTGGGTTCAGGCTCGGGCTCCGGGGTCTGCTCCACTTCGGGTTCCTCTGGCGCCGGGAGCATGAACCGCGCCGTCTGCCAGACGACATCGTCCTCTCCGCCGCCCCGCGGCAGCACGCCCAGCCTCAGCGTATACACCTCGCCCGGGTTCATTTGGCGGGTGTAAATCGTAAAGCCGGTGTCCCTGATGCCCGCCTGTTCCACGATGGCCGTTCCGGAACCGTCCGTCACATATACGGCATAGCTGTCCACGTCGCCTTCAGCCCGCCATCGCACTCTGATCTTGCCCTCGGGGATGCTGATAACGCTTCCGTCGGATAACTCGTCGCCAAACGCGATGTCGACGGCGCCAATTTTGCTCACAGACGCGAGCGCCGCTTCAGACAGCTCGGGCTCCAGAAGCTCCCCGTCCATTTCACCTTCGATCTCCAGTCCATCCTCAGGCTCCACCGCTTCCGGCTCGGCCCGCAGCTTGTGCTCAAAGGCATACTCCAGGGCCTGACGGGTCAGGTCGTCCACGCGGCCGTTGACATCCAGCACTGTCCTGCCCCCGGCGCTGTTCACCCATTCCTGGAACCGGCGCACCGCATCGGCGGTAGCTTCATCGTACACGCCGTTCACATCGTTCTCGGACAGCAAGCCCGTGGCGCTGAGCATTTCCTGGATATATCGGATGGATTCGGGGTCAGAATCCCCGTCCACAGTGATCTCCTCCATGCCTTCCGCTTCTTCAACCGGCAGCTCTTCGGGCGCCAGCGGCTGGGCTGTGGACACCTCGATGGGTTCGTCAACGGGTTCCACGGTGGGTTCTTCGGCGGCTTCGGTGATGTTGATGCCCTGCTCATAGGCATACTCCAGCGCCTGCCGCGTCCTGTCGTCCACCTTGCCGTCCTCCGGCACCGTGCCGGGACCCTGCATGCTGTTCACCCATTTCTGGAAGCGCTTGACCGCGCGAGTGGTGGCCTTTCCGTAGACGCCGTCAATGCCGTTGGCATTCATTGCGCCGACCGCGCTGAGCATCTCCTGGACATAGCGTATGGATTCCCGGTCAGAGCGCGGACCGACGCTGATCTCCCCGCTTTCCGACGGCTGATCCAGCTCGATCTCCTGATCCACAACGAGGTCCGAATCAGCGTCGATTTCCAAGTCCGGCTCAATGTCCAGAACCTGCTCGAGCACTACCTCCGTCGGTTCGGGCGTGGGTTCCATCGTGGGCTTCGGCGTCGGTTTTTTGGTGGGCTTTGGCGTCGGCGTGCCGTAGGGCATCATGCCGTGATCCTTGCAGTACTGCAGGTAGAGCAGCGTCAACTGGTCCACCTCGCCGTTCACGGCAAGGGTGTCCTCCTTCCGCTGGTCGTTCACCCATTGCTGGAAATCGGCCACTGCGGAGATGGTGGCGCTGCCGTACACGCCGTCCGCGCTGCCCCCGGGCAGCATGCCGATATCCACCAGCAGCTGCTGGACCTTGCGAATCTCCGACCTGGGCGATTTGGCATTGATTACATCCTCCAGTATTTCCAAAGGCCTGGTGGTGGGCGTGGGCGTAGGCTTCCGGGTGGGTTCGGGCTCCTCGGTGGGTTCCGCCGTGGCTTTGCGCAGCGTCTGCCACTCCTCCGCGTAGTAATCCAGGAAAGCCTGGCTCTGGGCGTCCAGCTTGCCGGTGACCTCCAACACGTCATAGCCCGCCAGCTCGTTGACGCGCTTCTGGAAGCGGCGCACCGCCGCCACGGTGGTCGCGCCATAGCTGCCGTCGTCAGAACCCTCGGGCAACAGGCCCAGAACGATCAGCTGTCGCTGTACGCGGCGCACCTGGCTCGCCGAAGCGCTCTCGTCCACGGTGCCATCATCCGGCTTGGGCGTCACCTTCGGAGTGGGTTTGGCAGTAGGCTTGACCGCGTCGGTCTCGTAAAGCCATTGCTGGGTCTTGGGGCCGGCCACGCCGTCCACGCTCAGTCTTTCTCTGGGCTTGTAATGGTCGTTGACATAGGCCTGGAAATCCCGGACCGCCTGCCGGGTAGCGGTATCGTACTTACCGGTGACCTGGCTCTTCTCCAGCCACCGCAGCTCATACAGCTTCCTTTGAAGCGCGCGAATCTCTTCCCGGCTGGAATCGCCGTTGACCAGTCTGTAGCGCTGGGTATCCTCCGATCTGATCGTGGGTGCGGTCGTGGGAACCGGCGTGGCCACGGCGCTCTGCGCCTGCTGGTATTCCTGCTCCACGTCGCCGTCATAAGTATAGTCCATCCAGGACAGCTCCGGATCCACCAGCGCGGCAAAGGTTGGCGCCACGTAGGGCGTCGCCGTGGGTGTAGTCATTGGAATCCATACCTGGCTGGGATCCAGGGTGGGGTTCTGGGTGATGTCCCTGCTGGTCGTCATCGCTCCGTTGAATACGGTGATCAACAGCACAGCGGCCACGACCAGCACCGCGACGGCAATGCCGACAAACAACAGCACCCGGCCCTTGCCGCCTCGATCCTCTTCTTCCTCCGGCTCGTGTTCGCGCTCCGCAGCAGCGGAGGCAGACTTGCGCTGGGCAATATAGCCCGTTCCGTTTTCCTCAAAGAAGAAGTGGCGCTTGCGGGGGTCCTCCACATTTTCAACGCTGGCGCGCAGTTTTTTTAGGCCTGCCTCAAACTGATCCTCCATGCCCGCCACAGGCGCCACCGCGCCGTCGTTCAGACGCTCGGCGCAATCCCTGGGCAGGTATTCCCGAATGCGCAGCCGATTTTCCTTCTTCGTATCAAAAGCCGAATAGACGATGCCCGTGGCATCCTGCCCCAGGGCGCGCCCGACCAGAAAGCGGCCGTGATAGATCTGCGACCCGGGCAGCATCTGAATCTGCGGCACCGCGGCGCGGGAATCCCGGCCGCAATGGGGACAGACCGTTTGGCCGTTCATGTCCTCAAAGCAGTACATGCACAGATTGTCATATGCCATATGTTTCACCTCTCGCTTGCCGGTGTGGTTCTCTCATGTTTCACCGTCGGGCATCCTTCGTCTGCCCATCCTGTTGTTCCAACATAGAGCCGTCATATCGGCAGTTATATCACTTTGACGCACAAATATAACCTTGGGTTTCAAGGGCGATGCCGCTACGGTATCACTTGTCGCCTCTTTACCACAGTATTCACATTCTTGTCTCAATCACGCTTCGTTGAGGAGATAGCGGGCAAGGGCCTCCACGCTGTCAAAAACAACGTCCGCGCCGGACCGAATCAATTCACCCGGAAGCGCATAACCGTAATTCACGCCGATTGCCCCGAGGCCCAGCGCACAGGCTGCCTCGATGTCGAAGTGCCTGTCACCTACCATACATGCTCTTTTTGATTCCACGCCCTGCGGTATTGCCCGAAGGATCAGGTCGCGCTTGTCAGCGGAATGCCTGTCCAATCCAGCGCCCACGATGGTATCCAGCCAGCAATCGATCTCATAATATGCAGCCAGGCGTTCCAGCATAAACTGGGGCTTTCCGGAAGCGATTCCCACATAGGCGCCAGCTTCATTCAGCGCTTTGAGCAGCGACTTGATCCCGGGATACAGCTGTGATTCATACAGCCCGATATCCACATAGCGTTCCCGATATCGCAATATAGCCGTATCGGCCTCTTCGTCGCTCATGTGACAGTACTCCTTATAGCTGTCATGCAGCGGCGGTCCGATGAACCGGGAGAGCATCGCCTCATCAAGCGCCGGTTTGCCCATCCTTTCCAGGCTGTATGTCACACTCCTGCGAATGCCCTCACCCGTGTCAGCCACCGTGCCGTCAAAGTCAAACAGGCAGCAGTAATACTTCAAGGCCATACAAAAAACACTCCCCGACTTTTCTCTATACTTATACAGATGAATTGTACCAAATGAATATGACATTTCATTCGTGTTTGACGAAATCCATTATGAATTATTTACCTTTGCTGAGCATAAAAAGAGAGCCACTCCAACGAATGACTCTCGATGAGATCCGGCGACGACCTACCCTACCGGGCCGTTTCCAGCCAAGTACTATCAGCGTGCTGAGGCTTAACTTCTGTGTTCGGGATGGGAACAGGTGGATCCCTCAGGCTAT
>JAZTZK010000233.1:0-3393 GCA_045637485.1 Clostridia bacterium
GCGCCGATGCCCATGCCGATGATGAAGAACATCGCCACGCTCATCAAAGGATTGGCCACGCCCACCGCCGCCAGCGCCCCTACCCCGGCAAACTGGCCCACGATCACGGAATCCACGGTGTTGTAGGTCACCTGGAACAGGTCGCCCATGATCGCGGGGATCGAATACCGCAGCAGGTGTCGGGGTATGCTGCCGGAGGTCATGTTGTGGGAGGATGGATGCATGTGGAAACTCCAATTCAATTGCGATTTGTCCCGGCCTGACGGATCAGGGTTTATTCTACTCCCGTATTCCACCAAAGTCAATACAAATTCTCCCACCGCACCGCTTCCTCGTCCTTCAGGTGGGAGAGGCTCATTTCAACGGTGGACATGGTGCGCAGGAAGTCGTCGTGATCACGGCATTCCAGACAGATCTTCGCCTCTGCGATGGCGGCGGCCACGTCGTGCAGGGCATCGTGGCTGGCCAGCGTCTCCAGCAGGCCGGCCCTGTCCTGCCACAGCTGGGCAAGCTGCGCCAGAAGCGTCCCGGCGCGCTCGACGTCGCCGCCGTTCTCGGCCAGCAGGGCCTGGGCGCGCAGCTGCCGGGCACTCTCCACGGCGTCGTTCAGCGTCGCCTGGGAAAGGCCGCACACCGCCAGCGCGCAGGCCAACACCGCCAGCGTCAGTATCAGCGTCCGCCGCATGTCACCAGCGCACCTCCGATTCCTTCATGGCGGTAAAGCGCATCAGCTCCCCGCCCTTGAGCTGCAGGGTCATGCGCCCGTGGGTGTCCAGCGAAGCCAAAAACACCTGCTTTGGCGCGAGCCCCCGGGCCGAGAGCAGGGCTTCGAGCCATCGCCGGTCCCGGCCGGTCATGCCGAGGTTGCCGGTCTGCACGCGCCCGCCGGTGATCAGCGCCAGCGGCAGGCCCTCGTAGCCCGGCGCGATATCCAGCTCCGAAGCCTTGGGGGGGCGCGCGTCCCCGGCGGGGAAGGCGCTGATGGCGCCGTTGGCCTCCACGATGGCCGTGCCCACCTCCGCCGGGTCCAGGAATCCGGCGCCCCGCAGTCCCTCCAGCAGGTCGGACAGACTCAGGCACAGCCGGTCCAGCTCCCGCCGGTCGATCACGCCCCGGTTGATCACCAGCGCCGGCTTGCCCGACGCCAACGCCCGAAACCAATCCCAGCGCATCGAGGCCAGCGTGACGACGCCGTGCACCACGAACATCGCCGCCACCGGCAGCAGCCCGTGCAGCAGCGGGGTGGACACGCTCTCCATCGGCGAGGAGATCAGGTCGGCCAGAAGTATGGTCATGGCCAGCTCGTAGGGCTCCAGCTCGCCCAGCTGGCGCTTGCCCAGCATCCGCATGGTGACGATCATCACGATGTACAGCAGCGCGCCGCGAAAAAACAGCGTGAACATGGGGCACTCCTTTGCGCATAATAATTCATCCCTACTTTCTCCATTTTCCCCTTGATTTATTCCGCAAAAGGGTTTATGATAGTTATAATAGGGTAGGTATGTGTAAGGTAAGGGCTTAAACATGGATTTTCTGAAGGAATTCAGCAAGCAGCTTTCCGGCAAGGGACGGTCCGCCTCCGAAAAGACGAGGGTGGGGGCGGAGCTCAACCGCCTCAGCGGGGAGCTGGCCGACGCCGAGGCGGCGTTGGATCGGCTCTACACCCGCTACGGCAGGGCCTGCTATGCGATGCAGGCCGGGCGGGGCGATCCCGACGCGGCCAGCGCGCTGGCCCTGCGCATACAGGCTGCCGTGCTGCAGGTGGAAGAGCTCGCCGCCGCGCGGGACGCGGCGCGGGCGCTGAAGCGCTGCCTGAACTGCGGCGCGGTGTTTGGAAGGGAGGCCCGCTTCTGCTCGGTTTGCGGGAAAAGGCTGCCCGAGGAGGCCCCGAAGCCCGAGCCGTTGGAGCCGGGGGAATACTGCGTCGAATGCGGCGCAAAGCGGGAGGACGGCGACAGCCGCTGCCCCGTCTGCGGCAGGGCCTTCGACGCGCCGGAAGCGCCGGGGCCGGACTCGGCCGAACCGGTTTTTTACGACCTCCCCGCGCCGGAGGAGCCGGACGAAGCCATGGAATGATAAACATGGAATGATAAAACAGAAACGCCCGCTTCGGAGGAATGAATACAAATGCAAAACAGGTCCAATCCCAATGCCCCCCGACGGCTGACGCGCCAGCAGTATGAGGCCCTGATGCGCCAGCGGCGGCAGAACCGGATTGCCATCGCCATCATCGCGGGCATCGCTGTGCTGATTATCACGGCGGTGATACTGATACTCAAGCCCAAGGGCAGCCCCGACGCGGTCACCGCGATGGTGGAGACCACCGCCGCGCCCGCCGCGACCCAGGCGGTGGCGGCGGACAGCGCCGGCGACAGCGCGCTGCCGAACCTGGCGGCCATGACCGACACCGAGTCCGCCGTCCAAAACAGCGCCCCGTCGGCGGATGACGGCGGGGAACCCGCCGCCGCAGCCGCGGAGGTCACCCCCGTGCCCGAGCTGCCACAGGCCATCGATCGCGTGGTGTCCACCCGGCGGCCCGACGGCTCGCTGCGCTCGGTGCGCATGCGGGCGGTGGGCGACATCATGTTTTGCCAGAGCCAGCTGGTCTACGCCAAGGACAGCAACTACGACTTCCACAACCAGTTCGAGATGATCGCCGAGCAGCTGGCCGACGCCGATTATACCATGGGCAACATGGAGGGCACCATCGGCAAGTACAAGAAATCCCAGTATTCCGGCTATCCCCAGTTCAACGCCCCCGACGTGGCGCTGGCCCCGCTGAAGGATTACGGCATCGACTTTTTGACCCTTGCCAACAACCACATGCTGGACCGCTGGAGCGGCGGCGTGGAGAACACCGTAAACAACGTGGAGAAGTACGGCTTCGACCACGTGGGCGCCTACCGCACCAAGGCGGAGAAGGCGGGCACGGTGATCAGCGAGGTGGGCGGCATCAAGTTTGGCTTCCTGGCCTATACCCACAGCACCAACAGCATGGAGAACCGGGGCGTGGACAAGGAGGCCGTGGACCTGGTGCCCTACATCAGCAAGGCCGATTTCAAGGCGGACGTGAAGAAGCTGCGGGACGCAGGAGCGGAGGTCATCATCGCCTGGCCCCACTGGGGCGCGGAGTACGTGCGGGAGCCCGATGCCAATCAGAAGAAGTACGCGAAGAAGCTGGCCGAGGCCGGCGTGGACATCATCATCGGCAGCCATGCCCACGAGGTGCAGCCCATGGGCTACCAGTCCGTTACCGTGGACGGGGTGGACAAGCAGGTGCTCACCATGTTCTGCATGGGAAACTTTATCAGCGACCATATCGTTCAATACACGGACAACGGCCTGATACTGGATTTCACCGTCAATGAACAGCCCGGCGGTCGGTTTACCGTC
>JAZTZK010000234.1:0-40985 GCA_045637485.1 Clostridia bacterium
TTTAAGACGATGGGCCTGCCGGTATTGAAGGTGACGGAGAAGAACGCCGAGGCCGCCGACGATCAGGCCATGATTATGCTGGCGGAATGGTGCGTGGTGAACAGGCCGGAGCTGGTGCCGCTGTTCGACCTGATCCAGGAATACCGCAAGTGGTCGAAACTAAAGACTACCTACCTGGACGGCTACCTTCGCTTCATTAACCCGGCGACGGGTCGTATCCACCCGGATATGCTGCCGCTGGCGACGGAAACCGGGCGCTTCGCAGCCAGAAATCCGAATATGCAAAACGCGCCCAGGAAGACGAACGACCCCGTGGGCATTCGCTCCTTCATCATTGCGCCGGAGGACTGCGTCCTGGTGTCCTGTGATTTTTCGCAGATAGAGCTTCGCATCGGTGCGTTTTACTGCCGGGACGCCAAGATGCTGGAAACCTACAGAAGCGGCGGCGATATTCACGCAGCCACAACCTCGGTTATCTTCGGCATCTCCTACGAGCAAGCGGTGGACAAGAACGCGCCGGATTATAAGGAAAGAAGGACGATTGCGAAAAACGTCAACTTCGGCGTGTTCTATGGACTGTTCGCCAAGGGCCTGCAGCGAACGCTGAAATTCAAGGCGGGCCTGGATAAGTCCCTGGACGATTGCCAGGAGATCATTACCAACCTCAAAGCGGGCTATCCGAATCTGACGCGCTGGCAGGCGATGGCGAAGGACGCCGGGACGAAGCGTCAGTATACGCAGACCTTCCTGGGGCGTCGGCGCTATCTGCCGGGCATCCGCTCCCAGGACTGGGGCCGGAGATCGTTCGCGGAGCGGTGCGCGCTCAATACGCCCATCCAGGGGACGGCGGCGGACATTTTGAAGCTGTCCCTCGGCAGGCTGATTACCGGCCTCCCGGACAGGCCGTGGCTGCGCCCGCTGTTGCAAATTCACGATGAGCTGGTTTTTGAATTGCCGGAGGAACGGCTTACCGAGGCGGTGGCGTTTATCCAGGATTGCATGGACGCCAAGCCCTTCCCGGAGCTGGACGTGCCTCTGGTGGCCGAGGCGTCCTGGGGGTACGACTTTGGACACATGGAAGAAATGGAGTGAAGGAAATGAAAACGTGTTTTGCTATGAAGCTGGGAAAGTGTGTCGCAACGGAAAACGGGTGCTACGGATACGCGCTCTGCCCGTTCTACAAGACAAAGGAGCAAAGCGACGCCGACAGGCGGAAAGCCTTTGAGCGAATCGCCGGGCTGCCGCTCCCGGAACAGGTACATATCTCGGAGAAGTACTACGGAGGCAGGTATCCCTGGATGGTCGCGAACGCGGAGGCATGATAAATGTTCAGGAATAATGAGGGTTATCCCGATCCCACGGCTGGCAGGGCGTTCGCTAACATAGCGAAGGCGGAACGCAAAGCGCGGGCCGCGTCGGAAAGGGCGGTCATGGCGGAAACGGGCGGGGCGACGAAAAAGCGTCGCCACCCGATCCGCCGCAGGAAGAATAATCGCAGACCGAAGATAGGAGTGATGAGATGGTGAATTATCCGAAGGAAATAGTGGGCCTGCGCCAGTGGATATGCTGGCGGTTGGAGCCCGATCCCAAGAGCGAAAAGCCCAGGAAGGTGCCCTATGATCCCAAGACGGGACGCCGGGCTTCTTCCACGAATCCCGAAACCTGGGGGACGCTGGCCGAGGCGGAGGCGGCGAGGGACAAATTCATGTTTACCGGGCTGGGCTTCGTGTTCACCGAGGATTGCGGCCTGGTGGGCGTGGACATCGACCATTGCCGGAACGAAGACGGTTCCTGGAATGAATACGCCTCGGCTATCCTGGAAAAATGGCCGTCTTATACCGAAGTGTCGCCGTCCGGGACGGGCCTGCACATTTTCTTCCGGGGCACGATGCCCGCCAAGGGGAATAAGAACAGCACCTCCGGCATGGAAATGTACGCGGCGGCGCGGTATTTCACGATGACCGGCAATCGCCTGGAAGGAATGCCGGACGCCATCGCGGACGGGGCTGAGGCGCTGCCCTGGATACATGAGGCGTATATCGCCAAGAAGAAGCGGGCGAAAAAGGCAAAGGCGGCGAAGCGTTCGGTGGCGCTGACCGACGAGCAGGTATTGGAGAAGGCCCGTGACTCCGTGAACGGGGATGCCTTCGCCGCCCTGTGGAACGGCGAATGGCAGGACAAATACGGGAGCCAGTCCGAGGCGGATTTGTCGCTGTGCTGCTCGCTGGCTTTCTGGACGGGAAAGAACAAGGAACAGATGGACAGGCTGTTCCGGCAGAGCAAGCTGTTCCGGGAAAAATGGGACAAGGTGCACCACGCGAGCGGGGCCACCTACGGCGAGGAAACCCTGGATCAGGCGATACAGCGCACCGAGAATGTCTATACGCCGGGCGGCGACCTGGGCATCTATGAGGCCAACGGGCGTTATATCCGGGAGCGGGGCGAGAATGTGTATCCCTTGACGAATTTCGTGGTACGCCCGCTGGAAATGCTGGTGGCTGAGGATGAAACGCAGATGACGTGCGACCTGGTGACGATGTACGGCGAAACCTTCCGGCTGTCGTTTATGACCTCGGATTTTGCCTCGACGCAGAAATTCAAGGCTGTGCTGAACAAGCGGACGATCTCCCTTTGTTATATGGGCAGCGACGGGGATCTGGAAATCTTGAAGGCTTACATATCCGGCCTGGAATGGCAGGTGAAGCAGGGCGTCAAGGCCTTGGGGCTTTATCGCCGGGACGGACGCTGGGCCTATGTGGATCAGAAGGGCGCGTTCATGGCGGGGGGCGAGGACGTGCCGGACATGGTACAGATTGACAAATATGCCTCCATCGACAGCGGCACATCCGACCATGACGCGATTACCGCCGAGGCGCTGGCGGCGCTGGGGAATAACCTCCTGGACTACAACGAACTGGCCAAGACCGTGACCGTGCTGGCCTGGTGCGCGGGCTGCTATGTGAAGGAAATGCTGCGCGTTGCCGGGATCAAATACCCGCACCTTTTCCTGATCGGTGAGGCGGGCAGTGGCAAGTCCACGACCCTCGAACGGGTCATCTTGCCGGTGTTCGGACGGACAAAGGTTATCGCCGCGCCTCAGGTAACGGGCTTCACGATAATGAAGGACGCCGCGTCCTCCAACCTTTTCCCGCAGGCGCTGGACGAGTTTAAACCCTCGAAGATCGAAAAGCAGCGGCTGGGCGTTTTGTACAACCATCTGCGCGACAGCTACGACGGGCATGAGGGCGTCCGGGGCCGGGCGGATCAGTCCCAGGTATCCTACGCGCTGCTGGCTCCGCTCGTCGTCGCGGGCGAGGAATCGCCGGACGAGCCGTCTATCCGGGAGCGCGGTATGGAGCTGCTTTTCAGCAAGAAGGATTTGAAAGAAACCTCGGCGCGGGCGTCCTTTGCCCGAATTACCGAGCGGCACGACGATCTCCTGGCCCTGGGCCGGGCGCTACTGGATACCGCGCTGACGCTCAATGAGCGGGTCGTGGCCGGGTGGCACAAGGAGGCGCTGGTGCTGTTCAATCCCGCGCTGCCCTCCCGCGTTCTGAATAACCTCGGCTGCTGCATGGTGGGTCTGCGCCTGATAGAGGCCATGTGTGCCAGGCTCGGCTTGGCGTGGGGCCAGGTGTTTAATATCGCGCTGGATGCCTGCTTTACTTACCTGGAATATGGCGTCCGGGAATATCTCCTGGACGGCGGCCAGTCCAATAAGTCCATCGTGGAATTGACCCTGGAAGTCATTGACCGAATGGGCCTGACGGACGAGGAATGCCGCTATCTCGATGACGGGAACGTCGCCATCCATTTCCGGGGTATCTATGACCGTTATACGCAGTATCGTCGGGATCACGCGATCCTGGGCGAATGCCTGCCCTACGCGCAGTTTATGAAGCAGCTGCGGAAATCGGATTTATACGTCGGGACGAAAGTGGTGCGCTTTGGCGATGCCACAAAGAAGGCTGTGTTGCTCAATGACAAAGCGCTGCGGGAGCGTTGCGACATAGAGGGTTTTTTACAAGCACGGGGTGAAGCCCTGAGATAATTATAGTTACCAGTTACCATTGTGACAATAAATTTAGAGCTACGCGGGAAACTCTTTGCCTCATGTGCGAGCGTGCGCGTGTGCGCGTATATACGCGAACCTCTAAAATGACGGTCACCAACCGGGAAAGTAACGGGAGGACGGAATGGCGGAACGGGATATTGTGGCAGCTATACTGCGGTTGTTGAAAAAGACGCCGGGGGGCTTTTGCTGGAAGGGGCACGGGGGACTGTACGGAACGGCGGGCATCCCTGATATTATCGCCTGCGTGGATGGCCGGTTTGTGGCCTTCGAGGTCAAGACGGAAACTGGACGGCTGACAAAGCTGCAGGAGGTCACGCTTGGCCGGATCAGGGACGCGGGAGGAAGGGCTTACATGGTACGGTCGGCGGCGGAGGTCGCCGGGATACTGAAAGAAATGGAGGTGACAGGCTGATGGAGGCTAATACTGTGGGAATAGAGGCGGCGCGGGAATTCCTGGAGAGGGTGCGCGTGCTTCGCCGGGGGATCAAGAGGAAACAGGGAAAAATCCGATTTCTGAGGGAAATGGCGACCAGCACGACGGCGACCGTGTCCGATATGCCGCGCAGCGACTCTCCGAATTTGCAGCGCATGGAAACGGTGCTGTGCAAGGCCGCCGACCTTGAACGGGAACTGGCCGAGGATAAGGCGACCCTGGCGGCGGTCAAGGAGGAAATAACGGAGGCCATATGCGACCTGGACGAGTATAAAGAACAGCAGGCTTTGTTTGGGCGCTATGTGGAATGCAGAGAGTGGGAAGATATTGCGAAGGCGTGTGGGTATCACAAGCGAACGGTACAGAGGCATCACGACGCCGGGGTTGAACACCTGGCAATGAAGATGGGAGGCTGAGCCGGTTATGGATAACAAGTTTCTTGTATCGGATGATGCCTGCGAGGGCTGCCGTCATTATGGTCACTTCACCCCTGATTTACGGTGCTGCTGTTACTGCTCGGACACGGGCCGCCTTAGACCACGGGGCGAGGCTCCTAAGGATTGCTCCGTAAAAGCCCTGGGAGATCGTGGGGAATACTTGCGTCGGCTTCCGCATTCGGGCGGGCGCAAGTCAGATAAAATTTTGTCATACGGAGGCCACCCCAAAACCGCTTGACAACCGCTCGGTGTCATATGTAGTATGTATAATAGAGAAATCGGGATGAGGGCCACAGGCAGAAACGCCTGCGGCCCTCTTGCTATGGAGGTGGCTATGCCCAGGAAACCCAGGAAACCTTGTCGGTATCCCGGCTGCCCGAACCTGACCGACGAATCTTACTGCCCGGAGCATAAACGGCTGGTCGCCGCCCGGTACAACCGATATGAGCGGACGCCAGAAATGAAGCACAGGTACAACGGCGCGTGGCCAGCCATCCGGCGCAGCTACATCAAAGCACACCCATTATGCGAGGTATGCAGGCGCGAGGGCCGCTATACCGAAGCGCGAGAGGTACACCACATTATTCCGCTCGCGGACGGCGGCACCCATGACAGCAACAACCTCATGGCGCTATGCAAGCCCTGTCATTCGCGCATTACCGCCACCGAGGGCGGGCGTTGGGGCAAGCCCAGGGGCGGAGCAAATCTCAAAAACGGGCGTCACACATAGCGGCGGGCAAATGCCGCGTGAATTTTCGCGATTTCAAATGAGGGTATAGGGGCTACTTTTTTAGCAAGGCTGCTTCGATGCTCAAAACATCGGGCTGGGTGGGTGTGAAATGGATGCCGCGATGAATCATGTTGAGGGTACGCATCGCTTTCCGCAGAATAATAGCAGCTTCGCGGTCACTCGTCAGCATGAGGTGGTTTCCGTTGATCGTATACTCGCCGGACACATAGTCGTCTGTTATCGGAAACATGTCCTGGAGCAGAAACGCATTCAGGATGCCGTTGTCCAAACGACAAATATGGAGGGTATCACACGGCTTTCCTCGGGCAAGTTTCTTGTCGATGATTGCCTGGAATTTCGCGGCGCGGCTGCTCATGGGGATCATCCAGATCAAACCCGTTGCCTTATCACGAAGGGCATAATAATGGGGACGATGCTCGCCCTTATTACCTTTGAGAAACGGGTCTGGAAAATCAATAAAGAATTGATCCTTGATGATGTAAAAGCCGCGCTCTTTCATTTATCCTCCGTGTATAGAGAATGGCTTCCTTGCGGAAGCCACTCACAGACCAACCATTTATATCCCGCATATTGGTCAGCGGAAAAACTTACGACCCAACCACTTGTATCCCGCATATTGGTCAGCGGAAGCAAGAGAAGCAATATGCTCTCTGCTACACCTATTATATGCGAAGATCAAAGCAAAGTCAATACCCAGATTCTGGAAATTAAGGGAGGTAGCGGCATGGCGAACGGACAGGGCGGTGCGCGCATCGGCGCAGGCCGCAAGAAGAAGGCCCTGGCCGACAACATCGCGGACGGGAATCCCGGCAAGCGAAAGCTGACCGTCCTGGACTTCAATGACACCGCCGCCGACCTTACTGGGCAGGACATGCCGCCGCCCAAGGCATACCTGGCGGCGAAACAAAAGAACGGCAAGGATCTGATTGCCGTTGAAATCTACACCGAGACCTGGCAATGGCTCGCGGAGCGGGACTGTGCGCACCTGATTCCCAAGCAAATACTGGAACAGTACGCTATGGCAATCTCCCGCTGGATACAGTGCGAGGAATGTATCACCGAATATGGATTCCTGGCCAAGCACCCGACCACGGGGAACGCGATCCCGTCGCCCTATGTCGCCATGAGCCAGTCGTTTTCCAAGCAGGCGAATAATCTGTGGTATCAGATATACCAGGTCGTCAAGGAAAACTGCTCGGTGGAATACAAGGGCGCAACGCCCCACGACGATATGATGGAACGCCTGCTTTCTGCCAGGCGCGGAGGTTGACATTGAATATTCAAAACATAGCTTTGACCGACATTCACCCCTATGCGCACAACCCGCGCAAGAACGACGAGGCCGTGAACGCCGTCGCCGCCAGCATCCGGGAGTTTGGCTTCCTGGTGCCGCTGGTGATAGACCGGGGCCATGAGATCGTCGCCGGTCATACCCGATACAGGGCGGCGAAGGCGCTGGGAATGAAGGAAGTCCCCTGCGTGATCGCGGACGAGCTGACGGAGGATCAAATCAGGGCCTTCCGCCTGGCCGACAACAAGGTTGGCGAGCTGGCAACCTGGGACATGGACTTGCTGCCGCTGGAATTGGCGGACATCATGATGCCCATGACCGACTTCGGCTTCGAGGTCATATCCGAAGACGAATTTGAGGATTCGTTCACGCTGGATGCGGGCGAGAAAAAGCCCTTCCAGCAAATCAGCATTACCGTCCACGACGAACAGGCCAAGTTGATCCTGACCGCCATCAAGTACGTTTACGACCACAAGGCCGTGACGGAAACCTTCACGAACGAGAACCACAACGGGAACGGGCTTTATGAGGTAGTGCGAGAATGGGCCGTGCAAAAGAAATTGTTATGAGGGTAATCCCCTCCACGGTGGCTAACCCCTTCATTCGGGCGCACCATTATTCCGGCAAGGTCGTGAACAACAGCAAGCTGCACTTCGGCGTCTTCCTGGACGGGCAGCTGCACGGCGTCATGTCCTATGGCCCGTCCCTGGACAAAAGTAAGATCATAGGGCTTGTGGCGGATACCGGCTGGAACGAATTTCTCGAACTGAACCGCATGGCGTTTGATTCCGTGCTGCCGAGGAACTCGGAGAGCCGGGCGATCTCCATGAGCATAAAGCTGCTGCGGAAATACGCGCCTCAGGTCAAATGGGTTATCTCCTTCGCGGACGCCTGCTCCTGCGGCGACGGCGCGATCTACCGGGCCAGCAATTTCGTCCTCACGGGCATCAAGGAAAACCTGAACCTGGCCGAGTTGCCGGACGGCACCCGGATACACAAAATGACGCTGGCGAGCAACCCGACCACGCCCAGGAAGGAGCTGCACGGGCTGACGTTCTTCGACGTGACGGGCGGCACCTACGACTTCAAGAAATACCTGGCCTATGTGGGCGCGACGCCCATTCCGGGCTTTCAGCTGCGCTATATCTACTTCATAGACCGGGCCTGCCGGGCGAAGCTGACCGTGCCGGAGATTCCCTTCTCCAGGATCGACGAGCTGGGGGCCGGGATGTACAAGGGTGAAAAGGTCACGCAGGCATCGCGGCACATATCGGCGGAAGCGAGGGACGGGGCGAATGTCGGAAGCGAAGAAGATCATTCTTAAAGTCATTCCCGGCGAAATCGCAAACCCCTTCATCCGCAAGCACCATTATTCCGGGTCTGTGGTGAACAATAGTAAGCTGCACTTCGGTGTCTTCTACCAGGGGACGCTCCACGGGGTAATGAGCTACGGGCCGAGCATGAACAAGCAGCAGCTTATCGGGCTTGTGGAAGGGACGGGCTGGAATGAGTTTCTCGAACTGAACCGCATGGCCTTTGACGCTGTGCTGCCGCGCAATTCCGAGAGCAGGGCCATCTCCATGAGCATCAAGCTGATTCGGAAATACGCGCCCCAGGTCAAATGGATCGTGTCCTTTGCCGACGCCTGCTCCTGCGGCGACGGAACCATATACCGGGCGTCGAATTTCGTGCTGACGGGCATAAAACCCAACGAGGCTCTGTGTATCCTCCCGGACGGGACGCGCATTCACAAAATGACGCTGTCCTCCAACCCGACCGTCAAGCGCAAGGAGCTCGGCGGGAAGTGCTATTACGATTTCACGGACGGCGTTCACGCCTGGAAGAGATTTCTCGACGTGACGGGCGCTCGGCTGCTGGACGGCTGGCAGCTGCGCTATGTCTATTTCATCGACCCGGCCTGCCGGGCCAAACTGACCGTGCCCGAGATTCCCTTTTCCCGGATAGACGAGCTGGGAGCCGGGATGTACAAGGGCGAGAAAATCACCCAGGCGGAACGCCACACCATGAAAACGCCGGAGTAACCCTCCGGCCATATGCGCCGGTAGTTTAAGTAAAACGCCCACCATTCCCGGTGGGAGATGCGGGTACAAGTCCACGCCCGGCGCTCCATTTATGAGAGGTATGTATGCACCAGCTATGGGAACTTCAACAAATGCAATCGCTGCCGCTGGCGGGAAAGGTCGTAATGACGCAGCAGCGCATCCGGGAATGGTATGAGCATTGGAACGGCGAGGTCTATGTTTCCTTCTCCGGGGGCAAGGACTCCACCGTTCTTCTTCATCTCGTCCGGGAATTGTACCCGGATGTGCCCGCCGTGTTCTCCGATACCGGCCTGGAATTCCCGGAAATCAGGGAATTCGTGAAAACGATCCCCAACGTGGTCTGGCTAAAGCCGGACATGACCTTCCGCAAGGTTCTGGAAAAGTACGGTTATCCCGTGATCGGCAAAGAACAGGCAAAATGGATCGACGAAGCCCGGCGCGGGAGCGACGAAGGCCAGGCCAGGCGCTTGTACGGTATCCGGGGCGTCACCAAGAAAAGCACCTTCCGAATTTCGGATCAGTGGCATTACCTGATGAACGCGCCGTTCAAGATCAGCGACGAGTGCTGTAATGAAATGAAGAAAAAGCCCATGAAGCGATACGCCCACGAAACCGGGCGCGTCCCCATCATAGGCACGATGGCGTCGGAATCCAAGCTGCGCACCCAGCGCTGGCTCCAGGAGGGCTGCAACGCCTACGACGCCAAGCGTCCCACCAGCAAGCCCATGTCCTTCTGGACGGAGGCGGACGTGTGGGCCTATATCCGCGAGAACAGCATCCCCTACTCCAAGATTTATGACATGGGTTATGTCCGAACCGGCTGCATCTTCTGTATGTTCGGTGCGCATTACGACGGCGAGCCGACCCGATTCCAGCGCCTGCAGCGCACCCACCCGAAGCTGTGGCGCTACTGCATGAGGGACTGGGAGGCGGGCGGCTTGGGTATGCGCCGGGTCTTGGAGTATATGGGAATCCCCTTCGAGAACTATATAGGAGATCTGAATGAACATAGAGAAAATCCCGGCTGCCCGGCTGAATCCCGCAACCTACAACCCTCGTGTCGATCTGAAACCGGGCGACAGGGAATACGAGAAGCTGAAAAGGTCGATCAGTGAGTTTGGGTTTGTGGAGCCGGTGATATGGAACCGTCAGACCGGCAACGTGGTCGGCGGGCACCAGCGCCTGAAGGTGCTGCTGGATATGGGGCAAACCGAGATTGATTGTGTCGTGGTCGATCTCGACCTCCCCCATGAAAAAGCCCTCAATATCGCGCTGAACAAAATCCAGGGCGATTGGGACGAGGACAAGCTGGCCGCGATCATGGCTGACTTCGACGCCGAGGCGTTCGACGTATCCCTTACCGGCTTCGATGCCGGGGAGGTGGACGCCCTTCTGAACCGCTTCTATTCCCATGAGGCGGCTGAGGACGATTTCGACGCCGGGGCCGAGAAGAAGAAAATCCAGGACGCGGGCGGCCCGGTATCCATGCCGGGGGACGCCTGGCAGCTGGGCGACCATGTGCTGATATGCGGCGATCCCGCCGACCCAGCCGTCTATGACCGGCTGCTGGGGGCGGAGCGGGCGCAGTGCTGCGTCACTTCGCCGCCAGTCGATCCCGCCGCGTATGCGCGGGACGGCATCGCGCCCTGGCTGGAACGCATGGCCGGGGTTATCCGGCTGCTGGCCGCCCACGCGGATATTATCTGCTGGCAGACCGGCGACCTCGCCAAGACCGGCTCGCAATTCATTGAGCCGATGGCCGTCCACGCGGTTAGCCTGTTCGCGGATCAGAATCTGCGCCCGCTCTGGATACGGGTATGGAAGATGACCGGGAATATCCCCACGGCCTCGGCGCTGCAGAACGCCTCCACCAAGCCCGTCCCGCAATACGACTTCCTGGCGGCCTTCGCCGGGGATGAAACCGAGAGCTACAATGACCAGGAATATACCTGGGTGTCGGCCTTCGCGTCCCACGCCTATCAATTTGTCCGCCGCCTGACCAAGGAGGAACGCCGGACATGGGGATACGCGGGCGTGTGGGAAATATCGGTGATGAAGCGCGACAAGGATACCGAGGCCTTGATTCCCGTGGAATTGCCCTGGCGCTGCGTCAAAATGCACAGCGACCTCCGGGCCAGCGTCCTTGACCCGTTCGCGGGCCTTGGTTCCACGCTGATCGCCTGCGAGCAATCCGGGCGGCACTGCCGGGCCATCGAATCCGACCCGCTGCATTGCGACCTGATCCTTCGCCGGTGGGAGCAATTTACCGGGGAAAAGGCCGAGAAAATTTGAAAGTTATGTTCAAAAAGGCTTGTCTTTCCACGGTGAGTATGGTAACACTCACTCACACTAAAACGAGGGAGGACACCACAATGAAGAACAACGCATATTTCGAGGAACTCAGCCGCATCGCCCACGACTTCGACCGCAGGCATGACGCGCACAAGGCGCTCAAGCGGGAGATCATCGACACCAAGGGCTGGGACAGCGACGAGCTGAAAACCTGGTATGCCGAGGAAGAAAGGGACTTCCAGTACCCGATCAGCTCCGGCGCTTGCAAAGCCTACCGGGCCTGGCGGTATAGCGACGGCGACGAGGTTATCTTCGAGGACTCCTGCTGGGAGCGGGAATTCCACGACTTCATCGACACCCTTCGGAAGGCCGGTATCAAGACCTTCGTAACCACGAACCAGAGCACGGGCCTTATGGAAGACCTCCACGGCTTCGCCGCCGAAGGCTGCAAAATGGAAGGCCTCTGCACCATCATCAAGAAATCCCACCGCTGGGGCGAAGAAACCGAGGAACAAATCCTGGGCATCCGCTTCACCCTGTAACCCCAAACCCCGCCGCCCATCCGAGCGGTTTTTCCGTCTGCGAATGCGCAAAAAGCCTTGTCTTTCCGACGTGAATATGGTAACACTCTCTCATCAATTTGGGAAGGGGGTGCCATATGAAAATCGAAGCTGGCAAGCGGTATATGATAACCCGCGACCAAAACGGCGTGATTACGAAATTCTCGGCCACTGTGACCTCGGTTGAGGAACGCGACGAGTACTACTATGTCGGATACACGCCCGACGATTTTCGGATTTGCCGCTGGGGTTATTCCAAGGTAAAGAAGGAAGGGCGCTGGCAGCATTTCAATGATACTTTCGAGGAAATATGAAGGGGGTTTCATTATGGCGAATTTCTTCCTGGGGCAGTTGGTGGCGACGGCGGGTGTTGCCGAGGCAATGCGGGAGAATCCCGACTTCGACGCATTCGTGCAGGCTTCGTTGCGACGCTACCTGGAATGTGATTGGGGTGAGTTGCCGGAGTCCGACAAGAAGCAGAACGACAGCGCCGTGAAAAACGGCAACGACCGTATCCTGGCAGCCTACAAAAAGCAGGACGGGAAAGCCTGGAAGATATGGATCATCACCGAATGGGATCACAGCGCGACGACGATCCTGTTCCCGGATGAATACTAAGGAGGGCTGCTGTATGAACGGATACCCGAAGCGAGAAGTGGTAGAAAACCTGCGGGCCAGGTATCCCAGGGGAACGCGGGTCGAACTGGTCGAAATGAACGACCCTTACCGCGATATGCCTGCCGGGCTTCGCGGGACAGTGGTTGACGTGGACGATATTGCCACGGTGCATATCGCCTGGGACAACGGCAGCAGCCTTGGCGCGGCATACGGCGTTGACCGTATCCGCAAGATCAGCGAATAGGAGGGCCGGGGCATGGAAGGAAAGAAAAAACTCATTGTACCCTGCGACGTGGCGATAAAGCGGTTTTACCGAATGTACGTCGAGGTCGAGGAAGAAGCTACCAGTGATGAGGTCAAGGCGAAGGCCGTCGAAATGCTCACGGACGGGCGCGACCCTGACAAGGAATTGACGCCCGATACCGACCTGGAAATGGAGCCCCAGGATATATGCTGGGTCAATCCTGATTTCGACGGCAGCTGGACGGAGGAAGAAGAAGCGGAGATGAAGCAGGTTTTTGACGAAATGCTCCGCGAGGAAGGTGTCCATGAGCAGGTGTGACACAACGCCGGTTCTTTAGAATAGGCGCTGCGGCAATATGGGCGGGCCAGTCCCGCCTGTATTTGTGGGTACTTTTTTGAACATAACTTTTGAAAAGAGCTTGTCTTTTCAAGGTGTCTGTGGTAACACTCACTCACACTAAATCGAGGAGGCACACACCATGAAAAAGACCGTAGAGCAGCTGACCAAGGAATTCATCGAGATCATGGCCGAGAACGGCTTCGAGGCGACCGGCGAGAAGGACTACGCGGGCAACGACATTTATTCCCGGAAGTGGGAGCGCACCTCCGAGGTAGTATGGCACGGCCTGGTGCATTCCACCTATGAGATCAGGGCAAGGATCAGCTACGGATACCCGCTCATTCAGATATACCAGGACGGGCGGCGGACGGATACCCGCGACTACAGCAGCCCCAAGCGGGCACTGAACGCCATGAAAGAGATCATCCGCTTCGCAGGATACGAATTCTAAGCCCATAGGCCCGCGAGGGCCTTTTTTGATGCCACAATGAAGGGAGGGGCGGCATGGGAAACAAGTATAAACTGACGGATCAGGGTGGCGTCGCCTACTTTCAGAACGGCGGCGCTTTTCTTTTTGACGAACTCGATCTGTCGTTGATCCGGGATCACACCTGGCACCACGGCAAGCGCGGATACCCGGCGACCCACCATAAGGGCCGGACGGTGGTATTCCATAAAATGCTGTATCCGAATATCCAGGGGGAGATCGACCATATCAACGGGGACAAGCTGGACAATCGCCGGGGCAATCTGCGGATTGTGACGCACCAGCAAAACGCCTTCAATCAAAAACGACGATGTACCAACACGAGCGGGTATATCGGCGTGAGCGGCGTCAAGGATTCCGACAGCTATGAGGCATATATCCACGTCCACGGACGCAAGCATCACCTCGGTATTTTCGACGACGCCCGAAGCGCGGCTCGGACGCGGGATTGCGTCGCAAAGCTGGTGTTTGGGGAATACGCCCGGCTGAATTTCCCGCAGGCCGGAAAAGGACGCGGGCGGCATGGCTAAAAGGCATAAGAAGTCCCCGTTCATGCTGCCGACCTCCCATTACGACAAGGCGCGGGCCGACCACGCCGTGAATTTCATCCAGTCGCTCAAACACACAAAGGGCATATGGGCGGGCCAGCCCTTCCTGCTGTTTGACTGGCAGGAGACCATTATTCGGGACTTGTTCGGGACGATCAAGCCTAACGGATACCGCCAGTTTAATACCGCGTTCGTGGAAATCTGCAAGAAGGCGGGCAAGAGCGAGCTGGCCGCCGCCGTCGCGCTGTATATGCTCGCCGGGGACGGCGAGGAAGGCGCTGAGATATACGGCTGCGCGAATGACCGCCAGCAGGCCAGCATCGTATTCGACGTGGCGAAGGACATGGTGCTGCAATGCCCGGCGCTGTTGAAGCGCGTGAAAATCGTGGAAAGCCAGAAGCGCATCGTCTACCTCCCCACCCGTTCCATCTACCAGGCACTGTCCTCGGAGGTCGCCTCGAAATACGGTTACAACGTCCACGCCTGCATCTTCGACGAACTGCTGGGCCAGCCCAACCGAAAGCTGTTTGACGTAATGACGAAAGGCTCCGGCGCTGCCCGAAAGCAACCGCTCAATTTCGTCATTACGACGGCAGGATCGGACAAGAATTCCATATGCTACGAGGTACACTCCAAGGCCGTTGACATCCTAGAGGGACGGAAGCATGATCCGACATTCTATCCCGTCGTGTATTCCATCCCGAATGAGGCCGACTGGACTGATCCGAAAGTGTGGCAGGCTGTCAATCCATCCCTCGGCAAGACGGTTGACATCGACTATTATCGGGCGGCCTGCGAATCCGCGCAGCAGAATCCCGCCGAGGAAATGCAATTCCGGCAGTTTCATCTCTGCCAATGGACGAACGCGACCACGCGCTGGATGCCGATGGATAAGTGGGACGCCTGCGCTTTTCCCGTCGATCCGGAGCGCCTGCGCGGACGGCTGTGCTATGGCGGACTGGATTTGTCCTCCACCACGGACATTACCGCTTTTGTGCTGGTATTTCCGCCCGAGGATGAGGACGGAAAATATGAAATCCTCCCGTTTTTCTGGCTGCCCTTCGACAGCATTGATCTGCGCGTGAAGCGGGATCATGTGCCTTACGACATCTGGCAGCGCGAGGGCTTGGTGTATACCACCGAGGGCAACGTGATCCACTATGGATTCATCGAGGGTTTCATCGAGGAACTCGGCACGAGGTACAACATCGCGGAAATTGCCTTTGACCGCTGGGGTGCTGTGCAAATGACGCAGAACCTGGAAGGGCTGGGATTTACCGTGGTTCCGTTTGGCCAGGGCTACAAAGACATGAGCCCGCCCACCAAGGAATTGATGAAGCTGGTCTTGGAGCGAAAGATAGCGCACGGCGGCCACCCGGTATTGCGCTGGATGGTGGACAATGTCGTCATCCGCTCCGATCCGGCTGGCAACATCAAGGCGGACAAGGAGAAATCCACAGAGAAAATCGGCGGGGCCATCGCCACGATCATGGCGCTGGATCGGGCCATCCGACATGAGAGCGACGGTTCCTCGGTATACGACGAAAGGGGTCTTTTGTTCATATGAGCATCTTCGGAAAGCTGTTCCGGGCGCGGGATAAGCCCACGAATGCGCTGCCCGGTAGCGCGTTTTCCTTCTTCTTCGGAGGCACGGCGGCGGGCCAGGCCGTCAATGAGCGCACCGCGCTGCAGATGTCGGCGGTATACGCCTGTGTGCGGATACTGTCCGAGGCCGTCGCTGCGCTGCCGCTGCATTTCTACGAATACAACGAGAAGGGCGGCAAGGAGAAGGCGCTGGATCATCCGCTCTATGCCATTCTCCACGACGAGCCGAATCCGGAAATGAGCGCGTTTTCCTTTCGGGAAACGCTCATGACGCATTTGCTCCTGTGGGGCAACGCTTACGCCCAAATCCTCCGGAATGGGCGCGGGGACGTGATTGCGCTGTATCCGCTCATGCCGGATCGAATGACGGTGGATCGGGATGCCCGAGGGCGCATTTACTACGAATACACCCGCTCGGATGCCGATGCCAACACCCTGGGAAAGAAGTCCTCTGTGCTGCTACTGCCGGAGGACGTTTTTCATATCCCTGGCCTGGGCTTTGATGGCCTGGTGGGTTATTCCCCGATTGCGATGGCGAAGCGGGCCGTGGGCCTGGGGCTTGCCTGTGATGAATACGGGGCCGCCTTCTATGCCAACGGCGCGCAGCCGGGCGGCGTCCTGGAGCATCCGGGCGTCGTGAAAAATCCCCAGCGCGTGAGGGATTCCTGGAACGCGATCTATCAGGGCGCGAAGAACGCCCACAAGGTCGCCATCCTGGAAGAAGGCATGAGCTATAAGCCCATCTCCATCAATCCCCAGGAGGCGCAATTCCTGGAAACCAGGAAATTCCAGATTGACGAAATCGCCCGGATATTCCGCGTCCCGCCGCACATGGTCGGGGATTTGGACAAGAGCAGCTTTTCCAATATTGAACAACAGTCCCTGGAATTTGTAAAGTATACCCTGGCTCCCTGGATTGCCCGCTGGGAGCAGACGATCCATAGGACACTGTTGCTGCCCTCGGAGAAGGCCCGGTATTTCGCCCGGTTCAATGTTGAGGGCCTGCTGCGGGGCGACTACCAATCCAGGATGAACGGTTACGCCGTGGCTCGGCAGAACGGCTGGATGAGCGCCAACGACATCCGGGAATTGGAGAACCTTGACCGCATTCCGGCAGAGGCCGGAGGCGATCTGTACCTCATTAACGGGAACATGACCAAATTGGAGGACGCCGGGCTTTTCGCCGATGATCCGTCGACCAACCCAAAGGAGGCTGATACATGAAGCGGTTCTGGAATTGGGTGCGGAACGAAGGCAATCCCCAGGAGCGCACCCTGCGCCTGGAAGGTGCGATAGCCGAGGAATCCTGGTTCGATGATGAAATCACGCCTAAGGTATTCCGGCAGGAGCTGTTCGCCGGGGACGGCCCGATAACCGTGTGGATCAATTCGCCGGGCGGCGATTGCGTCGCGGCGGCGCAAATCTACAACATGCTGATGGACTACCCGCACGACATTACCGTCAAGGTGGACGGCATCGCCGCGAGCGCGGCCAGCGTTGTCGCTATGGCCGGGACGCGGGTCATTATGACGCCGGTAAGCCTGATGATGATTCACAACCCCCTGACCGTCGCTATGGGCGACAGCGAGGAAATGCGCAAGGCGATCCAGTTGCTGGACGAGGTGAAGGAAAGCATCTTGAACGCCTATGAGATCAAGACGGGAATGTCCCGCGCTCGCCTGTCCCACCTGATGGACGGGGAAACCTGGATGAACGCAAAGAAGGCCCTGGAACTCGGCTTTTGTGATGAAATCGCTTACCAGCCGAACGCCGGGCCGGACGCGCCGGAGGATAGCTTCACCTTCTCCCGCCGCGCCGTCACCAACTGCCTGATGGACAAGCTCCGCGCCCGAATGCCGGAGCGTGACAGGCCTGAACAAACCGACCCGGCAAACGCGACGCCTCCGAAGCCGGACACCTCGCGTATTTTTGTTTCGGACGATGATCCGAAGCTGCAACTCATTAAATATCAACTTTTATGGGAGGGTTTTCCACATGACTAAGATTCTTGAAATGCGCGCTCGCCGCGCCCGCCTGTGGGATGCCGCCAAGGCATTCCTGGACACCCACCGCGCCGAGGACGGCACCATGACCGCCGAGGACAGCGCCACCTACCAGCGGATGGAGGACGAGGTTATCAACCTCGGCAAGGAGGTCGAGCGCATGGAGCGCCAGGCCGCCATCGACGCCGAGATGAATCTGCCCGTCAACCGCGCCATCACCACGCGCCCGGACGCCACGGTGAACGCCGAGGCTAACAAGCCCGAGAAGAAGGGCCGCGCCTCCGACGAATACCGGGAGAACTTCTGGCGGGCGATGCGGGCCAAGTCCGTGTCCCACGAGGTCTACAACGCACTGACCATCGGCACCGACTCCGAGGGCGGCTACCTCGTGCCGGACGAGTACCAGCGCACCCTGATCGACGCCCTGCAGGATCAGAACATCTTCCGCTCTCTGGCCCACGTCATCACCACCAGCTCTGGCGACCGCAAGATTCCCGTCGTGGCGAGCCACGGCACCGCCGCCTGGATCGACGAGGGCGGCCAGTATCCCGAGAGCGACGACGCCTTCGGCCAGGTATCCATTGGCGCTTACAAGCTGGCCACGATGATCAAGATTTCCGAGGAACTGCTGAACGACAGCGTCTTCGACATGCCCTCGTATATCGCCCGCGAATTTGCTCGCCGCATCGGTGCCGCCGAGGAAGAAGCGTTCTTTACCGGCGACGGCTCCGGCAAGCCCCTGGGCGTGCTGGCCGCTACGGGCGGCGCGGAAACCGGCGTGACCGCCGCCAGCGCCACCGCCATCACGATGGACGAGATCATGGATCTGTTCTACTCCCTGCGGGCTCCCTATCGGAAGAACGCCGTGTTTGTGATGAACGACTCCACGATCAAGGCGATCCGCAAGCTGAAGAACAACAACGGCGACTACCTGTGGCAGCCCAGCGTCCAGGCGGGCCAGCCCGACCGCCTGCTGAACCGCCCGCTGTACACCTCCACCTTCATGCCGGAGCTCGCGGCCAGTGCCAAGACCATCCTGTTTGGCGACCTGGGCTATTACTGGGTCGCGGATCGTCAGGGCCGCTCCTTCAAGCGCCTCAACGAGCTTTACGCGCCCACGGGCCAGGTCGGTTTCCTGGCGTCCGAGCGCGTGGACGGCAAGGTGATTCTCCCTGAGGCCATCAAGGTGCTCGAAATGAAGAGCGCCTGATCCCGTGAATAGGAGGCTGACCGATCATGGCTCTTATAACGCTCGATGAAGCAAAGGAATATCTCCGCGTGGATACGGCGGACGAGGACGCCGTGGTCGGCAGCCTGCTATCCTCTGCCGAAATGCTGTGCATGGACGTGGCCCGCCTGTCGCCGGAGCAATGGGCCGACATTGACTCCGACGCGGCGGAAACCGAGCGGTATACCGAGGTCGAGCTGAATACCGTCCGGGAAACCGTCAAGGTGGCCGTCATGTATGCCCTGGGGTATCTTTTCGAGCATCGTGAGGACGCCGACCACCACAACCTCATTATCATGCTCCGCTCGCTGCTGTTCGCCGTCCGGGAAGGGGTGGTGTGATGAACATTGCCGGATTGCGCGTGAGAATCACGATACAGAAGAACGCGCCCGTGACGGATCAGAACGGGAACCATATCTCCGCATGGAGCGATTACTTCTCCTGCTGGGCGACGGCTGTAGCGAGCGGCAAGAGCGCCGAGGAAACCGCCGAGGCGGGCACGACCCACGAGGCGGACAGGCTGGATATAACCGTCCGATATTCCTCGGAAACGGCGGCGATCAATTCCAAGCAATACCGGGTGCTGCTGGCAGACCGCGCCTATGACATTCTCAATATCGACGACATGGGTTTCCGGCATAACAGCAGGAAACTCCATACCCGGCTGCGGGAGAGGTGACGCTATGGCGGATCAGAATGTGGGCGTGGACGGCCTGGCCGACGCCGTCATGCGGGGCCTGCGGGAATACGCCGACCTTGCCACCGACAGCATGAAGACCGCCGTGACGAACGCGAGCAAGACCGTCCGAAAGGAAATCTCCGCCAACGCGCCGGTGCGTCGCGGCACCTACAAGAAAAGCTGGCGCACCAAGAAAACGCGGGAGAACGCTAACGTCCTGGAAGTGACGGTCTACTCTCCGAAGCGGTACATGATAGCGCACCTTCTTGAAAACGGCCACGCCAAGCGCGGCGGCGGGCGCGTCGCCGGGAAACCCCACATCGCTCCGGCAGAGCAGCACGGCGTTGACCAGCTGACGCGGGAAATCGAGGAGGCGCTGCAATGACGCACAATGAACTGATGGAAATGTTGGAAGAATCCGGCCTGCCCATCGCTTACGACCATTATGCCGAAGGCGAGGCACCCGACCCGCCTTACATTCTTTTCCTCTATCCTACGTCGGATAACTTCGGCGCGGATGGCCGGGTCTATTACAAGATCAATCAGGTAAACGTGGAACTGTACACCGATCTGAAAGACCCGGATTTGGAGAACCGGCTGGAAACCGTGCTGGATCGGCACGGCCTTTTTTATGAGAAATCGGAAGTCTGGATCGAGAGTGAACGGATGTACGAGGTTCTCTATGAATTCGAGATAGGAGGTAACTGATCGTGGCCAAGAACAAGGTCAAATTCAATATCAAGAACGTGCATTACGCGCGCCAGACGAAGGACGCGCAAACCGGCGCAATCGGGTTTGATACGCCGAAGGCGATGCCCGGCGCGGTATCCCTGTCGCTCGATCCCAACGGCGAGCCTTCCGTATTCTATGCGGATGGCTATGCCTATTATACCATCTCCAACAACCAGGGCTATGACGGCGATCTGGAGCTGGCCCTCGTGACAGACGATTTCCACCAGGAAATCCTCAAAGAGACGCTGGATGATAACGGCGTGCTCATGGAGGACGCCAACGTGGAAACCGAGCCGTTCGCCCTGCTGTTCGAATTCGACGGCGACAAGCATGGCATCCGCCACGTCCTGTACAACTGCACCGCGACCCGGCCCACCATCGAATCCTCCACCAACGAGGAAGAGATCGAGGTCAAGACCGAATCCCTGTCCATCAACGCGGCTCCGCTGCCGGATGGCCGCGTGAAGGCGCGCACCTCCGACAGCACCGCCCAGGCCACCTATGACGGCTGGTATGACGCCGTCTATCTGCCGGACATCTCCGGGGATGATGATGGCGGCGACGATGGCAATGGCGGCGGCGATGAAGGGGGCCAGGGCTAATGGGGATCATGAAGAAGATTGTGATTGACGGCCAGGAGGTTGCTTTCCGCGCCTCCGCCGCCATCCCGCGCATTTACCGCGTGAAATTCCACCGGGACATCTACAAAGACCTTCGGGCTTTGGAGAAGGCCGTGGGCGACAATTCCGAGGGCGAATCCAACCTGGATATGTTCTCCCTGGAAATGTTCGAGAACATTGCCTTCGTCATGGCGAAGCACGCCGACCCGTCGATCCCCGATACTCCGGAGGAATGGCTGGATAATTTCTCCACCTTCTCCATCTATCAGGTGCTGCCGTCCATCATCGAATTGTGGGGCCTGAATGTTCAGACGGACATCCAGTCTAAAAAAAACCTCGCAAAAGTGAGCGGCAAATGACAACGCCGTTGTTCCTGCTCCGCTGCGTTCAAATTGGTTTATCCATCCGGGATCTGGATTTGCTGACCATCGGCATGGTGAACGATATGTACGCGGAGAGCGGGAACGATGATTTCAAATACCGCGAGCTGGCCTCGCAGGAGGACATGGACAACTTCTAAGGGGGTGCCTATGAATATTGAGCGGGAAATCCTGGCTTGGATAACGCGGGTGGATATGTTCATCATATCCGCCTGGCCGTATGTCCTGCTGGCCGTCGTTCTTTTCGTGCTGATGCTGTTGGCCTGGACAATTTCGGACTGTGTGATAAGGATTCAAAAGGATGATTGAGGCCGAATTGTTCCTGCTATCCGCGTGGCCGTGGCTGCTGGCGATCCTCGCCCTCTGCCTCGCGTTCATCGCGGCGGAGATTTGGATGAGCAGGAAATGATCGTTACAACATAATTTCAAAATTCTCGGAGGAAAGGAGGTTGCCAAATGGCCGGACGGAATATCAAGGGCATCACCGTTGAGATCGGCGGCGATACTACAAAACTACAGACCGCGCTGGAAGGCGTGAATTCCAAGATCAAGAATACCCAGGCCCAGCTGCGGGATGTGGAAAAGCTCTTGAAGCTCGATCCGGGCAACACGGAATTATTAGCGCAAAAGCACAAGCTGCTGGCGGATGCCGTCTCGGAAACCAAGTCGAAGCTGGAAACCCTGGAAACGGCGGCGAAGCAGGCCAACGACGCGCTGGCGAAGGGCGAAATCAGCCAGGAGCAATACGACGCCCTGCAGCGCGAAATCGTTGAGACCAAGGAGGAATTGGAGCGCCTGGAAACGGCGGCCAACCAATCCGCCACCGCCGTCCAGAAGATTGCCGCCCAGGGCGAAAAGCTGAAAACCATCGGGGATAACATCTCCGGCGTTGGCGAGAAATTCCTCCCGGCCACCGCCGCCGTCGTGGGTCTGGGCACCGCCGCCGTCAAGACCGCTGCCGATTTCGATACCGGCATGAGCAAGGTCGCCGCGATCTCCGGCGCGACCGGGGACGATCTGGACGCGCTGCGGGCGAAGGCCCGCGAGATGGGCGCAAAGACAAAATTCTCGGCCAGCGAGGCCGCTACCGCCATGGAATATATGGCGATGGCCGGTTGGAAGACCGAGGATATGCTGGGTGGCATTGAGGGCATTATGAACCTGGCCGCCGCGTCCGGCGAAGACCTGGCGACCACCTCCGATATTGTCACCGACGCATTGACGGCCTTCGGAATGTCAGCCCAGGAATCCGGGCACTTCGCGGACATCCTGGCGGCGGCATCGAGCAACGCCAACACCAACGTCAGCATGATGGGCGAGACATTCAAATATGCCGCGCCCGTCGCCGGAGCCTTGGGGTACACCGCCGAGGATACCGCGCTGGCCATCGGCATGATGGCGAACGCCGGGATCAAGAGCAGCCAGGCCGGTACAGCGATCCGATCCGGATTGACGCGCCTGGTGAAACCCACCAAGCAAGTCCGTGAAGCCATGGATAAGTATGGCATATCCATCACGGACGGCAACGGCAGGATGTACACCCTCCGGGAAATGATGCTGCAGCTGCGCGAAAAGCTGGGTGGTCTTTCCGAAGCGGAGCAGGGCGCGGCGGCTGCCGCGATCTTCGGCACCAACGCCATGTCCGGCTGGCTGGCCGTCATCAATGGCAGCGAGGCCGACATGAATAAGCTGGCCGGGGCCATTGATACCTGCTCTTACAACATCGACGAGATTTCGGATGCCGTCGAAGCGTCCGGCGTCAAGTGGGGCAAGTACGCCGATAAGGCGTGGATGGCGACCGGCAACGGCATCCAGGGCCTGACCGACGAGATCATCTATAATCTTACGAAGGTCGGCACCAGCGCCGAGGATTTGCAGGAATACCTCGTGGGCGAGTACGACATGGACGTGGAGGACGCCATCGCCGCGATTGAAACCGTCCAAAAGTCCCTCGAAAGCACCACCGGCGTTTCGGAGCAGATGGCCGAGACGATGCAGGACAATTTGGAGGGCCAGCTGACGATCCTCAAATCTCAGCTGGAAGAACTCGCCATTTCCTTCGGGGAAATCCTCATGCCGGTTATCCGCGACATCGTTACCGGCATCCAGGGACTGGTCGATAAATTGAATAACATGAGCCCGGCGACAAAGGCGCTTATCACCAAGATTGCCCTGGTGGTCGCCGCCATCGGGCCTGTGCTTATCGTAATCGGCAAGGTCGTTTCCGCTATCGGCACCATCATGACGATTGTGCCGAAGGTCGCCGGAGCGATCCAGACCATAAAGGGCGGGCTGGCCGGGCTTCACGCTGTCATGGCCGCCAACCCCATCGGGATCGTGATTGCTGCCATTGCCGCGCTGGTCGCGGCCTTCATTTATCTCTGGAACAACTGCGAGGAATTCCGGGAGTTTTGGATAAACCTGTGGGAAAAGGTCAAGGATGTTGCCGTCAAGGTATGGAATGGCATAAAGACCTTCGTCACCAACGCCTGGAGTGCCATCAAGACCACGGCGGTAACTGTGTTCAATGCCATAAGCACTTTCTTCTCCGGAATATGGGAGGGAATCAGCACCACGGCCACCAACGCCTGGAACGGTATTACCGAAGGCCTTTCCACCGCTTGGGATGGCATCAAGGGAACGGCGGAAACTGTGTGGGGCGCGATCAAGGGCACCGTATCCACGATAACGGACGGCATATCCACCGCTGTCCAGGATAAGTGGTCAAATATCCAGGCGGCCTACGAGCAACACGGCGGCGGGCTGAAAGGCATCGCCGCCGCCACGATGGAGGGTGTCAAGGGCTATTTCACCCTGGGCTTCGATGCCCTCAACAACATCACGGGCGGCAAGCTGAACGGGATCAAGACGGCGGTATCTACGGCCTGCACAAATATCAAGACCAGCGTCACCACAGCCTGGAACAATATCAAGACCGGGGTATCCACGACACTGACGAACATAAAAACCTCGGTATCCACGGGCTGGACGAATATTAAGAGCAACGTCACTTCGACATTGCAGGGCCTGAGTACGTCGGTGAAGTCCATATGGACGAATATCTATAGCGGCATAACCGGCACCATCTCCAACATTGTTACTTCGATCCAGAACGGCTTCAACAACGCCGTCAATTTCGTGAAGAACCTGGCGAGCCAGGCGTGGAACTGGGGCGCGGATTTGGTGAACGGGATCGTCAACGGCATCAAGAGCGCCATGAACAGCCTAACCAGCGCCGTGAGCGACATCGCGGCGAAGATCAAGTCCTTCCTGCATTTCAGCGTCCCGGACGAAGGGCCTTTGACGGACTATGAAAGCTGGATGCCCGACTTCATCGGTGGGCTGGCCCAGGGCATCGAACGCAGCCGGGGTATGATTCAGAACGCCATGAACGGCCTGGCCGGGGATATGGTGCTGACGCCCGCCCTGGCAAGCGCGGGCGCGGGTGGTGCCGGGGTGAATACCGGCGTGGCGGATTTGCTCTCCGCCATGCGGGAAAGCCTGTCGAGCGCGAACAGCCAGGCGGCGGGCGACATCACCATTCCCGTGTATATCGGCAACGAGCGGATTGAGGAAATTGTGGTGAAGGCGAACAAGGCCGCCAGCTATCGTTCGGGAGGGAGATAAGATGCTCAAAGACTATCCCATCCGGTTCGACGGCGAAAAAATCTTCACGCCCACATCCTGGGAGGAAGATTCCGCCGTGGTGGAGAGCGTGAATGAAACGGAGGCGGGAACGGATCAAATCATCGTGACGCGCTACGATAAGCTGTCCGTATCCGCCTCCTTCCAGTGCTCGTCCACCTGGGCTGGAAAATTCAAGGCTTACAGCAAACAGGATTCCGTGGCCGTCCGGATGTACGATCTCGAAACCCATGGCTATGTTGAAAGGGAAATGAGGCTCCGGGGCTTCAAGGCTGTGCCCGCCGAGCATTCCGAGCGCACAAGCGGGACGGACGGCCTTTGGACGGTTTCATTTACCCTGGAAGAATTTTGACAGGAGGTGGCGGTATGAAAAGAGGAACCACGCCGACCAATACCTTCAAGACGAATATCGATCTGACCGGCGCGACGGTTTTTCTCACCTATTCCCAGCGCGGCAGGGTGGTTCTCGAAAAGACTGGCGACGATCTGGAAATCTCCGCCGAGGCCATCATTACGCGGCTGACGCAGAAGGATACCCTGGGCTTCGACGCCCTGCAGAAGGTATCCATCCAAATCCGCTATGTGTTCCCGGATGGCACCGCCGGGGCCAGCAACATCATGACGGCGAGCGTCGGTGAGATATTGAAGGACGGAGAGATTTCGCCGTGACGCTCTATGCCGTGTTCGAGGACGGCCTGGAGCTGGATGCCGAATTTCAGCCCGGCGAGGATATGTCGGCGGACTTCGGGGAAACCACCGAAATCGCCACCGAGCAATACCGCTTCGGCTATGGCTTGAAATACGATCCGGATACACGGACGGTTTCCGTGGATGCCGCCGATCAGGTGGCCCAGGGCGATCCGCGCCCGGTAACCTCCGCCGCCGTCCAGGTGCAAATCGGAAATATTGAGGTGCTGCTGCAAACCATATAAGGGGGAACCGCTCATGAGCGTATCATCCGAAGTGAACCGAATCCAGGCCGCCCGCGACGCGATCCGGGCGGCGCTGTTGTCCTGGGGCGTGGCGCAGGCGGGCGACAATCTGGACGAGCTGGCCGCCGCCATTGCCGCGATACAATACCGGGGCGCGATGGAGGCAGCCTTGGAGGAAGGCGAATCCTTCATCATTCCCCAGGGCTATCACAATGGCTCCGGCATCATCACCAACGCGGTACAGGCCGGAAGGCAGCTGCCCGCCGTGTTTGATTACAACTGCGGATATATCTCAAACGGCAGCTGGGTCTATGAAAACCCGACGCAGACGTATATCGACATTTATCCGGTAGAGGCGGGTTGTTCCTATTTCATCAGCCTGGGAGGCGTCGTCGGGACGCGCTTTCGCAGCATGTTCACAACGACGGATATTACCCAGGTGACAAAAGGCACCGTTGTGGGGGTCAGCATCAAGAATGTGAACAATCCGTCGCCATACGCGAACGCGGAGTATACGACGCAGGAATCCGGATACATTCTCGTCGCTAAGGACAATATCGGTGCCAGCGGGATTAAAAGTTATGTTTATAACCGCACGGCGCAATGGCAGTAAGCAAAAGGGAGGGATCATTCCATGAGTGTCGCAACCGAGATCAGCAGAATACAGACCGACAGAAACATCATCCGGAACGCCCTGATCGAATGGGGACAGGCGCAATCCACCGACAACCTGGATGTGCTGGCCGCTACGATTGCCAGCCTGCAAAATCGCGGGGCCGTGGACGCGGAAGTCCAGGAGGGCCAAACATACACGATCCCGCAGGGCTATCACAACGGCTCCGGCACGGTACGCGGCGTGGCGGGCGGCGGCAATTACCAGCTGCAAGCAAAGAGCGTCACGCCGACCAAGAACGAGCAGAACGTCACGCCGGATGAGGGCAAGTATGGCCTTTCCAGCGTAACCGTGGCCGCGATTCCGGAGGCTTACCAGGACGTTACCAGCGTGACGGCCACCGCCGCCGACGTGCTGGCCAACAAGATCATTATTGATTCCACGGGCCAGACTGTCGCCGGTACGATTCCCGTCAACGGTGCGATTGCCGCCACCTTCGATCCGCTGTCGCAATCCAGCGTGGCGATTGCGGCGGGCTATACCAGCGGCGGCGCGGTAACGCTCACCGAGGATTTGGAGCTGGCGCTGGCCGCCATCTGATTCGGAGGGTGCGATGTACCAAGTCAGCGAAGCATACCGGGAGGCCATGCACCGAAAGGTGCAAACCTTCCGGCTTACCGGGATGGCGGGAAATCATCCCTTCACCGAGGCGAATATCCTCAAAGGGTCTTTCTCCGTCACCAATCAATGCAGCGGCGCGGACGCCGTGGAAATCGGCCAGGTCTATATCGGGGAATTGAACGCCACCTTCATGGATATGGGGATCAGCCGGTATCAATGGCAATCCCTCGAAATCTCCCCGTCCCTCGGCTTGAAGCTGGCGGACGGATCATTCGAGGATATTCCCCTGGGGGTGTTCACCGTATCCGAGGCGGAATGGACGGCGTCCGGAATCGTGGTCAAGGCCTATGACCACATGGCGCGCTTTGACAAGAATTACAGCGGCGGCAACGCCAAGGGAAAGCCCTATGATCTGCTCTCCAATGCCTGCTCGAAATGCGGAGTGACGCTGGGCATGACGAAGGCCCAGGTTCGGGCGCTGCCGAACGGGACGGAAACGCTCTCCGTCTACAGCACTGACAATGTGGAAACCTGGCGGGATTTCATCGGCTGGCTGTCGCAGGCCATGGGGTGCTTTGCCACCATGGATCGGGCCGGGGCGCTGGTATTCCGGCAGTATTCCCAGGAACCGGTTGATACCCTGGACACGGAGCACCGCTTTTCCGGGGCCGCGTTTTCCGATTACACGACGAAGTATACCGGCCTCTCCTGCGTGGATTTGGAATTGCAGAAGACCATGTATCTCAATGTCACTCCGGATGATGGTTTGACCTACAACCTCGGCTCGAATCCTTTTCTGCAACGCGGCGGCGGCGATGTGGTCGCGCGCCGGAGGGCGGTATTGGAGGCGCTGCTGCCGATCTACTATGTGCCCTTCCGGGTGACGGCCATAGGCAACCCGGCCTATGACCTGGGCGATTGCATCCGCTTCACGGATGGCCTGGCGGACGGCAGCCTTTCGTGTATCACGAAATATGCCTTCACGTTCAACCAGCGGTATGAAATGTCCGGGAGCGGAGCCGATCCGAACCTGGCCAGCGCGAAATCCAAGTCGGACAAGGATATATCCGGCCTGCTCTCGTCGGTGAATGATACCGCGATCCAGTTTTATTTCTTCATCAGCGTGGCGAACGTGCTGGTCGAGGATAAACGGGCGCGAATGGTGATCGACCTGGATTATACCGCGCGGGAAGGTGCGTCGGTGGTATTCCATGGGGAAATCAAGCACAAAATCACGTTGATGCCAGAGCCGGAGCCACCCGAGGGCGAGACGCCAACCATCAAGATTCCGAAGGAGGCCACCATTGCCGTGACCTACTACGTCAACGGCGAGGAAGTCACCGAGTATTATCCCGTGAACATGGAGACGGCGGGGACGCATTTGCTCCACCTCCAATACTTCTGGGACGTGGCCGAGGATACCCTGGACGGCGATTTCCAGGTGTGGATCAGGATGGATGGTGCCAAGATGGACATAAAGGCCGGGGATGCCCGTGGCTATCTCATGGGCCAGGGCCTGGCTGCCGATGATCTGGACAAGTCGCTGCGCTACATCTATATCGCCACGCTGCCCACAACGCGGGATTACCTGGAAGGCTCGTATATGGATTATACCGGCCTGGTGGTCATGGCGATGTACAAGGATGGCACCACCGAGGACATTACCGGTCTGGTGACGCTCGCGCCGGAAAACGGGGCCAAGCTGGAAACCGTGGGTGAAGTGCCCTGCGTCGTGACCTATACCGATGAAGATGGCAATGCCTACCGGGACGGATTCAGCGTGACGGTGACGCCGAAGGTGCTGGAATCCATCATGATAACGACGCTGCCGAACAAGCTGGAATATGTGCTGGGCGAGCCCTACGATTACTCCGGCCTGGAGGTGACCGCCTTCTACAACAACAATACCAGCGAAGTCGTTACGGATCGTTGTACCATCACGCCCGCCGAAGGGACGGATACCGATGCCGCTGGGGAAATCCCCGTGCTGGTATCCTTCACGAAGGATGATGTGACGCAGACCGCCGACTTCAATGTAAATGTGCTGGTGCTGGATCATATCGAAATCACGACGCCACCCGACGTTACGGAATTCACCGAGGACGATCCCTATGATTATACCGGCGTTGAGATTACGGCGTATTTCGAGGACGGCACGACCTGGGACGTGACTGAGGATTGCACCTTCTCGCCCGCGCCCGGCAGCACGGCCACCATGGGCACGGATACCGTGACCGTCACCTATGCGCCAAGCGCGGTTAGCCAGGCGACGGCGACCTTCCCGATTACCGTCAAGGAAAAGCCGAAGGTCAAGGTGCGGGCTGTCGAGCTACTGGCGACCACCTATGAAGAATCGCTTGCCCGGATCAAGAGCGTTTTGAGCATCCCCAGCAAGATGCTGCAGCGCATTGAGGCCAAGCGGAGCAGCGTATTCGGCGGCGCGTCGCTCAACATCGTCCTGGCAGCCGGTTACTGCAACTACAAGGGCTCCGGCAGTACGCGCTATGTCCTCATGGATATAACGCCCTGGATCGGAACTGGGAAATACCTTTATGAGTTTTACGATCCGGCGACCGGATTGAGCCAGGGAATTCAGATTCCGTCCGAATATGCCAGTTACCGCGAATTCTACCCGCACCAGTATATGTGGGAGAATTGCTCCGGCAACAACTTCTTCTTCATCGTGGGATATGAAGGAGAGCTTCAGCAGGACGAATCATACACGACGCCGTGGCTGTCCGATTTGATTCTCGACTTCGGCTCCGATGTTTACAACTACAACCCATTCTCGCAGACCGGCCAGCAATCTTACCAGGCGCTGGCCGCGAACTGCCGAATTATCGAGGTCGAAAAACCCGACAACTAACCGACGCTGAGCGCCATCCTCCGGGGTGGTGCTTCGCCATATCAAAACAAGGGGGATTCCATTATGCGTGACTTTTCCATTGACCTGATCTGGGCGAAGGTTCAGATTGCCGCCACCGCCATCGGTGGCTGGATCGGCTACTTTCTCGGAGGGAAGGACGGAATGCTGATTGCTCTCGTGGTTTTCATGGCCCTGGATTACATCACCGGCCTCATGTGCGCCATCGTGGACAAGAAACTGTCCTCGGCGGTGGGCTTCAAGGGAATCTGCAAGAAGGTTCTCATTTTGATGCTCGTGGGCGTGGCGAATATCCTGGACGTTCATGTCGTGGGCCAGGGATCGGCGCTGCGCGGGGCGGTAATCGCGTTTTACCTTTCCAATGAGGGCCTGTCCCTCCTGGAGAACGCGGCCTACATCGGCCTTCCCATCCCGGATAAACTCCGGGAAATCCTGGAACAGCTGCACAACCGTGAAGACAAGAACGACCATGGCGACGGCGAATGACCGTCGCCTATTTTTGACAGGAGGTATTCAATATGTCTGTGAAGATCGGATCGGCCCGGATCGATGAAAATGGAAAGGCCCACGGCGGCGCTGCCGGGGATCAGACCGGCAAGGAGGTTTCCACTCAATCCTGGTATGCCCACACCAAGGGGTGGGTATTGCTCCGCGCTAAGAGCGCCGAGGCGCGGGAAAGGATTGCCCGCTGTATGCAGGCCGCTTGCGACAACAAGCACGTCGGTTATGACCAGTACCAGCGCGACACTCTGTACAATGACGCCAAGCAGTACGGCTTCGATGTTTCCAAGGTGACGAAGGATGTGGAAACGGATTGCTCCGCCCTCGTCCGGGTCTGCGTGAATTACGCCGGAATCACTGTCGGCTCCTTCCGCACGACCAACCAGGCCAGCGTCCTCATGGCGACCGGGGCCTTCGAGAAATTCACCGATGATACCCACACCAAGAAAAGCACGAATCTCCTGCGCGGCGACATCCTTGTGACCAAGACCCAGGGCCATACCGTGGTCGTGCTTTCTGATGGCTCAAACGCGGCGAAGGAACGCGCGGGCGATCCCGGCACCGATGCCGCCAAGCCCGGCGTCATTGCGAAGGGTGCCGAAGGCGCGGATGTGACCGCCATGCAGAAGGCACTGGCCGCCCTGGGATATGACCTGGGGCCGTATGGAATCGACGGCGATTTCGGAGAGGATACCGATGCCGCACTGCGCGAATTCCAGAAGAAGGCGGGCCTGGATCAGACCGGCGTCTATGATGAAAAGACCCGCGAGGCGCTCATGGCCGCGATTGATCCGCAGGGCGCTGCCGATCCCGCGCCGGAGAATCCTGGCAAGCAGGTCGAAGTGACCGGCCTGAACGTGAATATCCGGAAGGGCAACGGGACGCAATATGGCCGGATCGTCATTCTGCCCTATGGCACCAGGCTGCCCTATGTCGCCACTGCCGAGAACGGCTGGTTCGCCGTGGTGGTAAACGAACAGGTCGGTTGGATTTCCGGCAATTTCTCCAGGCTGCTGTAAGCTCCAATTCCCGGCGAGAGGTACAACTTTCGCCGGGCTTTTTCTGTACTTGAAAAGACCCGAAAAGCCTTGTCTTTGACGGTTCGCTTCTATAACACAGGAGGTGGGGAACGTGGATTTTTCATGGATCGATGACCGAACGGCGACGATTCCGGATCATCCGAAGGTGACGCTGAAATTTGCCGCGCCGGAATCGGAAAATGAAGAAATCATAGAAACGGTGCTGGGTATGCTGCTTCAATCGTTCTCCAAGTAAGCGCCCAGCGGGAAGGAGAACGGAATGGTTCGAGTATATGCCTTATACCGTGTATCAACGGTGGGCCAGGTGGATCATGATGATATTCCCATGCAGCGCGTGGCCTGCCGGGAATTCGTTGCACGGCAGCAGGATTGGGAGATTACCGAAGAATTCTTTGAGAAGGGCGTCTCCGGATACAAGGTCAAGACGGAGAACCGCGACGCCATCATGCAGATAAAGCAGGCGGCGCTGGCCGGGAAATTCGACGTTCTGCTGGTATTCATGTTTGACCGCCTGGGTCGCCGCGATGATGAAACGCCGTTCGTGGTTCAATGGTTCGTTTCCCATGGCATCCAGGTGTGGAGCGTCAAGGAGGGCGAGCAGCGATTTGATACCCATGTGGATAAGCTGCTCAATTACATCCGGTTCTGGCAGGCATCCGGCGAATCCGAAAAGACATCCATCCGCGTAAGGACACGCCAGCAGCAGATGGTACTGGCGGGCGAGTATCGCGGCGGATTGATCCCTTACGGATTCGACGCCGTGTACCTGGGCCGCGTGAACAAGAAGGGCCAGCCGGTTCGGGATTTGGTGCGGAATGAGGAAGAAGCGGCGATCAAGGCCGAAGTATATCACAAGATCGTTGACGAGGGATTCGGCGGATTCCGGATTGCCAACTGGCTGAATGATCGGGGGATCAAGACCAAGCGCGGCACTTCCGTATGGTCGGCCACGGGCGTCCGGGCCATGATCGGGAATCCGCTCGACCGGGGCCAAATGCACCTGGGCGAAACGCTATCCGAGCCGATTGAAGAACTCCGGATCATCGACGATTATTACTATTATAAGGCCATTGAGATCATACACAGCCGGTATACGAAAAGGGCGGATCAGCGCAGCGGCCCTATGCGCACCGATTCCAATGGGCTGCTTACCGGGTTGATCTATTGCGCCCATTGCGGCGGGCGGCTTACCGTGAATCATTGCTCGCGGAAATGGGATAACAGCACCGGCCATCATGATTATTACTGGGACGTTTATCGGTGCTATCGCCGGATGAAAGCCCGTGGCACTTGCGATGGCCAGTCCACCTACAACGCCCTTCAAATCGAGGACGTGGTAATTGATACCGTGAACGCCTTTTTCAAAAACATCAAGCGCCTGCCGCAGAAATCGCAGATTAAGGCCGCCATGCGCCGGGAAGAATCGACCCAGGCGAAGGCCCTGGCCGATGCCGCCGCTGCGATTGATAAGGCGACCAAGGCCGTGGCCGCCCTGGAGGAACAGGCGATAAAAGCGCTGACCGGCGAATCACAGCTGGATTTGGGGATCATCAACCAGCTGATGCCGAAGCAGAAGGCCGCCCTCGAAGCGGCCATGGAAGAATACCAGCGGATTCTGATGGTGAATCAGGCCGAGGAAGAAACGCTCGCGGAAAAGCGCGCCTTGGCGCGGAAGGTGGGCGAATGGGCCGACATCTTCGCTACCGCGCCTCTTTCGCAGAAGCGCATGATCCTGGCTGAGATTATCGACCGGATCGAGGTGGGCGCTGGGTACAAGATCAACATTGAATTCAAATTGACGGCCCGGCAATTCCTGGAACCGGATGCCGATGCCGCTGGGGATCATAAAGTTTCATAACAACCATATTTACCGCTCATCTGGGCGGTTTATTTGTGTATTATGATTTGCCTTTCCCTATAATATGGTGTATAATATACGGCATAGTACAGGAAAGGCGGGGTAATTATCTCAGGGATGTTCCATGTAGATCAGATACATCTGGTCATGAAAGCGAATGACGCAGAATTCGCCACTGATCCCGTATACTGTACATTGCGTTTGGGAGAGGAACGCTTTGATGCCATTGTAAAGTTGTTCAATAATAGGCAAGGTAATCTTTCTCTCATCAATGAGTGGTGTACTGCTCAGATTTGCGATAAGCTAAAACTATCGCTCCCGCGCAGTGGCATCTGTTGTGTGGACCAAGATACAATAGTTACGGATGAGGTTAGACAAGAGTTGCCTGATTTCTCAGAGCGGAATTTTGGGCCATCTTTCTATTCTTATTATCGTTCAGGGGCTATACCAGCTTCATCCAAACTATTTGCTTATGTGGATGTACAGCAATTGGCAAATATGATCCTTCTTGATCACCTCGTTTTTAATAGAGATCGGCATAATGGTAACTTGATGTTTGAAGTCGGAAAAGGATTCACCTTTTTCTTAATCGATCATTCACACGTTTTTAAGAATGATTGTATTTGGACTGCGGCAACATTTAGAAGGGGTATTGACGAGAACGACTACTTGGACGAGAGCATCTATGAGGCAAATCGAGAAGTGTATAGCAAAATAATGCTCTATGCACACCCAAATCGACAGAACTTCGAAGATGGATGTAAATCTTTTCGGGACGAATTGACGCCCCAGGTGATTCATAGTATAATATCAGGGATTCCCATAGCATGGCTACCGGGTGTAAAAGAGGATGTGCCTATGCTCGAAGTTTACCTAAACTATAGAGTGGCGCATCTTGAAGATATAAAAGAATTGATTTTACGAAAAGGAGGGCTATGAGTGACAAATATCCTGCAATATTCTGTTTTGAGATACTCACCCTCCATTGTTAGTGGCGAGAGTATAAACTTGGGAGTACTTGTCGCAGACGGAGATTATGCAGAATTCTTTCACACTATTCGCTTTTCGAGGGTGCATGAATTCGATGATACGTTGAACATTGACACTGTTAGAGTACTCTTAGATGCTATTTCGGATGAAGTGAAAGGTGATTTGACAACTATTAATACACCTTTCGATATTTCCAAATTCATTCGATACTATTGCAAGGAGTATTATTTTTCTCCAGCGTTAAGCGTACCTTATGAAGACTTAGAGAAAAAAGTAGAGGAAATAAAGCGTATCTATCTTCAGTTTGATTATGAAGAGAGTCAGCGACCGACAAATAAAGAAGCCTTGGCTTTCTTAAGAACGATACTTACGGGGCAGGGGCAACGTGTAGTTAACAATAAGAGCGTTGTTGGGTCTTTTCAGGAAACTGTAAGATTCGATTTAATATTTGGAAACTATGGGATCAAGTTCTTCCGCTTTGCTTCATCAAAGGAACTAAAGCGGAGAATGAACGACATAAAGGCCTGGGCATGGAACTGTGAGCATAATGCAACAGTTACTCCGATTATTGTTTATAGCAATGATATTAGTCCGGAAGATACGGAAGGTCATTCATTATTACAGACAATCCTCAAGATATTGAAAAGTGCGTCGGATAATGTTTTGGCAATGGATGAAACCGCAGAACGATTTCCAAAACTCCTATGATCTATAAACGGAAATGCCGCCCAGCCGGGCGGCGCTTCTATTTGCAGATCAGTCGAGGTTCCATTTCACATAGTACAGGGTCTCGCCACGATTCAAATAATCCGTGCCCGTCCAAATATCCGCTTTGATGCCCTGGGCCTTCAATTCTGCCTGGAAGGATTCGGCGCGCTTCTTGCTGAAAAAGGTCTTGCTATAATTATACGTCATTGTGGTACCCTCCGTGATCGGTGTTTTGTTGTAAGCTGGCTGTACCATAATGGCCGTGGAAAGACAAGGGGACCCGGGGCCGTTACGGCCAATTAAACATAATTCCGAAGGCGAGTCGGGTTAGGATTCCCTATTGCATCGGGCCGGGCCGCTGTGGTATAATGGGGCTACAAAGAAGATGGCTCGGAGCAGGATCGGCCAACGAGGCGCCGATCACGTGGGCGAAATCTACCCTAAAATCGTCATGTACATTGGACGCCTGGGTAGAGCACATCGTTCACATCGATGGGGTCACAGGTTCGAGTCCTGTTGCGACCACCAGCGAGGCGAACCGAAAGGTTGGGCTCATTTCGTATATAATAGATTGGCGAACAGGTGTTGCATGTGGTGGCCAGCATTAATGAGGGTGGTTATTTAGACGAAGCTGCATGACCGGTGTGTCAGAGAGAACCGTCCCCGTTGACATGGAGTCCTGTTGCGACCACCACAAACCCTTGTAAACACTACGTTTGCAAGGGTTTTTCATTTTCTCCGGAAGCCGATATGTTCATTTTGGAGAACCAAAATGAACGGAATCCATCATGCTGTTCACATCGAAAAACAAGATGATTTCCGAACGATACATTCTTCTCCCCTGCCCGGAGGGGTGTTCAAAATCCGGGGTGTTCACTGTCCTGCATAACAAATCGCCTGCCTCTTGAGATACACGCGTCGGTGTGGCTTAAGCGCCGGAAGTCGTGTATAACAATGGGGCGGCATCGAATAAGCCATGCAATTTCTTTATGCATGTCCGTCAATGATAGACTGGTTTTTGTACGATTAACTTCCGATTTTGTCGGCTATCCATGATATGATTCCATTTGCCCGCAAAGCATATTGGAAAACCCAAATTGTGCATAAAACCGCTTCAGGTTTTCTTCATAAACAACCGAGATCATATAAATATGCTTATCCTTCAAATGCGTAATCATTTTATTCATCAGTTCTGTACCAATGCCCCTGCCCTGATAAGCAGGATGAACCATCAAGTCCTGGATATAGGCGTCTGTTACACCGTTTGAAACACAGTCTATGTATCCGATCATTTTATTGTTTTCATAAGCTGCAATATGGAAATACGACGTCATGACTGGATTCCCGTACTCGCTTTCCAAACGGTTCCAGCCTACGGACTCACGTAAATCCGCCAAGGCACTTACGGGTACTTTTTCATTGTATTCGTATGTCATTCCTTATTTCCTCATTGTGCATTATTTTCAAAGTTAAGTCGCTTCTGTCAAATCCCGAACAACCATGTTTCAGGTACAATAAATGTACCACAAAACACGGTGTTCTAATAGTGCTGATTCGTTACATATCCTGATATTCCTGCAAAAAAACTCCCATGAGGCTCACATCACCCCATGGGAGTTCGCATTTCCTGGTCTTATGCCGCAATCCTCATATACTGCTCGACGCTGATGCGGAACTTGATCTCGACCTCATAGTCGTGGTTGATCTCAATCCGCTCCACCAGCCGGGCAATGATCATGTGCTTGGTCTCCGTGTTGGCCTCATCGAAGGTCTCCGCCCAGGAAAGCAGATCTGCTACTTCCTGGGCGGCACCCTGAGCGGCGTCCTTCTCCTTTTCCATCTTAGCCTTGGCTTCTTCCATCCGGCGCTGGGCGGCTTCCAGCTTTTCCTTGTACTTTGGCATCATGGCGTTCACGATGCTGATGTCCACGGTGTTCTCTCCCGTGAGGAACTTCATGGTCTGCTCCTCCAGGGCGTTCATCTGCTTATGGGCTTCGAAGAAATCCTTCTCTGCCTGCCTGTAGGCAACCTCGTACACATCGCCGTGATTTTCCTTCGCTTTCTCCAGCAGGGCCGCTTCCGGCTTCTGCTTGATGATGGAAAGAATCCGGCGGATTTCGTAGAGAACTGTTTCGTTGATGGTGTCCGCGCAGTAAGAGCTCTGCCCGGAGCAGGATTCCCTTGCATTGATCTTCCGGTAGCACCGGTAGCAGTCGCGCTCATAGAGTTTTTCTGTTCCGTCAGCCAGCTTCCGGCGGGTAGTGTTGTGACTGAAGGTCAGCCGCGATCCGCAGTCGGCGCAGAAGGTCAGCCCGGAAAGCAGGCTTCGGGTGTCCGTCCGCTCCGGAACCCGCATCTCATGTTTCAGGCATGTGGCCCGGCCCTTGACTGTTTCCTGGCATTTTTCCCATGTGACTTCATCGATGATCTGCAGGTGCTCCTGTTTGGGCGAGTAGGTGTCGCCCATCCGCATGTAACCCAGGTAGATCCGGTTGTCAATCAGCGCCCGGACGGAAGTGGCTCGCCAGAGCGTTGTTCCGCGTTTAGTCTTGATGCCGCGCTCGTTCAGGTAGTTGGCCACCCGGTTGGTGCCGTATCCTTCCTCGATCAGAAGATGGAAAATCTCCCGGACGATGACTGCCTCATCCTCGTCTATGACCAGGTCTCGCACCGGCTGATTTTTCTTATTGGTACGGCCCTTGTGCACCAGTTTGTACCCGTAAGGCAGGTAGCCGCCTCGGTACTGGCCATCCTCGATCATCTGTAGGTGCTTCGTGCGCACACGGATGGAGGTCTTTTCACTTTCACCGGAGGCCTGCCAGAACCGGATGTAGTTGAGCAGCTTGTCCACGTGGGTGTCGAAGCGCTGCTGCCCTTCACGGGTGCTCCAGACCTCGATGCCCTGCTGAACAAACCACTGTACCACGAAGGGCGTCTCGTCCTCACGCCTGCCCAGACGGTCGAACATGAAAACCAGCAGGACGTCGAATTCGCCCTTGATGGCTTTCTTCTTGATCTCCACAATGGCGTCGCGGTCGTTTGCCGCCACCTTGTACCCGGAGACGCCTTTTTCAGAAATCTCATCAACGATCTCCCAGTCTGGATGGCTGGCGGCGTAATCCCTGCAGGCAATTCGCTGCATGGGGATGTCATCGTGATCCACCTGACCAACGGTGGAAACACGGTAGAGGCATAAAGATTAATTAAGACGCTTCTATTTTGCTAAGGATATTTTGTGAAAGGATAAGTATATATAATTCACTGAGTCAGCTGGGACGGTTCTATTTGGCTCCCATTTCTAACAGAAGGAGTCAAGCGGAACCGTCCCCGATGTTTTGCATACAAGAAAGATGAACACAGGGAACCGATCCCTTGTGTTTTTGCATTGATCCGAAATAGACGGCGATTAAAGTATTATTGCGACCCGATTCCTCCAGCTCCTTCAGGCACTTTTCATGGAAGACGATGCGCTCTTTGAGTTTCTCCACTCTTGGCAGGTGGTCCTTTTCCAGGTCCAGGGCGAAGGGATGGTCGATCCTTCCTTCGCAGAGGTCGTTCTCGTCCATGGAATCCAGATACTTCTCCACAGCGGCCAGCTGGGCCCTGGCATGTTCCTGTGGCACTCCCGCATGAGCCGCCGGGAGGAGCGGATCCTGTTGAGATAGCCCCAGACATACAGCTTCACCAGGTCATAGGGATTGTACGGCGGCCTGCCCGTGTACGCGGGGATGGTATGCTCGAACCCCATGGCCTCCAGGTCCATGCTGTCCACGAAGACCTCGATGAACCGGGCGGGACTGTCCCAGGGTACCTCGTCCTCGATGCTCCACACGCCCAGGGTCATCTGCCTGCTGTCCGTCCCGGTAACATAGCCCATGCAATCGCCTCCCGTTCCACATCCTGAAAACAGAGGATTGACGAATCATCATTCTACATATATAATTCGACATGAGATGGAATAATCCTTTTGGATTTTCAGGAATATTGAACTTTATTTCATTCAAGCGGGAGGCGACAACATGAAGATTCCTGCCCAAATGCAGCCAATCTATGAAGAGATTGCCGGGATGATAGACGAATACTGTGAGAAGTACCTGAATGAGGAATACCGGGCGCTCTGCCTGCGACTGCTGGAGAAGCTGTGTCGCAAGCGCCCGTCTCCACTGCTGAAGGGCAGGCGCAATACCTGGGCGGCAGGGATTGTCTATGCCATTGCCGCCAACAATTTCATATTCGACAAATCCATGCCGATTCACCTGACCGCCGACGAATTGAGCCGGCCCTTTGGCATTGCCCCGTCCACCGCCGGTAACAAGGCTGCTGAGATTCGCAAGCTGGTTCGGATGTCTCCATGGGACACGGAATGGCTGCTGCAGGAACTGATTGAGGACAATCCCGCCATCTGGATGCTCTCCGTGGACGGCTTTATCGTGGATGCCCGGGATTTACCCCTGGAATTCCAACAGGAAGCCGCACGCAGAGGATTGATCCCCTATGTGCCCGCGCCGAGGCAGAAAGAAGAACAGCCTGAGCGGCATTCGGAGAAGGCCGATGTTCCCGCTCCAGTTCCATCACAAGATTGTATGTCGGACAATTCTCCCTCCGAACCGGCTCCTCCCGCTGACTTCTCCGATATCTATGACCGTTTTCGGACAGTTTGACCAAAATCCCAGGTCGAAAAGCCTGGGATACTTCTTTGCCTTGTTGCCGTCCCTCCCCCGTGGTATAATCATTTTGAATGGTTGTTCCAAATAACAAGTTGCATATGGGGTTGTAATAATGTCAGATTGGCGGAAAATAGAGACGCAGGCGGATATTGACGCGCTGGATCAGGAAATCTGCGGTTTCCATGATTCGTGTATCGTCGGCATGGAATATAAAACCGGCACGTATGTGAATAAAGACCGTACCATGCACATGGGCTGGCAGCCAGAGGACTATACCTTACTTCTATCATTGGAAACGCAGTTTAGCAACGATGTGATGGAGCTTCTTTTTTTCGGGGTTCGTCGCGTCCATATAGCGGGCTTGGAGAGAAACTACGACGCATCAATACGCTCCGGGTATTTGGCTTTCCATGACGGTGTATTGCCGGATGATCCGCGCAGTGTAATCATATGGTCTGATTATTATTGGTTTGAGCCTTCGAAATTGGGTGAATACGCGATGGCAGGCGCGAGCAATGCGATCACATATATAATAGCCGAGGGTCTAAAATGGCGCTGGCGTGAATGGTAAAAAGCCAGGCGACAACCACACCCGGCATTGCGCCGGGCCGTGGTTTTCGCTTTACCTGGTCCCGTATCCATCCTCTGCCAGGCAACCCAGCAGGTAGGCGTTGTGCGGGCCGGTCAATACGCCGTGCCGATCCAGGGCATATTCCCCGATGGTGTAGGCGAAGGTCGGAGCGGCCCGGTATGCCGGATATGTGCCAGTGTGCTCCCCGATGGCGTAGGCCAGGGCCTTGCGGGCGCTGCCCGCTACGTCAAAGTGCAAGATAATATGTTTACCCCCACGGATGTACAAAACGTGGAATTACCTGTATAATGGCAAGAGAAAAGCGGGCCAGGTTGATGACATTGGGACACGGGAGACGTCCGCCCAACCGACGCCAGCCTTGACAGAACGCCCGGAAAATGCTATGCTTCTTTCACAAGCGGCAAGGGAAGCCGGAGGCTTCACCAGCCTCCCGTCGGCCATCCATGCTGGCTTTCCCCGGCAACCCGCCAGGCCGTGGCGCCTGCGGCAATTTGCGGGCGGTGCACTCCTGCTCCGGCGCTCATCCCGCCTCGCAGCTCAACCGCTTGC
>JAZTZK010000235.1:0-8417 GCA_045637485.1 Clostridia bacterium
GGACTCCAGCCCTCTTATGAATACGGACAGCTGGTCTTTTCCTTTACAGTCGCGGAGGAATACGCCAGGGACACCTATGAGACCGACGCCGCGAGGATCGGCAAAGCCCAGATCGCGGTCAAAAACGCCCGGAAGGTCGTCAGGAAGCATGCCGGTGTTTCCGACTACAGGAAGCTGTACGCCTACAGGGACTACATCTGCGGGGCCGTGGAATACAACGATGCGGCCGTTGAAGATCCATCTATGCCCTATGGCAATCCCTGGCAGCTGATCTGGGTCTTTGACGACGATCCAGGCACCAACGTCGTATGCGAGGGTTACGCAAAGGCCTTCCAGTACCTGTGCGACCTGTCGTCGTTCAACGACGGCATCAGGTGCTATGCCGTCACCGGCGACGGCGGCAGCAGTCCCGACGACTGGGGCCCGCACATGTGGAACATCGTCACGATGGAGAACGGCAGGAACTACCACGTGGACCTCACCTTCTGCGACACGGGATTGCCTGAAGACTTTCTGGTTGGCACGCCTGACGCCGCGGAGAGCGGAGAAGCCTTCTACACCGTAAACGGACAGGCATGCTATCACTTTGGCGCGGAAGCACTCGCCACCTTTCCGCAGAAGGTGTTGAAGCTGTCCGTCAAGGATTATAATCCCAACAAGCCCGAACCGACAGCCATATACATCACTCAGGGTCAAGACGCGACCGCATACATGGGCAACGCGCTGGCCCTGAAGACGAAGACGACGCCCAGGAAAGCCGAGAAGGTGCTGACATGGACATCCTCCAGGCCTGATGTGGCCACAGTAAGCGGCAATGGCACTGTAACGCCAAAGAAAGCAGGCAGGACGGTCATCACTGTAAAAACCGATAACGGGCTTTCAGCGAAGATCACCGTCAGGGTGGTAGACGCAGCGCGTATCAAATTCAAGGAGGGCACGCGCAAGAAAATTACGATCTATAAAAAGGCGACGCTGCATATCATCGTTTCTCCATCGAAGGTCAAACCCAGGCTGACCTGGACCAGCAGTAAACCGGAGGTTGCCACCGTGTCCAAGGGGGGCGTGATCAAGGGGGTTGGCTGCGGCACTGCCACCATCACGGCCACCACGGCCAACGGCAAGACGGCGAAAATCACGGTCAGGGTCGTCGGAGCGAAGCCTGAGAACGTGTACCAGACAATGGAAACACCGCCCAATACATAACTGCAAGACGACGCGCTGCAAGACACGGGAACGGTTCGATCCATGAGAAGAGAGCCATTGAAAGGAGCAAGGAACATGAAGAAGATTTGTTTGCTGGCTTTGCTGTGCCTGGTCCTGGCCGCATGGCTCGTTATGGCGGAGGGAACGGATAAGGCGCCCTCCCTGGTCGAGCAGGCTCAGGCGCTTATGGAAGCGGGAGACTATGAAGCTGCCGTTCCGCTTCTGCGGGAAGCCGCGGAAATGGGAGACGCAACGGGACAGCGCCTGCTCGGGAACTGTTACATCAACGGACTGGGCATTGAAAAGGACGAACAGGAGGCAGTGAAGTATTATCGGTTGTCGGCAGAACAGGGGAATATTCCGGCACAATACAATCTTGGCCTCTCTTACCTGAATGGCTGGGGTGTGGAGCAGGATTATGCAAGGGCGGTGGAATATTTCAAACTGGCTGCCGACCAGGGCATGGACATCGCGCAGTATAATCTGGGACTTCTGTATTTCCTGGGAGACGGTGTAGAGCAGGATTACGAAAAGGCGTTTGAATGCTACAGCCTTGCCGCCGGGCAGAACTATCCGCCGGCACAGACTTCGCTGGGCTATATGTATTACCTTGGACTTGGAACAGAACAGGATTATGGGAAAATGCTGGAATATTATAACCTGGCTGCCGCACAGGGGGACCCCTTGGCGCTGTTTAATCTCGGCTGCTGCTACCGCGACGGGGAAGGGGTCGAACAGGATTACGACAAGATGATCCAATATTACCAACTGGCTGCCGATCAAGGACAAGCCGACGCCCAGTATAATCTTGGCTTCGCGTATTCTACCGGAATGGGCGTAGACCAGGATTATGACAAGGCGTTTCAGCTCTTTCAGATGTCAGCCGAACAGGAATTTCCGGTCGCGATGTTTGCGTATGGAGACTGCTACTACCTTGGCAACGGCGTGGAAAAGGATATTGAGACAGCAAGGGAGTGGTATCAGAAAGCCCTGGATGCGGGGTATGAACCGGATGATGAGGACCAGAAGCATCTTGCTGAAGTAATGGGAGAGTAGACCGGTGAGGATTCTTCCATGGTTGGAACCCGTCGCAGTCTCCAAACACACAGGGACGGCGCCGAGGCCACCCTCAGGAGGAGGATATAACAAAGCGGATAGTCCGACTTTATTAGGCAATAATGCCCGCAAGCAATGCCCTGCTCTGTCAGGCATGATCATATCCTCGTGGAAACGACGGTGCGGAGGACGGGATGGCCCCCGATGATCCCATGATCGTGGACACAATTACATATTTCTCTTTATATTCTGACCTCCGGTCGACGTGGTTGCCTGACAAGTGGCTGCGTTGATACGGAGGGCAGACAATTTTGCATTTAGGAACACACTTTAGTCACGAAGAACACTCGAGAGTTTGAGCATGTCGTGGGGCTGAAGCTGGAGAATTTGGCATTATTCTGACAAAAATCAGAAGGATATTCAGAATACCATACAGCCCTCTTTCCAAATACGATTTGTCATGTATGCTATATTCATGCCCCGATTCAAACCATTCCTGCCAGGTGATATCGAAACAATTGGCTTCCTTATTGCAGCTCAGGGTCCTTATTATTCGGAACCACTCCGTCAGACCTACGGGCTGCCACCTCCCCTTTCAGGGGAGGCATCCCTACTCGGATACTTACGATTATAAGTTTACACTTGAAAGCAGTAGTAACCCTGCTTAAATGTGCGACCAAAAGCTTCCCCTGAAAGGGGAAGTGGCCCCGCCATAGGCGGGGTCGAAGGGGTTCCACAGTGTCGACGCTGAGCTGTAACAAAGGAACAACATAAGCCGGTTGTGAATGAAAATGAGGATTGACAGAGCCGGTCTATGTGGTACAATATATGCAGAGAGTGGTATAATAATGGAGGATATGGCAATCAAGAAACAATTTTATTTGTATTTATAATGGCTCTATTAGTATATGGCAACATGGCAAATGCTATTTCAAACAAGACAACACCTATGCCTGCCAAAGATAAAATACGAACACAAAAGGAATTTGACTATAGCAAGATGACCAATGAAGAATTACAAACAATCATAGACAAAGCTACAGAAGAATTGAACAACAGGAAAAGCAATAGTGCAAATGAATATATTACTACGGAAGAAGGCTGGTTAGTATCGGATAGAGATGGCGTAAAAATAACAGTAACAAACCATTATTCTATTGAAAAATCATACAATACTCCATATCTTGATATATATATATATATTATCATCGAGAATAAATCAGATAATGAAGTCCAAGTGAACATAAACAACATGTCGATAAATGGCTGGCAAGTCTCCGATGACATTGTATGGGATGAACCAGTAAAACCCGGCCTTAAGAGCAAGCAAAAACATGGTTTGAATCTTGATGATGCAAATGTATCAAATATTGAAGATATAGACGTTGTTGAATTTTCGTTTGTCGTGAAAAACTATACTACAGGGAAACTACTTTATGAAACACAAGCTTTATCCCTGACGATGGGGCAATAACGATACCTTCTATGCAAAAGAGCAGGATGACGATTGGCAATTGACGAAATAGGGAAGGAGATATACGATGGCGAAGGAAAAGCGATACGAGTATAGGTATCTTGGTTCGAAGAAGCACAAGTCGGTTGCGTTGGTGCTATGTTTGTTTGGCGGGTTTTTTGGGCTGCATTACTTTTATGTGCGGAGGCCGTGGCGCGGGGCGGTGAACGTGGTGTTGATGGTCTTGCTTGCGTTTGCGAGCGGTTATTTTATGCACAACGGGATATGGTTTTCGTTTTACTGGGCGAACAACATGACGATTGGGACATGGCTGCGGATGCACTGGCGCGAGGTATTGACGGGGGTATGCACGGTGACGCTGACGGTGATGTGGGCAGTTGACATTGTACGCATTGCGAATGGAGAGTTCCGGGACAGCGAAGGGATGAGATTAAGTTAGACCATCCTACATGATACGATCTAAGCTGGATGGTGAGACGACAGTTAACAAGGAGGAATTATGGTGAAAAGATTAGCAACAATTATGGTGGTAGTGATGCTGATGGCAGTAAATACAGCGTTGGCGGAGATAGACCTATCGGGGATGACCTATGATGAGTTGGTGGCATTGAAAGATAGGATCAACCTGGCGATGTGGGAGTGCGAGGAATGGCAGGAGGTGACGGTTCCACAAGGTATATACGAAGTTGGCGTAGATATACCAGCTGGGCATTGGACGTTAAAAACACCTGACGGTGTATATTCGATGGTACTATACGGGAGAGATACTGATGGAAATCAAATAACCCATACTGAAATGATGTGGGAATTAAGATCACCCTCTCATAAGTACTATGAAGAAGGGCAGTCACAAATAAGCGCAGAAGTAACATTCGCGGAGAAAATGTATGTACAAGTGGCCGGAGGCGAATGCATATTTGCTCAATACACCGGCAAGCCTGATTTGGGATTCAAGTAATGATAGAGGAAATCAGTGTTTCATAGGAAGGTAAATTGTCGAAACAGACGGGGATGGAATACGATGGGAAAGGTTTTGGATATATACACTTGAAATGAGGCATTGTATTAGGCTTTGGAGGAGATAGAGATCGGAACAGTGATTTGAATTTCAGGCCAATAATGGAAAGGCCCTGAAAACCTCATGTTTTCAGGGCCTTTGGCGGAGAAGGAGGGATTTGAACCCTCGCGGCAGTTATCCCACCCTACTCCCTTAGCAGGGGAGCCCCTTCGGCCTCTTGGGTACTTCTCCACGGCTGTTGAATTGGCGGAGAGAGAGGGATTCGAACCCCCGGTGCCTTTCGGCATCACTGGTTTTCAAGACCAGCGCCTTAAACCACTCGGCCATCTCTCCTGAACCAAACCAGCGAAATGTATTATAACAGAAATTCGGGCGGCTGTCAACCGGTTCATGCGGGATAATTATATACCGACATCAAATTTTCAGGATTTTAAAGAAGCGGCGGGCATTGCCCCCAGTCTCCTTTGTTCACACCTCGGTGCCCAGCAGTCCGATTTCCGCCGCGTGCTCGCGCATGCCGTCGATGCAGATGGCGGACACGTCCTTCACGTCCATGCCCAGCATCTCGCAGCCCTTCAGGACAAGGCTGCGGTCGCACTTGGCGGCGAACTTCTTGTCCTTGAACTTCTTCATGAAGCTCTTGATCTCCAGGTCCGTGATGCCTTTGGGACGCATGCGGGCGCAGGCCTGTATGATGCCGGTCAGCTCGTCCACGGTGAACAGCGACTTCTCCAGGTTCGTGATCGGCTCCACGTCAGAGCATATGCCGTAGCCGTGGCTGAGTATGGCGCGCACTTCGTCGGGCTCAACGCCTTCGGCCAGCAGCGGCTCGGCGGTGTGCTGAAGGTGTTCGTCGGGATATTTCTCGTAATCGTAGTCGTGGAGCATGCCGATGGCCTGCCAGTGCTCCACGTCCTCGCCGAAGTGCTTTGCCATCGCGCCCATGGCGTAGCAGACGTTCAGCGCATGTATGCGCAGGTGTTCCTCGGTGACCATCGTGTCGTTCAGCGCCCGGGCCCTATCCAATGTAAGCATCGTATTCCTCCATCGTTTGATGATGCTTCCAGTTTAGCACAGGCAGCCGCGCATTGCAATACGCCGGCTGCCTGTATCAACGAAAAATCAACAGGGACTGCCGATGATTCGACCGACGTCGGTATTGTCCGCCGTGCGGTCCCGCAGTGCGGGCACCGGGTTCGGGGCAGTTTCGAAGCGGTAATCCTCGCCGTTCCGCTGGATGACGCGCTCGATGATGGCGTGGCTCTCCACGTCGTTCACGTCGGCATTGACGATACCCTGGTACCTGAAGAAATCGGCGCTGGGGCTCAGGTCGTTCACGCTGGTCCAGTCCTCCCGCAGGGCGGTGTTGCACACGGTGCCGCCCAGCACCTGCCGCACGTATTCGATGTTGCTGGTCAGCAGGAGCGGGTCGGGGAAGGTCCCGTCGGGGATGACCTGGTTGGCCTCCCTTCCCTCGTAGGTCTCCAGCAGCTCCGCCGCGGCATGGAGGTGGCTGACCTCCTGCTCGAACAGCATTTCCCAGACGCCCTTGATGCGCGGATCGGTCTCCGTCTCCATAGCCGACCAGTAGAGGTAGCATTCGGTGTACTGGTGGTTCAGGCAGCCCTCCAGCCAGGTCTGCTCGGTGTCCATCAGGCAGCCGTATTGGGTCACGTGCTGCTCCTCCACCATGCCGATCTCCCGGTACAGCTTCTGTCCCCAGGCGGTGGGGTAGAAGGCCGCCACGTTCATATAATAATTCATCGTCTGCTGCTCGGCGGCGGTGATGATGGCGGTGCACAGCCGGGTCTGGGGGGATGCGGCGCGGTTCTGGATGTGGAACTTCACGGAATCGAAGGGGTGGCGGTGGTGGGCAATGGTGGGCCGGCCGGGCATGATCTCGGTGTAGCGGCCAACCAACAGCTCGGCGTGCATGCGATCGTCGAATTCCATCAGGTCGGCATAGCGGTACAGGTGGTCAAAGTCCTCCAGCAGCGCAAAGTCCAAGGCCTGCTTCACATAGGGGTTGTCCTCCCGCTGGGCGAGCATGGCGGTCAGGTCCACGGCCAGCTGCTCGTAGCCGAGGGTGTGTTCCAGGATGGTCTCGTCCGCGGGCTTCAGCGCCGCCACCAGCTTTTGCTGCTGCTGCTCCAGCCGGCGCAGCAGGGCGAGCTGGCGGCGCAGCTCGTTGTCGGCGGTGTGACGGGAGAACTGGTGGCCGTACCAGACCGCTTCGAACTCCGTGCCGTTCATCAGGATCACCCGGGTGCGGGTGTAGGGGTCCACCGCGCGGCGGTCGTAGGGCAGCGGCGTCAGCTGTCGCCAGTTCATTATCAGGTCTTCCAGCTTGCGGGGCTTCAGATCAAATGGATTCATTTCCAAACTCCTTTTTGCGTTTTTGGGAATAGTATATGCGAAAACACCGGGAATGATGTGGAATTTGACTTTCCTTGACATTTAGTTGACAGTGGGTTTATAATAGCTGTGTATACTGTGTGCAATTTCATGGGAGGAAGGTGAGGATGTGAACGAAGTCAGGAAGCCGAGAAAACCGTTGATGTTTTACTACGCGCTGGCGCTGCTGGCGATCGTATTGTTCAACAGCCTGGTCATGCCGCTGCTGGTCAATCCCCGGGTGACCGAGGTGGACTACGGCGAATTCATGCGCATGACCCAGGAGAAGAAGATCGACAAGGTGATGGTGGAGAACAACCAGATCATCTTCTCGGATACCGAGGGCAAGCTGTACAACACGGGGCTGATGGACGATCCGCAGCTGACCCAGCGGCTGTACGACTCCGGCGCGAAATTCTCCAGCCAGATCGTCAAGGAGATGTCGCCGATACTGTCTCTGCTGATCTCCTGGATACTGCCTCTGGTGCTGATGATCGGCCTGGGCCAGTACTTCAGCAAGAAGCTGGTGGAGAAGGCCGGCGGCGGCGCGGGCAGCATGATGTTCGGCCTGGGCAAGAGCAACGCCAAGGTGTATGTGAAATCCACCACGGGCATAAAGTTCGACGACGTGGCCGGTGAGGACGAGGCTAAGGAGATCCTTTCGGAGATCGTGGATTTCCTGCACAATCCGAAGAAGTATGAGGAGATCGGCGCGAAGATGCCCAAGGGCGCGCTGCTGGTGGGTCCTCCAGGCACGGGTAAGACGCTGCTGGCGAAGGCCGTGGCAGGCGAGGCCAACGTGCCCTTCTTCTCCATTTCCGGCTCGGAGTTCGTAGAGATGTTCGTGGGCATGGGCGCGGCCAAGGTGCGCGACCTGTTCAAGCAGGCCAATGAGAAGGCGCCCTGCATCGTGTTCATCGACGAGGTGGACGCCATCGGCGGCAAGCGCGACGGGCGCATCGGCGGCAACGACGAGCGGGAGCAGACCCTGAACCAGCTGCTGGCCGAGATGGACGGTTTCGACCCTACCAAGGGCATCATCCTGCTGGCCGCCACCAACCGGCCCGAGGTGCTGGATCAGGCCCTGCTGCGGCCCGGCCGTTTCGACCGCCGCATCATCATTGACCGTCCCAATCTGGCGGGCCGTCTCGCCACGCTGCAGGTCCACACCCGCAACATCAAGCTGGCAGAGGACGTCAATCTGAAGAAGGTTGCTCTCGCCACCGCCGGCTGCGTGGGCGCCGATCTGGCCAACCTGGTCAACGAGGCCGC
>JAZTZK010000236.1:0-4801 GCA_045637485.1 Clostridia bacterium
CGGGGGCGTTGTTGATGGAGCCGTTGCTGACGCAGCTGAAGGCTCCCGGCTGGAAGATCACGCCGGAGATGGTGTTGGGGAAGGATGCGCTGGCCACCCGGTTCAGCACCACCGCGGCCACGGCCACCTGGCCCTTGTAGGTCTCCCCCCTGGCCTCGGCGTACACCAGCCGGGACAGCAGCCGGTGGTCGGCGGAGATGATCGACGCCGACGCCGCCACCGCCCCGCCGCCGGAGAGGCTCACCCCCATGGCCTTCGCCGTGGCCGGGCCCACCCGCCCGTCGGCGGCCAGGCCGTTCTTGCGCTGGAAGGCGATCACCGCCTGCCGGGTCTTCTCGCCGTAGCGCCCGTCCGCCGCGCCGGTGAGGTAGCCCCACTGGATCAGCTTCCGCTGCACCTCGGTGACGTCGCCGCCCCGCGAACCCACCTCCAGCACCGCCGCCAGCGCCACCGGCGTCAGCGCCACCGCCAGCGCCGCCAGCAGGGCCAGCATCCGCCGGGCGATCATCTGTCGCCTCCCAGCAGTCCCCGCAGCCAGTCCAGCACCGCCGAGCGCAGCGGCCCCGCCTCCGGCACGCACAGCGACGGGTACAGCACGCACCACCAGTTGCGCCCCTCCCCCGCGCCGATCACCACCCGCAGCGCCCGGTAGGCCCCCGCGGGCACGAACAGCGCGCCGTACTGGCGATCGGGAAATTCGAACACCCCCGTCCCGGCGGCCACCTGCCCGTCGTAGCCCAGCACCCGCGCCTTTTGCGCCGCCACGGCCTCCAGTGCGTCCACATTCTCCCCGATCCGCTGCCAGGCCTCGTCCGCGTCGCCGCAATCCGCCACCAGCGGCCGAACCGCCGCCAGCACCGCGTCCCGGACCTCCTGCTTCAGCGCCTGCGCCGCCGCCCCGTCGTCCGCCGCCACCACGTGCAGCCGGATATACTGCGAAACCGGCACGTCGTTAAGCGACGCCGCCCGCGCCGGAATCGCCGCCAGCAGCACAATAAGTATCCATCCAAAAATAAAACAGCGCTTCAGAACAATTCCTCCGTTTCCATGGGAATATGTTCTAAGCGTCGGCAGATTTGGAGAATTTTATACAGAGAAGGCGGATTTGTTGAACAGAGTCACGGGGACAGGTTCCTTCAGAATCACGGGCAGAGCCACGGGAACAGGCTCCCTGGCTCATTCGCGAATGATTGAGTCAGTGTGCCTGTCCCCGTGACGCTGGCAGAATCGCTTTGCGTTCCGGTATCTGACCGAACGTGCCGCCTCATGCCAGCTGCTGAACCGCCGCTTTGCGGCGCGTTATTTCTTCACCTTCACGGTCTGCTTGACCGTCACATCCGCGTAAGTCGCCGTGATGGTGTATTTCTTGCCGACCTCCAGCGCCTTGGTGACCTTGACCGGGATCGTCGCCTCCGCGACGCCCTTCTTGTTTGTCTTGGCCGTGTACTTCTTGCCGTTGAAGACAAAGGTGACTTTCTTGTCCCTGACCGCCTTGCCGCCGATCGTCAGCGTGGCGGTCAGCTTGACCTTTTCGCCCTTTTTGATCGCGCTGATCTTCGATTGCTTCAGCGAAATCTTCTTCCACTGGGCGTACAGCGTCAGATCATTCTTAAGCTTGATCTTCGCGCCGGCCTTGTAGGCCTTGCCACTGCCGTCCTTCATTGTGTTCCAGCCGCCAAAAACGTGCTTGGCGCGCTTGAACTTGTTGGCGTTCAACGTGACCGTGGCGCCCTTTTCCGCCTTCTGCGCCTTCATGGTGCCCTTGCCGCCGTTGGGCTTGAAGGTGATCGTGCAGATGACCGGCGCGGGCTGTTTCTTCCACCGCGCGGTGATGACGGTATCGGCCTTGATCTTGATCTGCGCGCCGACGGCGCCCTTGTCCCAGGCCTTGAACACCTTGCCCTCCGGCGCGGTAAAGCCGCACTCCGGCAGGGTATACATCTCGCCGCGGCGCACCTTGACCGCCTTCATTTTGCCGGAACCGCCGCCCGCGTCGAAGGTTACCTTGCAGGTTTTGGGCGCGGACGGGTCGTAGGCGGTGGTGAAGTTCAGCGTCGCGAAGCCGTCCTGGAACACGGCCGTCAGGGTGTGCGCCCCGGGCTTCAGCTTTTTCAGGTAGCTCTCCGTCAGCTCGATGACCGTGCTGCCGTCCCGGTCGGTGAAGTCCGTGCCGCGCTTCAGCGCCGCGTCGCCATCCTTGACCACGCCGGTGAATTTATCGTAAGCCGCCTTGACGCGGAATTTCGCGCCGTCCGCGGCGCTTTCCACGGTCTGGCCGTCGCCCTCGCGGACGGCGTGCTTTTCGGCGGGCACCCTGTACAAGCCGAGGCACGTGGTGCACCTATACCAGCAATAGCCGTTGGGATAGTCGGCCCTGTACTTGGCCGGCACCGCCTCGTACGGCACGAATTCATCGAATGCCCCCTGCACGTGCGGCTCGGATTCGACGAGCACCGTTTTGCATGCCGAACAGTAGAAGCGGTGCGTCGCGTCGTCGTTTTTCTCGTGATAGCTACTCCCCTCCGGGTGGGTGCAGGAATAGGTCACGGTCTCCTCCACGTCCGCGCCGTGGATCGTGCCCTCCACGACCTCCTTGTCCGGGACCCATCCGCCGATCTCTATAAAGGCGTAGGGGCCGCCGCCGCGCCATTGTGCCGCCACGGCGTTGGAAACCTTGCGGTATTCCTCTCCGTCCGCGAGCTCCCATTCCATTTCGACTTCCTTGCCATAACGTCTCGTCTCCTTGGGGAACACGTAGGTGATCCTGAGCGTGTAGAGCTTTTTATAGGTCACGGTCTCGGTCACGTCCGCGGCGGGCATGGTGCCCTTGACCTTTTTAAAGGGGCGCTGGTAGCCCTTCACCTCCGGCACGGGTACGCTGTACGCCTCGCCCTCCTTCTTGCCGGATTCGACGACCGAAGCCGGGGCCGGGAAGCCCTTCGGCCCGGTGAAGTTGACGGTGAGCGTGTAGGTCTTGGTCTCGCTGCCGACGGTGTAATCCCGGGGCAGCTCGCCGGGCTTGTAGACCACGACGGCCTCGTTGGACTTGATCGGATTGTCGTCGTAGCCCTCCACCCACGATTCCAGCCTCATCTTGAGGGTATCGCCGCTTTTGAGGCCGTTCACCTCGTCCTGCCCGGTGGCCGCGCTGTGCTCCACCGACTGGGTGTCGCCGTCGCCCAGCACGGGGACGTTGTATTTCAGCGTGCCCTTCCCGGTCGCCGGATCCCATGTAAACTGGTTGTTGCCGGGGCTGCTGCTGACCCGCATCAGCGTCATGCCCACGCCGGCCACGTCGTTCTCGCCCTTCGCGTGCAGCGCCTTGACGATGCCCTCCAGCATGGCGTGGCCTTCGCCAGGGTTTTCCTCGCTGGTGAAGTGGACGGTGACGGGAATGTACTTCTTCCCCGTTTCGACGCTTTTGATCGGCTTGCCGATCGACACCTTGGTGATGTTGGGCTTGTAGGCGTCCGGGTTGAACGCCAGCGCGCTCACCGACAGCACACCCAGGCATAGGAATGCCGCCAGCATCAGGCTCAACAGATTCTTCCTCATGTCTCTCACTCCTCTTCGCGGTCGTATGAATGAAAAGAAAAAAACAGCTTATCACTCCATAATCTTAACATAAAAGCAACGAAAGTGCAATGCTTTCAGCCCGAACGGTCGATTATGATGTCTGAACGGTCCTCGCAGTGTCACGGGTTGTCATGGGGACGCTTCTCATGACAACCTCCCGACAACTTTCTGGCACAAAAAAAGTTGTCAACAAAACCGTCCCCATGACAATCCGTCCCGTCTACATACTCACCGCTGTAATTCCCGGTTCCTGACTTCACACCGCAAACTGATGATTCCCGATCACCGTCTTCACCGTCCGCGTGCGGATCCACTGGTCGTTGGTGGCCTTGGGGTTGTAGTAGTACAGGCAGCCGCCGGTGGGGTCCCAGCCGTTCAGGGCGTCCAGCGCGGCGCGGATGGCGGTGCTGTCGGGGGTGTTGTTGATGGCGCCGTTGCTCACGCAGCTGAAGGCCCCGGACTGGAAGATCACGCCGGAGATGGTATTGGGGAAGGACGCGCTGGCCACGCGATTCAGCACCACCGCCGCCACCACGTGCAGCCGGATGTACTGCGAAACCGGTACCTCCCCAGGCGATCCCGGGCGGGCGGCCCCCGCCGCGCGGACCGCCCCCGCCGACAACAGCCCTATAAGTATCAACCCAAAAACAAACCGACGCTTCAGAACGATTCCTCCGTTTCATGGAAACTGTTCCAAGTGTCGGCGATATTGGGGCATTTTATACGTCAAAATCCGATTTGTCGAGCCGGAGACAGATCGACGGGACCGGGGATGCGGGGTGCGTTACAGCGCAGGGTCCAGACATGATGACACGTATCTATCGTAGCGGCCCTAAAGGACTAGAGTGTGTTTCTAAATGCAGGGAGATGCAATTTCGAGTGGATTTGCCTGCATTTCAAGGCGATTTTCCGCAGGCTTAGTGGGGCTAAGTCAAGGGAAATCAACGCAGAAATGCACGCAAAGACGCCGAAATTGCGCTTCAGGCATTTTAGAAACACACTCTAGCTTCGCGTCGGGGAGGTGGCCCCGCCACAGGCGGGGTCGGAGGGGTTCCACCGTGTCGACGCGGAGCTATACCTTACACCCCCTGATCACGACCCCTTCCAAAAATCCCAAGGGGACGGGCCCTTCGGCCCGTCCCCCCTCAACCGTTTTTCCTCGTCGCGATTTTCTGTCACTTCACCGTCACCACGGCGCTCGCGCGCACGCCGTTGGGGGCGATGG
>JAZTZK010000237.1:0-10025 GCA_045637485.1 Clostridia bacterium
AAAAGCCTGAAAACGCTGTGTTTTCAGGCTTTTCCCATACCTGTATTTCAAGGAAATCCGGATTCATGTAAGTATCATTTCCGGTTTGTCAGCTGCTTCATCCTCGCCTTAAGATCTACTGTCCCTGCCGACGCTGTCATGGTACAGATCAAACATATTCAGCTGTACATGCTTCGTCGGGAATTCGTGTATAAACCTAAAACAGTCCTCCGGGGTTGACAGCATGCCGTTGGCCTCGCAAATCCTGTTGAGAATGCCCCGGAGCGACTTTGCGTTGGGGCTGGGCAGCGCGTAGGCGTTGCCGTACTGCCGGATATAGCGCGCCTTCATTCCCGGAAAGTGTCTGTCAAGGGCCGCATAGTAGTATTCCCGGTCGCCGTCCCGAAGCGTCAGCCCCATGCCGAAATCGATGATGCCCTTGACGCCCACCCGGACGCATTCGTTCAGTATCGCCGTGATGTTCTGCTCCGTGTCGTTGATGTAGGGCAGGACGGGGGTCAGCCAGACCACCGTGGGAATGCCCCTTTCCCGCAGGTTTTCCAGCACCTCGATGCGGCGCCTGGTATTGCATACGTTGGGTTCCAGCACCGAGCACAGCGCGTCGTCATAGGTGGTGAGGGTCATCTGCACCACACATCTCGCGGAGTGGTTGATCTCGTCCAGCAGGTCGATGTCCCGGAGTATGCGGTCTGATTTTGTCTGTATCGCCGCGCCGAAGCCGTTGCTCAGTATGACCTCCAGGCATCGTCGCGTCAGCCCCAGCGTCTCTTCGCAGTGCATATACGGGTCTGACATCGAGCCGGTGCCGATCATGCATCTTTGCTTTTTGGACCGCAGGGCCCTGTCCAGCAGCGCCGGCGCGTTCTGTTTCACCTCGATATCCTCGAAGGTATGGGTGAACCGGTAACACAGGCTCCTGCTGTCACAGTATATGCAGCCGTGGGTGCAGCCGCGGTATATATTCATGCCGTAGTGCCCCTTGCCGCCTGTCAGTATGCCCTTCGCGTCCACAAAATGCATGATATCCCGCTTCTTTCAAATGATTTCCCGGCTATTTCTTTGCGCGATCCTTCAATATGACGTTTGCCACCAGCAGGCCGAGCGCCGCGATGACGAGCAGTGAGATGAGCATCGTGAATCCGAGGCCCTTCTGGTGCAGGCTGATCACGTTCATCATGTTTCCGAACAGTATGAAATCCACTGCCAGCACCAACAGCGCCTTGTTGTGGCCCTCGACCCACGGGCGAAGGGGCTTCGCCTTGATGGCAAAGGGCAGGAATATCACGGCAAGGCCGAAGATCGATGCGGATGCAGCCACGAAGAACCAGTCGCCGCGGGTGTACAGGGCGCAGACGGCCAGCAGTATGATGAGGCTGCCGCAGAAGGCGCACAGCGTCCAGAACAGTTTGTTTTCCGGCGCCATGATCGGCACGACGGTCAGCGAGGCCACCACCAGCATGCTCGCGACGACGATATAAAACCAGTCCAGCGTTCTTCCGGAGGTCAGGTTCACGATCAGGCAAATCAGTATCGGGACCATGAAAAGCGCGGAGATCACGCTGCCCGTGGCGGCGGAACGGCGCTTGAAGCGCCGGGCCTGGTTTTTGATGACCAGAGACTTCTCGCTCTTGAGCGCGCTTTCCGCTTCGCTGGCGCGAATGTCCTCCAGGTAGGCCGCGCAGTCCGGGCAGGTTTTCAGGTGTTCGTCTATGATCTCACGGCTTGACGGGCTGCACACGCTGTCGACGTACAGCGGCAGTATATCGCGGACGATCTCACATTCCTTATTCATCATTCTCCATCCTTTCCTTCAGCTTTGCGCGGGCACGATGAAATGTGACGCGGGCCCAGTTTTCGGTTCTGCGGAAGATCTGGCCGATCTGCGCGAAGGACAGCTCGCCGAATACCCGAAGCTCGAACACCTCCCGATAGGGCTCCTCCAGCGCGTGAAGCGCCATGTGGACCCGGAAGGAATCGTCCTTCTCCACGGCGGTCTGCTCGACGGCCTTCTCCCGGGCGACGGCCTCCTCCGGTAATTCACCGAACCGACTCTGCCTTCGATGCTCATCGACGGCCAGGTTCCTGGCAATCGCGCAGAGCCATGTGACCTCGTCGGATTCACCTCGGAAGCTGTTCAGCTTTGAAAATGCCCGGAAGAAGGTCTCCTGGGTGATCTCCTCCGCCTGATGGCGATCACCGGTTATCGTCATGGCGTAGGAAAACACCCGCATGTAACAGGCCTCGTAGAGCCGCTCACAGGCCTCGTTGTTCACGTTTCATCACCCCCTTTCTGCTTGGTTCTGTCGGTTGGACGGGCTTGTCGTTGCTTCGTTACAGTAAAATTTAGAATTAACATTCAAAGAATAAGCCGTTCGGATGGAGCGTATGGTGCCAAAAGCGGGACCGGCCTGCGATGACCGAAGTCCCGAAGAATCGGCGACATCGTCTATGGTTGTTTATACCTCCATTATATCACTTTTCTCTCCGCCTGTACACTACAGTGGATTTCCATTTTATCGAAGGCATCGTATTGACCGGCGTAAAGGGTTGGTTATATAATATGCGCATACGGGGAGGCTGATAGAAATGAGTGGAGCGGGCAGCTTTGAACAAAAAGCCAGGATAGACGATTCCTTTTGGAGCCGCATACGCGAGACGGCGCGGCGGGAGGGCATACCCTACCAGTGGGAGGCGCTGAACGACCGCATCCCTGACGCGGAACCCAGCTACTGCATGCGGAATTTCAGAATCGCCGCAGGCAAGCAGGCGGGGACCCATGCCGGATTTGTATTCCAGGACAGCGACGTCGCCAAGTGGATCGAAGGCGCGGCCTACACACTGCGCTGGCATCCGGACGAGGCGCTGGAGGCGGTCGTCGACGGCGCGATCGAAGAGGTGGTCGCGGCCCAGCAGCCGGACGGCTACCTGGATACCTATTACATCATCAACGGCCTGGAGAAGCGCTTCACGAACCTGAAGGACCACCACGAGCTGTACGTCGCGGGGCACATGATCGAGGCGGCGGTGGCCTATTACCAGGCTACTGGCAAGCGCAGGCTGCTGGACGCGATGATCCGCTTCGTGGACTGCATCGACAATGCCATCGGCGCGGAGGAAGGCAAGCTGCACGGCTATCCGGGGCATCCGGAGATTGAGCTGGCGTTGATGCGCCTCTACGGGGTGACGGGGGATCCGAAGCACCTGAAGCTGGCGAAGTACTTCGTGGACCAGCGCGGTCAGCGCCCGCTGTACTTCGAGGAAGAGGACGCGCGTAACCATAATAACTTCTATTGGAAGGACAGCTATTTTCAATATCAGTACTACCAGGCGGGCATGCCCATCCGCGAGCAGACCCAGGCCCAGGGCCACGCGGTGCGGGCGATGTACCTGTTTGCGGGCGTCGCGGACGTGGCCCGGGAGACCGGGGACGCCGGGCTGGCGGAGGTGTGCCGGCGGCTGTGGGCCAACACGGTGCAGCGCCGCATGTATGTGACCGGCAGCGTGGGCTCGTCGGAGTACGGCGAATCCTTCACCTTCGACTACGACCTGCCCAACGATACCGTTTACGGCGAGACCTGCGCTGCCATCGCCCTGGTGTTCTTCGCCCGGCGCATGCTGTCGCTGGAGGCGAAGGGGGCGTACGCCGACGTGATGGAGCGGGCGCTGTACAACGGGGTCATTAGCGGGATGCAGCTGGACGGCAAGAAGTTCTTCTACGTCAACCCGCTGGAGGTGCTGCCGGAGGCCTGTCTCAAGGACCAGGGAAAGCGCCATGTGAAGGTGGAGCGCCAGCGATGGTTCGGCTGTGCCTGCTGCCCGCCGAACATCATCCGGCTGGTGTCGTCGCTGGAGGACTACATCTGTTCGGCCAACGAACGGGAGATCTACGTGCACCTGTACGTCAACGGCGCGCTGCAGGCTGAGATCGACGGGAAGGCCGTTCACTTCGAGGTGGATACGGAATACCCATGGAAAGGCGACGTGGCGCTGACGTACAGGGGAGAGGCGCGCGGCGCGTTTGCGCTGAAGCTGCGCATTCCCGGCTGGTGCGGCAGCCACGCCGTCAGGGTCAACGGCGCGGCGCTGGACGCGCCGGTTGAAGACGGCTACGCGCTCATCCGGAGGGTGTGGCGGGACGGAGACCGGGTCGAACTGGCCCTTGACATGCAGGTGACGCTGGTTCGGGCCAATCCCCGCATCTACGAGGATGTGGGCAAGGTCGTCGTGCAGCGGGGACCGCTGGTCTACTGCCTTGAGGAAGCGGACAATTTCCGGAATCTGCACGCCGTGCGCCTGAACGGGGCGGAGGCAAGCCAATTCACGACGCAGTGGAAGCCCGACAAGCTGGGGGGCATCGTCGAACTCCGATCCCCGGGGCTTCGGGAGATAGACGAGGGCTGGGGCGAGACCCCCTACAGCGCCGATCAGGAGATCAGGACCGTCCCCGCGCGACTGACTTGGATCCCTTATTACAGCTGGGCCAACCGCGCGCCCGGCGAGATGCGGGTGTGGGTGAGGCGATAGCGCCGCTGCTTCCCCCGGATGATTTGACAGACCGCCGTGCCTGGGGTATAATAGTCATATCAATCATCCGGGGGTTGCTTTGCCATGACCGATCACTTCTACGGCTGGGAGCGGGCGACGGCGCCCGCGCAGAACCGCGACTATCCGGGCATCGAAACGCCCCGGGATCTCTACGACGCGCTGCTTGGGCTGTGGTGCGCCGACACCTGCGCGCCCCGAATGCGGTGCGACTGGACGCCGGACAACCCCACCCTGGGCCAGTGCTCCATCACCGCCTTCCTGACGCAGGACATCTTTGGCGGGAAGGTGTACGGCGTGCCGCTGAAGGACGGCGGCTTCCATTGCTTCAACGTCGTGGACGGCCGTCTGTTCGACCTCACCAGCCAGCAGTTCGGCGACGTTAAACTGAAATACGACGATTGCCCCGAGCAATTCCGCGAGGTTCACTTCGCCAAAGCGGAGAAGCGGGAGCGGTATGAGCGCCTGAAGCGCATGCTGAAGCAGAAGACGGAGTGACGGAGGTGTGCCATGTCCCTTTTCAAGCGCAAGAAACCGGTTTATAAATTCGATCCCGACTCCCAGCAGCCCGCGGTGCGGCGAAGCATCTGCACCGGCGAAATGACGGTGGGCTTCATCGACAGGGCCACAGGCAAGTTCACCGACCTGATGTGCGTGGACCAGAGGGGCCTGGAGGCGTTCATGCGGGACATCGGGGTGGACGAGGTCAAGACGATCTATTGATCTATTGAGAAGCGGGGAAAAACGAACGGGCCTGCCTGTCCGACGTCCCGTTTTCAGCGGTATTGTCATTGACAGTTAAATTTCGCATATTTCGCCGGCACATCGGGCGGTTCATTTGCCATCATACACATACTGTGCTGGTTTTTCACTGCCCTTCATAACACAAAGCTAAAGTGTTAATATACAGAAGTTAGCCCTGTCGGCCTTGACAGGGCCTGGATTCTTGTATACAATAATACAAACATTCTGTCCGCCCCGTGGCGGACGCGGGAGATGAGACCATGCTGGAAATGTCCAATAAAACCAACCTGCTGGAACAGCGGCAATACAAGTATTCCCTGCAGGACGTGCCCGAGGCGAACCTGTACCGGGATATCTACCCCTACGATGAAATACCGCGCATTGCCTTCAACCATCGGCGGGTGCCCATGGGCATGCCCGAGGACATATGGATCACCGACACCTCCTTCCGGGACGGCCAGCAGTCGGTGGAGCCCTACACGGTCAAGCAGATCGTGGACCTGTACAAGCTGATGGCCAGGCTGGGTGGCCCCTACGGCGTGATCCGCCAGACCGAGTTCTTCGTTTACAGCGAAAAGGACCGGGAGGCCCTGTCCCGGTGCATGGAGCTGGGCTACCGCTTCCCGGAGATCACCACCTGGATCCGCGCCACCCGCGAGGATTTCAAGCTGGTCAAGAACCTGGGCATCCGTGAGACGGGCATACTGGTGTCCTGCAGCGACTACCACATCTTCAAGAAGATGCAGATGACCCGCAAGCAGTGCATGGAGTATTACTTAAAGACCGTGGCGGACGCCTTCGAGTCGGGCGTCATGCCCCGCTGCCACCTGGAGGACATCACCCGGGCGGACTTCTACGGCTTCGTGGTGCCCTTCGTCAACGAGCTGATGAAGATGAGCCAGGACGCGGGCATTCCCGTGAAGATCCGCGCCTGCGATACTATGGGCTACGGCGTGCCCTATTCCGAGGTGGCGCTGCCCCGCAGCGTGCCGGGCATCATCTACGGCCTGCAGCACTATTCCGACGTGCCCAGCGAGATGCTGGAGTGGCACGGCCACAACGACTTCTACAAGGCCGTGGCCAACGCCTCCACCGCGTGGCTGTACGGGGCCTCGGCGGTGAACTGCTCGCTGCTGGGCATCGGGGAGCGCACCGGCAACATCCCGCTGGAGGCCATGGTGATGGAGTACGCCAGCCTGCGCGGCAGCCTGGACGGCATGGACCCCACGGCCATCACCGATATCGCCCGTTACTTCCGGGACGAGATCGGCTACGACATCCCGGTTATGACGCCCTTCGTGGGTCGCCAGTTCAATACCACCCGGGCGGGCATCCACGCCGACGGGCTGTTGAAGGACGCCGAGGTGTACACCATATTCGACACCCGCAAGATATTGGGCCGCGCCCCGGCGGTGATGATCGGCAAGGCCAGCGGCCTGGCGGGCATCGCCTACTGGATCAATGAAAACTACCAGCTGGCCGGCGGCGAGGCCGTGGACAAGAAGGACCCGCTGGTAATGGCGCTGAAGCAGTGGATCGACGCGGAGTACGAGGACGGCCGCCAGACCGCGCTGTCCACCGCCGAGCTGGAGACAAAGATCGAAGAGCTGTCCGCCGGTCGGTTCCGCAGGCTGTAAGGAGGTCAGAAGCATGAGAGATTACAAGACAGTATCGCTGTCCGACCAGGTTTTCGAGCGCCTGGAGGACGATATTCTCAGCGGCAAGTACGAGCGCGGAGAGATCATCACCGAATTGCAGCTCTGCGCCGAACTGGGCGTCAGCCGTACCCCCGTGCGCGAGGCGCTGCGCCGCCTGTTCCAGGAGCACCTGGTGGAGGATACCCCCAAGGGCACAATGGTGCTTGGCATCACGCCGAAGGACTATAGGGACATGACGGAGATTCGCCTGCGCATTGAGGAAATGGCCGTACGCGGCTTCGTGGAGAACGCAGACGCCGACAACCTGAAAGCGCTGAACGAGGCCGTGGATTTCCAGGAATTTTACCTCTCCCGGGAAAATGTGGATCAGCTCAAGGCCCTGGACGGGCGCTTCCATGAAGTCATTTACGATGGCTGCGGCAGCATCGTGCTGAGGGATACCCTCTCGCCGCTGCACAAGAAGACGCAGCAGTACCGACGCAACGCCCTGCGCACCCCGGACCGGGCGGCCCATTCGGTGCGGGAGCACAAGGCGATATTGGAGGCCATTCGCGCTGGTGACGCCGAACTGGCCGCCGAGCGGATGGAGCAGCACATACTCAACGCCATGGATCGGGCGCTTTCAAAGGAGGACGCATGACATGGGCATGACCATCGCACAGAAGATCATCAGGGACCACCTCGTCTCCGGGGACATGACCCCCGGCAGCGAGATCGCCCTGCGCATCGACCAGACCCTGACCCAGGACGCCACAGGCACCATGGCCTACCTGGAATTCGAGACCATGGGCATCGAGCGGGTACGCACCGAGCTCTCCGTGGCCTACATCGACCACAATACCCTTCAGTGCGGCTTTGAAAACGCCGACGATCACCGCTACATACAGTCGGTGGCGAAGAAGCACGGCATACGCTTCTCCCGCCCCGGCAACGGCATCTGCCACCAGGTGCACCTGGAGCGCTTCGGCGTGCCGGGCAAGACGTTGATCGGTTCCGACAGCCACACGCCCACCGGCGGCGGCATCGGCATGCTGGCCTTCGGCGCCGGCGGCATGGACGTGGCCGTGGCCATGGGCGGCGGCGCTTACTACATTGCCATGCCGCGGATGTTCAAGGTGAACCTGACCGGCAGGCTGCGCCCCTTCGTGACCGCGAAGGACGTGAGCCTGGAGATCTTGCGCATACTCTCCGTCAAGGGCGGCGTGGGGGCCATCATCGAGTGGGGCGGCGAGGGCGTCAAGACCCTGTCCGTGCCGGAGCGGGCCACCATCACCAACATGGGCACCGAGCTGGGCGCGACCACTTCGATCTTCCCCTCCGACGAGATCACCCGGACCTTCCTGAAGGCCGAGGGTCGGGAGGACGCCTGGCGCGAGCTGTCCAGCGACCCGGACGCCGTGTACGACAGGGTCATCGACATCGACCTGTCCGCGCTGGAGCCGCTGATCGCCTGTCCCCACAGCCCGGACAACGTGGTGAAGGTCTCCGAGCTGAAGGGCACGGGGGTGGACCAGGTCTGCATTGGCTCCTGCACCAATTCCAGCCTGATGGACATGCTGAAGGTGGCGGCGCTGTTGAAGGGCAGGACCGTCTGTCCCTCTGTGAGCCTGTCGATTTCCCCCGGCAGCCGTCAGGTGCTGTCGATGCTGGCGGAGCGCGGCGCGCTGACCGACATACTCTCCAGCGGTGCGCGGGTGCTGGAGTGCGCCTGCGGGCCCTGCATCGGCATGGGCTTCAGCCCCAACAGCGCGGGTGTATCGCTACGCACCTTCAATCGCAACTTCCTGGGCCGCAGCGGCACCGTGGACGCGGGCGTCTACCTGGTCTCCCCGGAGACCGCCGTGGCCGCCGCGCTGACCGGCGAGATCACCGACCCGCGGCTGCTGGGCGATATGCCCGCCATCGATATGCCCGAAAGCTTCCGGCTGGACGACACCGGCGTGCTGATGCCTGAGACGCCGGAGGCGGCGAAGGACGTGGAGGTCGTGCGCGGCCCCAACATCAAGCCCTTCCCGGAATGCAGGCCGGTGGGGGACGCCATAGAGGCGGAGCTGACCCTGAAGGTGGGGGACAATATCACCACCGACCACATCATGCCCGCCGGGGCGAAGATACTGCCCTACCGCAGCAACATTCCGCACCTGTCCCGGTACTGCTTCGGCGTCTGTGACGCGACCTTCCCCGAAAGGGCGAAGGCGGCGGGGGAGAGCATCGTCGTCGGCGGCGAAAACTACGGCCAGGGCTCATCCCGCGAGCACGCCGCGCTGGTGCCGCTGTACCTGGGTGTGAGGGCCGTGATCGCCAAGAGCTTCGCCCGCATCCACGTAGCGAACCTGATCAACGCCGGTATACTGCCGCTGACCTTCAAAAACCCGGCGGACTACGACGAAGTCAGCCAGGGCGACCGGCTGGCCCTGCGGGACATCCACGCGGGCATGGACAGCGGCTGCATTCAGCTTATCGACCTCACCACCGGGAAGGTGTATGACCTCTCCTGCGACTTCACCGAAAGGCAGAAGGACATGCTGAAGGCCGGGGGACTGTTGGCGTATACCGCAAAATGCTGATTTATCGAGCTGTATGAGGAAACGCCAAGGGTACGTTCAGAGGCAATAGGCAATAGGGAATAGGCAATAGGCAATAGGAATAGCTGGTGCCGCGCCCCAAAGCCTTCCCCAGCGACCGAAGGGAGCGGTTCAGGGGAAGGTGGGCCGGCCGCAAGGCCGGGTCGGAAGAGGGCGTTCTCCCTGCGGTATCGGCGGTTTGCGTATTTTCTCCCGGGAGAACGACCTCTTCCGTCTTCGGCAAAACAATGCAAGCATTTTTTACCGAAGCCACCTTCCCCTGAACCGGCAGCTTCGCTGCCTGGGGAAGGCTTTGGGCTCGTGCAACACCCCGACAAATCAGAATTCAAACTTCCCACACCGAAAATGCGTGAATACGCCTATCGATATAGGGAAGTAAGCGAAATAATAGTCAAGCAGCGCCTAATAGGGAGCGAAAATGCTCCGGAAGTCGAGAGATGAACGCGGCCATCAGTCGTGAACACTGCTCTTCAGACGCCTGAAAGACCTCGCAGAT
>JAZTZK010000238.1:0-7129 GCA_045637485.1 Clostridia bacterium
AGGTTTCTGAAAAATTCTGAGATTGCGGATATCGGTCAAGAACTTTGCGATAAGGGGAGGGTATGATCATGCGCAATATGAAATGGCTGGCGGCGCTGCTGGCGCTGTGCCTGCTGTCGGGGCTGATCCCGGCGGCGACGATGGAGGACCTGACGATCGACGGCAATGCCGATACACCGATGGAAATCGTGCTCGGCGACGACACAGCGGAGGACGGCCTCGATATCCCGCCGGAGATCGGCGTATCGGAAAATGACGGGCTGACGCTGGAGCCGGATGGCATCGACCTGTCCGGGCTGGAGCTGGCGCTGGAGGAAGAATACAATGATGCCGCCACGCTCAACGGCGACGTGGGCGAGACGCTGGTGCACATCGTCAAGCCCGAGGACGGGTCCACGGTGGGCACGGGCGATGTGGAGATCTGGCTGACATGGACCTTCCCCGGCGGCGATGCCAAAGAGATTGCCGCCAAGCTCCTGCCGACAACCGTGGAGGTACTCAAGGACGGAAACGTTATCGGTACACAGCGGATTCAGGCGCCGGTGAACCTCGTTTTTACAGCAGAAGGCGCGCATTATCTCAATGTGACGCTCTCCGACCCCGGCGATTATACCATTCGCGCCAGTGTGCCCGGTTCCAGTGGCTTTTCAAAGGTCACGGTGACGGCCGTCGGGTCGGTGACCACGACGACACCCTCGCCTACCGCGACGCCGAAACCCACGCCCGAGCCCATTATCACCACGGACAGCGAAGGCTTCGGCGTAGACCAGACCGGCGTACTGCGGACATATACCGGCAGCGCGAAGGACATCGTCATTCCCAGGAACGCGACGGCCATCGGCGAGGATGTGTTCAAGGGCAGCGATATCACGAGCGTCACCCTGCACGACGGCATAACGCGCATACTGGATTTTGCTTTCTGCGAGACGGATGCCCTTTCAACCGTCAACTTTGCAGATGGCCTGAAGACGATCGGGGAAGGCGCATTTTTCCAATCCGCCTTGAAAAAGCTGACGCTTCCCGGCACTGTGACGACCGTCGGGACGGGCGCGTTTCACCAGTGCGGATCCCTGACCAGCGTGACCGTGCCGGCCAGCGTGACGAGCATGGGCGGCTACATGTTCAGCCTGTCGGAAAAACTGACAACCGTGATATTTGAAGCGGGAAGCAAGCTCAAGACCTTCAATACGGACATGTTTTACGGCGACAAGGCGCTGGAGAAGGTGATTCTTCCCGATTCCCTCGAGACGTTGGGAGAGTTCGCCTTTGCCGGTTGTACGTCGCTAAAGAGCCTGACGCTCCCCAGCAGCCTGACGGCGATCCTGGATTACGCCTTCGAGAACTGCACCGGCCTGACGGAATTGACGATCCCCGCCAGTGTGAACAGCATGGCGTTTCACACTTTCGATGGCTGTTCAAACCTGACGCTGATCGTAGTGGAAGGTTCCTATGGGGAGCAGTACGTCAAAGAGATGGCGAGCATCCCCTATAGGGTGATCTCCGAGCCTGCCCCCACGGCCACGTCCGCCCCAACGGCCACGCCCGAGCCGAAGGTGAAGCTGTCCAAGTGCACGGCCAGCGTTAAGAGCCAGGTGTACACCGGCAAGCTTCTGAAGCCCGCGGTCACCGTGAAGTACGGCAAGAAAACGCTGAAAAAGGGCACGGACTACACCGTTACCTACAAGAACAACAAGGCCGTCGGCACGGCTACGGCCACGCTGACGGGCAAGGGCAAATATACCGGCACGAAGAAGGTCACCTTTAAGATCCTGCCGCCCAAGGTGGCGCTGAGCAAGCTGAAGGCGGGCACAAAGTCCTTCACCGTCACTTGGAAGAAGGGCAAGGCCAACACCGGCTACCAGCTGCAATACGCCCTGAAGAAGAGCTTCTCCGGCGCGAAGACCCTCAAGGTGGCGAAGGCCGGTACCACATCGGCCACCGTGACGAAGCTGAAGAGCGGCAAGACCTACTATGCGCGCGTCAGGGCCTACAAGACCGTTGGCAGGAAGAACTACTACTCCGCCTGGTCCGCGGTCAAGCGCGTGAAGGTGAAGTAAAAATCTGCAAAATGAAACGGCGGCATAAAAGCCGCCGTTTCATTATGTATTACCCCTTCACCGCCACAAACTCGATCTCCACCAAACCGTCCTTGGGCAGGCGGGCCACCTCGACGCAGGAGCGCGCGGGACGGGCCTCGCCGAAGAAGTCGGCATAGACGGCGTTGACGGCGGCGAAGTCGTTCATGTCCTTGATGAATACGGTGGTCTTGACGATGTCGGACCTGGCGAAGCCGGCCTCGTCCAGTATGGCCTGGATGTTGGCGAGGGATTGCCGGGTCTGGGCCTCGACGCCCTCCGGCAGTGCTCCGGTCCGGGGAATCAGGCCCAGCTGGCCGGAGGAAAACAGCGTGTTTCCGGCCCGGATGGCCTGTACGTAGGGACCCACCGCCGCGGGCGCCTTCTCAGTGTTGATGATGGTATTCATGCTCCAAACCTCCTCATAATGTTGCCTGTGGGAAAAGCATCATTTTCATATTGTACCGGTTGTTCCCATCAATTGTGTATCGTGGGCCGTCTATCAGTATACCATTCGCAGAGACAGCGCAGATGTCAAAAATCCGGCATCATTGTGAACATTTCATCCCTCACGGAACCGCACCCGGCTGCCATCCGTCCAAATGACCGGAACGATATACAGGAGAAAGCGCCCATGAATGCACTGATTTTGCTCTTGATCCCCCTGCCCGCCGTCGGCGGCTATTGGCTCATGGGACGGATTGACCGCTTCATAGACAGGATCCATCGGCCCTGACCGGCGCTGTGACGGTTGTGTGACGGAGGCTGTGCTACAATGGCACCGTCAACAGGGAAACAACACCCACGACGGAAACGTCGACCCTATAAAACAAACGACCACTGAATGACAGGAGGTAACGAAAATGGATAACAACGAGATCAGGAATGTCAATGAGCTGAACACCGAGGAGCTGGAAGCGGTTTCGGGCGGCAAGAGCGGCAAGGGCAGGCGCGTCAAGGCCGTCAGCGGTGACACCTACGTGCGCAAGCATCCCGACAAGGAAGCCGCGGAATTCGGCGTACTGTACCAGGGCGATTCCGCGCCCTACCTCGAGGAGAAGCGCTGGGACGACCGCGACGTGGTGTGGTACAAGGTCAGCTTCCACGGCCACAACGGCTGGGTGTCCTCCCGCTACACCAAGATCGTCGGCTGAACCAATCCCCCGGGCGCTCAGCCGCCCGGGGTGTTTTACGACTTATCAATCTATGCGAAGCACCATGTCGGAGCAGTCGACATGGTGTTTCGCGTTATTTGACTACGGCTCCATCTTTTATCTCCTGGAATACGCAGATGTATTCCACCTTGCTGTTCCTGTCCCTGACATAATCGTTTTTCATGTGCAGGCGAACGGGACCGTCGGACGTGGGAAGGGTGAAGTCAAATTCCACGGGCTTCATCTCCTTCAACGCGGTTTCGGTTATCGTCTCCAGGCGGGTAGCCTCGTCCGCATTCAGGCTCTTGAACAGCTCTCCGCTGTTCAGCATCTTTTCAAATGCCTTTGCGGATATGCCCAGCCTTTTCTCCAGGCCGTGCACGATCACGCGGTATTTCCAGCCCTGGCCCTTGCGGCGCACGAACACCACGTCGTTCGTCAGCGACTGGCTGATCAGCCGCATCTGATTGCGCAGCTTGACCACCTCGGTCACGTCGATGGCCACGCTTTGGAAGCACACCTGGCCGTTCAGCTCAGTCACGCAGCTCTGGTTCATCACAAAGATGTAGCCTCCGTTCTTCCGCTTGATCCGGTACGGCTTGTTCGAGGGCACCCTTCCGTGCAGTATATCGTCGGAGCGCTGCATCAGTATGTCCACATCGTCGCGGTGGACCATGTTGATAAAGCGATTGTCGAACTTCTCCTTGATCTCCTCAGCGGTAAAGCCCACCAGCTCATGGAAGCCCTCGCTGATGAAGTAGAATTCAAAGCCCCCGTCCACCCCGCAGCGATGGTAGCCGCCGGGGATGGCCTGGTTGATGTATTGCAGCTCGGTCACGTCCTCGGAGGCGCCGTAGAAGTGTACGCCCTGCTCGTTTTCCTCCATGAAGTACATCTGCAGCGAGATCCACGACAGCGCGCCGTTGGGCTTGTACACCCGAACCACCGCCCGGGCGCCGTTCAGTCGGTCCGCCGCGGCGCGCTCCAGCAGCCGCAGGAACTTTTCCCGGTCTTCCGGGTGCATGAACTGCTCGATGGCCATGCGCCGCGCCTCCAGCTGGTTGATCTCGATGCCCACCATCTGGTAAAACTGCTGGTTGTAGCGCGTGATATCCACGCTGTTGCCGTTCCAGCGGTAGATGGCCACGGGGCCGAGGATGTTGTTCAGCATCACGTCGCTGACCAGGTTCTCATCCAGGAATTCCCGGGTGTGGAACTGGTCGTTGGCCTTGAACTCAAAGCCGTTCAGGTCCACGTTCCTGGGATCGGAGATCAGGTTTTCAAACTCCTCCACCGGCATGGGCCGGTAAAAGTAATAGCCCTGCATGTAACGGCAGCCCAGATCGGCCAGGAAGTTGATCTGCTCGATGGTCTCCACGCCCTCGACTATCACGGGAATGGCCATGGTCTTGGCCATGTTGACGATGGATTCCAGTATGCTGATGCCCTTGCGGGATTCGTTTTGGCTGATGTGCAGGAACTGGGCGTCCAGCTTGATGATGTCCACATTCAGGCTTCGGAGCATGTTCAGCGAGGAATAGCCGCTTCCAAAGTCGTCCATCAACACCAGGAAGCCCAGGCTGCGCAGTCGGCGCACCGTCTCCCTGACAGCGGCGGTATCCTCGACATAGGCGGATTCGGTGATCTCGATCTTGATCAGCCGCGCGGGCAGCCGGTATTTCTCCAGCAGGCCGTTGAAGAATTCGGGCACGTCGATGGAGAAGATGTCGATCTGGGAGACATTCACCGATATGGGCACCGGGGTGTTGCCCGCGTCGATCCACCCGCGCAGCCATGCGCAGACCTCATCCCATATGTACTTGTCCAGGTTGGTTACGATGCCGTGCTTCTCAAGGATCGGCACAAAGCGGGCCGGCGGTATGATCCTGCCCTCGGCGGTGCGCCATCGGGCCAGCGACTCCGCCCCCACGATCCTGCCCGATGAGACCCGGCACTGGGGCTGCAGGCAGAAGAAGATCTCATGGTTATCCAGTCCCCGCTGGAACGCGGAGAGAATCTGGTATTCCTCGGTATTGCGCCTGTGCACATCGGGATCGTACACCTGTATGCGGTTCTTGAAGTCGCCCTTGATCTGCTCGGCGGTCAGCGCGGCGCGGTTGTAGAGCTCTGTGATATCATCCTCGGAACTATCAACCATGCAGATGCCGAGCATCGGCAAAAAGCCCACGGAATCGCCCTGGGCTTCGATCACCCGCTGCAGCTCGCCAAACAGCAGACCGATGCGCGCGGTATCGTAGGGAATCAGCAGCTCAAAGTCGTCCTGGCCGCGATAGCCCGCCAGGCCGCCGGACTCACTCGCCAGCCGTCCCAGTATCTCGCCGATCTGCGCCAGCAGGAGATTGCCGCTCTGCTGGCCGTGCCAGTCGCAGAACAATTTGAAATTCTCGATGTCCAGCGCCACCACGCACCACTTGCCCGCCAGCGCGGGCAGCCTTTGCTGGGCCAGGGTATAGAATTCACGGTCCACCAGCAGGCCGGTCAGATCATCCCTGCGGACGGTGGGACCGGACGTGGCGGTGCCGCCCAGCTCCCGCTGCTTCTGGACGTCGATGTCGTACAGGTAGACGTAGATCACGCCCTCGGGCAGGCCGTTCTGCACCCCCGAGACCAGCACCTGGCGCACCCACCGCCATTTGCCATCCACCGTCCGATAGCGCAGCTCCTCGCTGAGCACCCCGGGAACCTCCGACTTCTCCAGGCGCTGAAGCATCGTATCGGGGTCCATCATCCCGCAATAGAGCTCGCGGTCCTTGGGATGGATCATATGATCGGAGCAATAGTGATAAAGCTCGCTCCAGTTGCCTTGCAGGAAGGGCATATAATACTTGTTCTCCACATGCCAGAGGTTGCGGCAGCGGTCGTTGATCAGGTCGATCTCCACCAGCTCGTCGTAGGGCGAATCGTTCAGCCGGTCCAGTACCGTCTGATAGTCCGCCTCGCGGCCACCCAGGTTCAGCCAGTCGATCTTCATGCCCGCTCCTCCCCGTTTCACAGGAAAACAGTTACAATTATGTATAATAATGGTATCATAGAAATAATTACAACGCAAGTCCTACGAAAAATGTTATTTACAATATTTTATGTAACCATTGCTTTTTCCGCAACATTCACCTATAATGGAAAAAAACGATCGGAGGCGGCACCATGCAATACAGAACCAACCCCAGGAACGGCGACGCGCTGTCGGCGCTGGGCTTCGGCTGCATGCGCTTTACCAAGCGCGGCGGCGCCATCGACCAGGCGAAGGCCGACCGGGAGATGGCGCTGGCCCTGGAGAGGGGCGTAAACTACTTCGACACCGCCTACATGTACCCCGGCAGCGAGGTCTGCCTGGGGCAGTTCCTGAAGAGCCACGACTGCCGCGAAAAGGTGCGGGTAGCCACAAAGCTGCCCCAGTACCGAGTCAACAGGAGGGAGGACCTGGACCGCTACTTCGACGAGGAGCTTTCCCGGCTGCAGACCGATTATGTGGATTACTACCTGATGCACATGCTCAACGACGCCAAGAGCTGGGAGCGGCTGTGCGGCCTGGGCATACGGGAATGGATCGCGCAAAAGAAGGCCGCCGGGCAGATCCGCAACATCGGCTTCTCCTTCCACGGCGGCACGCTGCAGCTCAAGGCGCTGATCGACGCCTGGGACTGGGATTTCTGCCAGATCCAGTTCAACTACATGGACGAGCACGCCCAGGCGGGCATCGACGGGCTGGACTACGCCCACCAGAAGGGCCTGCCGGTGATCATCATGGAGCCCTTTGGGGTCGGACGCCTGGCGGGCGGACTGCCCCAGGCCGCCCGCAGGGAATTCGAGGCCCTCGACCCGAACCGCAGCCCCGCGGACTGGGGCCTGCGCTGGGTCTGGAACCACCCCCAAGTGACG
>JAZTZK010000239.1:0-2730 GCA_045637485.1 Clostridia bacterium
CAAATCCCTTCGGGATTTGTTTGATTCTATGGAAAAGACAGGGGTTTCTACGCTTCGCAAGCCTTTGAATATAAAGAAATCCGCAAGGATTTCATCCTTCCCTAACCCCTAACCCCTAAAGCCTAACCCCTCAAATTCTGATTTTTCGAGCAGAGCTCGACAAATCAGAATTTGCCAATCTTCTCCCCAATCCTCTCCGCCACGATCTGCGCCGCCCTGCCGGTTTCGTTCGTTCCGAAGAATTTCAGCACGGCTTCGCAGTTGCCCGGGCCGTCGATGGGCTTGGAGAGTATGTCCAGCAGCTCCGCTTCGCTGTGGGCGACGATCAGCGGGGACTGGTCCGGGTCGAAGTACAGGCCACGCCCGGCACTGTAGTCTCCGGCGTCGGGCTGGTAGTAGATCACCGGGCGGTTCAGCAGCATGAAGTCGCCGCCGATGGAGGAGTAGTCGGTGATCATCAGGTCCGTGATCAGCAACAGCTCCGTAGCCTCGGGCCAGGCGCTCACGTCCATCCGGGCGTCGGAGTGGATGCCCTTCGAGTCGATGTGCCCCCTTGTGATGCACAGCCAGCGCTGGCCGGTGGTGGCCTCCAGGGTCTCCCGTGCCCTTTCGAGGCTGAACGACGCGTACTGAACCGAGCCGCTGGTCTCCGTGCGGAAGGTGGGCGCGTACATCAGCACCCGCACGCCCTCGCCGATGCCCAGGGCGTCGCGTACCCGCCGCGCCACCTCCGGCGGGTTCCTCACCAGCAGGTCGTTGCGGGGGTAGCCCACCTCCAGTATCTCGCCCTTCACCGCGAAGCCGCTGCGGTACACGTCACTACCGAAGCGGGAGCCGGACACGGCCAGGTCGATGCGCTTGCTCTCATACAGGAAGTATCGGTTGTTCGGCTCCAGGTCCAGTCGCACCTTCTTGAAGCCCCGGTCGCCGTGCCAGGTCTGGATGTAGTACTGGTCGTCAAACTTCTTCATCCAGCGCTTCATGCCCGCGTTGGTGACGATGACCTTCGACGTGGCCATTTCCCGCATCATGCCGAGGCCGCTGCGGGGCACCCTGGTGATGTAATCCGGTATGTCCGGGGCGTCCATGCCCCTGCCGGACAGGCGGAACAGCAGCTTTGCGCCGGGGGCGATGGCGTGCAGCGCCTCCGCCACGGCCCGGGGATTGTCGTTGTACAGCAGGCCGTCGTAGCTGGAGAAGAAAACCTTGTCTGCGTCCACCCCGTAGAGCCGGTGGCACAGCCGCATCCAGCCGCTGTACAGGGGATCCTGGGCGTGCTTGACGGTGTTCAGCACGGTAAACAGCGCCTTGTTGCCCTTGATTCGCGCCTTCAGGGACGGCTTCGACGGGGCCGTCGGGGCGGAAACGACAGCGGGGGCGTCCGCCGGGACGGGGATCCTGTACATGGCCCGCCGCCCCTCGTGGGTGGAGTCGATGCAGATGGCGTCGCCCGCCCGGTTCCAGCGGGGGTGCAGGTCGCAGCGGCAATCGCCCACGTAGCTCAGCGGCGAATGGACCCGGGCCACGCGCTGGGCCAGGTTGGCCGTATCGGCGCACACGAACACGCTGGACAGCCGCGCCTGGTTGGGGTAGCTGTCGGTGACCACGCGGCCGTCGGGGGCATAGCTGCAATGCCCGTCTGTGCGCAGCTCCGGCCACAGCATCTGATACTCGGGGGTCTGATCCTTCATCAGGTAGTAGTGGTCGCCGGTGGCCCGCTTGCGCAGGAAAGAGAGTATGTGCCCGTCGTCCTTCCAGAAGCTGTGGGAGGCGAAATCGTCGTCGCTGAGGTTGTACATGCCGGTGCCGTCGCTGCCCACGGTGAGCAGCCGGGTGTGCTTGTGGCCCTTTTGAAACCAGCGGTGCAGCACCATGAAGCGGTGGCCGTCGGGGCACAGCATCAGGTGGTTCACCTTGTGCTCCGCGCCGTCCATGCGGGCGTCGGGCTCGAAGGCGGCGAAGTCGGTGTACTTCAAAAGGGGCGTCACCCTGCCGTCGGACAATTCCATCCGCCAGATGCAGGGCGCGTCGGGGCAGGGCTGGCCGGCGGTGGCGTCCGGCAGGTTGGAATAGCCGTAGCCGGGGCGCATCCGGTGCAGCCGGGAGAAATCCAGCGACAGCGCAAACGACCCGTCCTTTGCCACGTCGTACACCGGCAGGGGGAGGGTCTTCACCTCGCGCATGGCCTCGGTGTCGAAGATCACGGAGCAATAGCGCCCTTCCCGAAAGTCGTTGAACAGCACATACCGACTGAAATCCGGCCCCAGCCACTGGGCCATGCAGCCCTGCTGCACGTTCCAGGCGTGGACCGTGGCGATCACCCTCGGCGCGCCGTCCGCCGTCGGGTCGATCAGCACCAGCTCCCCCGGTTCCTTCGGCGCGGGGGATTTCGTGGTCTGCCGCACCCGCAGCGCCAGCAGCCGGTTGTCGTCTCTGTCCCAGGGGCACTTGTCATAGTAGCCGAAGAAGTATTCCAGCCCGTCGTCCGGGGTCAGGCGGACCAGCTCGCCCTCGGATTTGAGCTTGTTCCCGGAGAGCGCGTAGCCCACGTACTGATAGGTTCGCTTGCCGATGCGCTTGACGAATGGAAAGGGCTCCAGGAGCCGCTTCACCCGGCCTTCAATGTCGTGTAAACTCATAAGCAGCCTCTTTTTCTTGTGTGGTATGGGGGGTCGTAGAATTCTGATTTGTCGAGCTGTATGAGGAAACGCCAAGGGTACGTTCAGAGGC
>JAZTZK010000240.1:0-2527 GCA_045637485.1 Clostridia bacterium
CCAGGGGAATGGGGCGGAGGTTTTCATGGATGAGCATCCTCTCTGCGTTCGTATCCCGCACATTATAACAGAGCCGCTTCGTGCTGTAAACGAAGCGGCTGTAAAAATCTCCGGTCCCGGGACGACCGATCATCTATCTGACATATTGCCTGCCCGCCTCCAGGTATCCCCTTATCGTTCATGAAGCTGAAAGGCGATCCTCGATGGCGTCCAGGGCGTACAGCGTTTCCGGGTCGATGTCGATACAGGCGGTGGGGTAGCCGTTACCGGCGATATTCCAGACCAGGGTATCGTTCATAATGGCACAGCGATTGGTGAACACATCCATGTCCCGCAGGGCGCGAAACACGCCCTTGTCCAGTAGGGGCCTGACGTTGTATGAGACGATCTTACCATTTGAAAAGTAGACCGATACGGTGTGATCCGGAAAGGGAACCACCTGCACAACTACAGGGAAATAGGTCATCTGCATCGGTACACCCCCCCTACATCAAAGGCGCGATCGGGTCGAGCGGCTCGCGATCCTTTGCCAGCCCCAGTTTTGCATCAGCTCGTCCTGGTGAATGACCGCCCAGGCCAGTATCATTTTCAACTGCCTCACGGGGCAATGTCCGAATGTTAAGATGACATTCCCTTCCAAATCCAGTATATCACGATTCGGATGTATTGACAACCATGAAAAAACCCGATAGGGACGGCAATGGGCGGTATTGGTTACAGCTCAGGGTCGACACGATGGAACCCCTCCGACCCCGCCTGTGGCGGGGCCACCTCCCCGACGCGAAGCTAGTCCTTGAGGACTTTCAGGGGAGGCAACCTCCAAAAGCCTCCCCTGAAAGGGGAGGTGCCGAGCGAAGCGAGGCGGAGGGGTTCCGAATAATCACGACGCTGAGCTTTAACAAAAATCAAAACTGTCCATGATGTGGGGTACATTCATGAGGGTACACATGCCAAACATGACCGGAAGTCATGCGGCCACTATGGCCTTGACGGCATAATCCTCCGCCTCGATCGCCTGTTTCAGAACGTCCAGCACCACAGAGTGGTCGGCCCACAGGGTGGCGGTTCCCGAGCGGTAATCCGCGCTGGCACTGATGACGCCCGGCAGCTTTTCCAGCGCCTTCTTCACCCGCGCCTCGCAGTGCTCGCACATCATGCCTTCGATCTCAATCCTGATTTCAATGCCCGCGGGCCGGGCAGGCGCGTTGTCCGACGCGCTCAGCCTCTCGATCACGTCGTCGATGTCCACGGGTTTGGCCCTGCGGTCGCGCTCGGTGCTGTGCAAGTCGAAGAGGTTCAGCCGTAGGGCGTTGGTGACGACGCTGAAGCTGGAAAGGCTCATGGCCGCCGCGCCGAACATGGGGTTCAGCGTCCAGCCGAACAGCGGTATGAAGCAGCCCGCCGCCAGCGGAATGCCAATCGTATTGTATATAAAGGCCCAGAACAGGTTCTGGTGGATGTTTCTGAGCGTGGCGCGACTCAGGCGGATCGCGGCGGGCACGTCGGTCAGCCGATTCTTCATCAGCACCACGTCCGCGGCGTCCACGGCCACGTCCGCCCCCGCGCCGATGGCGATGCCGATGTCCGCGCGGGTCAGCGCCGGGGCGTCGTTGATGCCGTCGCCCACCATGGCCACCTTACCCCTTTCAGAAAGCGTCCGGATCACGGCCTCCTTGCCGTCCGGCAGCACGCCAGCAATCACGTCGTCCACGCCCGCCTGCGCGCCGATGGCCTTCGCCGTGCGGGGATTGTCGCCGGTGAGCATCACCACGCGGATGCCCATGTTTTGCAGCTCCCGAACGGCCTGCGGACTGTCCTCTTTGATGACGTCCGCCACGGCGACGATGCCCGCCAGTTCGCCGTTTCGCGCGAACAGCAGCGGGGTCTTGCCCTCCGCCGAGAGGGCCTCGACCTGCTTCGTCAGGCTTTCTGGGATACTCACTTGACTTGAAATGTACCTCGCGCTGCCGCCCAGCACCGCTGGGAGCGGACCCTCCGCCTCCCCGGCCAATTTTGCGGCAATGCCGTTTCCGGGAAGAGCCGTAAAGTCGGTCACCTCGTCGGCCTCGACCCCGCGTTCCCCGGCCAACGCCATGACCGCCTTCGCCAGCGGATGCTCGCTGCGCTGCTCGACGGAGGCTGCCAGCTTCAACAGCGACGCCTCGTCCCAGCCCTCGGCGGGCAGGACGTCCGTCACCCTCGGCTCGCCCAGCGTGATCGTGCCGGTCTTGTCCAGCGCCACGATCTGCACGCGGCCCGTCTCCTCCAGTGACGCGGAGGTCTTGAACAGTATGCCGTTCTTCGCGCCCATGCCGTTGCCCACCATGATGGCCACGGGGGTCGCCAGCCCCAGCGCGCAGGGGCAGGAGATCACCAGCACGGAGATGCCCCGCGCCAGCGCGTAGCCGATGGGCTGTCCCGCCAGCAGCCAGACGATGGTGGTGATGATGGCGATGCCGATGACCACCGGCACGAACACGCCGGAGACCTTGTCTGCGATCTTGGCAATGGGGGCCTTGGTGGCCGC
>JAZTZK010000241.1:0-7419 GCA_045637485.1 Clostridia bacterium
GTGGCAATGGCCGCGCGGCTCAGGGGCAGCATGATGCGGGCCCAGATGCCGTACTCGCTCAGGCCGTCGATGCGGGCGGTCTCGCACAGCTCGGAGGGGATGCCCTGGTAGAACTGGCGCATCAGGAACACGCCGAAGGCGCTGAAGGACTGCAGCACTACGATGGCCCACAGCGTGTCGTACAGGCCCATGGACCGCATCAGTATGAACTGGGGCAGCATGTAGGTTTGCCACGGCACCGCGATGGTGGCCACGTAGCAGATAAACAGCACGTTCCGCCCCCGGAATTGCAGCTTGGCGAAGGCGTAGGCCGCGAAGGAGGAGGTCAGTGTCTGAATGAATGTAACGAGTATGGCTATGACCGCCGTATTCTTGAAGTAGGTCAACAGCGGTACCTTGGTCCAGATCAGCTTGTAGTTCTCCCAGTGGAAGGTCTCGGGAATCCAGCGGATCGGATAGCTGAACACCTCCCGGTCCAGCTTCAGCGACGACGAGAGCATCCAAACGAAGGGAATCAGTGTAAACAGCGCCAGGGCGATCAGCACCACATACAGCAGTATCTTTAATACGGTCATGATGGGCGGGGTCTCAACGCCCACCGGCTTGCTCGCGGTCATTTGCGTCATGTCGCTCCCCTCCCCTCAGTTATTGGCATAGCGGTCTTCCAGGCTGAACTGGACCAGTGTAAAAATAAGAACAATCACCAGCAGCACCATTGCAATGGCACTGGCGACGCCGTAGTTGAAGTTGGAAAACGCCTCGTCGTAGATGTAGGTAACCAGCATCTTGGTGCTGCGTCCGGGGCCGCCCTCGGTCATGATTGCCACCACATCGTAGATCTTGAAGCAGGAGATGATCAGCATCGTCGAGGTAAAGAACGTGGTGGGCCGCAGCTGGGGCAGCGTCACGTGGATAAACTGTTGCCACTTGTTGGCGCCGTCCACCGTGGCCGCCTCGTACAGGTCGGTGGGAATGCCCTGCAGCGCCGCCAGGTAGATTACCATATAATAACCCATATTGCGCCACACGCTGACCAGTATGATGGACCATATGGCCATGGTGCTGTCCGCTGTCCAGCTCTTGTTGTAGCTGCTTCCCAGGGCCATGAGCAGCTGGTTGATGGGGCCGTCCTTCATCATCATAAAGCGCCAGCACACGCAGATGGCCACCATCGACGCCACATAGGGGAAGAAGAACACGGTTCGAAAGCCCACCGCGCCCTTTACCGCCCGATTCAGTGCCAGCGCCAGCGCCAGCGCGCACACAATCGTCAGCGGGACCGTGACCACGGTAAAGAACAGCGTGTTCTTAAGGGCGATACCCAGATCCACCTTGGTGAACAGGTAGCCGATACCCTTCTCGGCCACCTTGGCGGTCTTGAAGATGTCGGCGTAGTTGCCCAGGCCCACCCATTCCATGGTGTTGAACGCGCCGCCCTTCCATTTCACGAAGGACAGGAATATGGAAAACAGCACCGGCAGCAGCGTGAATACCGCGAAGCCGATGAAATTCGGCGCGAGAAAGGAATAGGCAATCAGCTCCTTCTTGAGCTCATAGCCGGTCATCTGCCGCTTGTAACGACGCTGAGGCGCTTTGGCCATGGGGACAGCTCCTTTCGTTTTGAAGGGTTGTATCTGAAACAGCAAGCGGGGAAGGCGAGCGCTCGCCTTCCCCGCCGGTGCGTTGGTTTAACCGCGATCAGGCCATCAGCCCAGCAGCTCGGCCACGCGCTCGTTCATCGCTTCGATACCCTCTTCGATGGTATTCTCGCGGGTCATGATCAGGGTGTGTTCCTCGTTCAGGATCGTGGAGATCTCGGAGGAGTGCTCGGAGGCAGGTATCTCAACACCCACGTACACGGGCACCAGCGCGGCCTTGCTGGCCTCGTCGGTGGGGAAGCCATCGGCGGAAGCCATGGCGTCGGCGACAGCCGCGGAGACCCACGCCGGACGGGTGCCGGTGGAGGCGGTGGCCATGGAGCCTTCCTCGCCGGCCAGCCAGGAGATGTACTCCCAGGCCAGATCCTTGTGTTCGGACTTGGCGTTGATCATCGCGCCGGTCAGGTTGCCGAAGGAGGAACCGGCGGCCACGCCTTCCTTGTGGGGAACGGCGACGATGCCCCAGTTGAAGCTGCAGGTGCCGTCCTTGATGGCGCCGATCATGGTGGACACGAACCAGTAGCCCATGGGCAGCATGGCGATATTGCCGTTCTCGAAGGCGGCGGAGTAGTGCAGGCCGGCAGCCTTCACTTCGTCATAGGGCATGCAGGCGCCCGCGTCCTCCAGATCCTGGTACAGCTCGTAGAAGTAGGCCAGATCGGTGTAGTCGCCGTCGATCAGCGTGTTCACGCCGTCGCACACGTCCCAGTTCACCACGGCGCTCAGCCAGGTGTGGTAGTGGGTGCCGTAGTTGCCGTCGCCGGTCATCTTCTTGGCCAGCTCGGCGTACTGCTCCCAAGTCATGTCGTTGGTGGGATACTCAACGCCCGCGGCATCGAACAGATCCTTGTTGTAGAACAACACCCAGAAGTCGGAGCGGAAGGGCAGCGCGTACTGCTCGCCGTCCACGGCATAGTTGCTCTCGATGCCGGCAAAGCCGCTCAGGTCGTAGCCGGAAGCCTCGATGTAGCTGTTCAGGGGCTCCGCGAAGCCTGCCGCCTGCCAGTCCAGCAGATGGGGCAGCTCCTTGACCATGTACACGTCGCTGGCGTCGCCGCCGGACAGCATCGTGGTGGACTTAACGGGATAATCCTGGGAGGCAACGTCGACGTACTCGATGGTCACGCCGGGATGGGAGGCCTCAAAGGCTTCCTTCTGGGCCACGAGGTAGGGAGTGGTGCCGGCGTCCCAGGCCACGACGGTCAGGGTCTGAGCCTCGTCCGCCACGGCGAAGGACGCTGTGCAGAGCAGCATGATCGCTGCCAGGATCAGTGCGAGCGCTTTTTTCATGGGTTTTTCCTCCTTCATACTCTCAACGGGCAAGCCCGTATGATTCGTGAAAATGTAAATCATTTTCATCTCGTCTTCATTATAGCCCTGAATCGCCCGTTTGTCAATAGTTTCCGTAAAGAAAAAGCAGAATTTTCAGCATATGATGAAAATTCAGTTGGAAAACCATTGAAAATTTCCAATAGATATGATATACTTGGACTGTGGTAATTGCTCCTTCCCTAACCCCTAAAACCTAACCCCTAACCCCCTAAAAAATCAACCCAGCCAGGAGGCCTTTTCCATGGAACCGAAAGTCGTCACCATAAACGATGTCGCCCGCCAGGCGGGGGTTTCCATCGCCACGGTTTCCCGGGTACTGTCCGGGGGCAGCGCCAGCGCGGCCGCCCGGAAAAAGGTGGAGGCGGCGGCCCTGGCCCTGGGTTACCGCAAGGCCTCCGCCGAGCGTCGCGAGGAATCCGGCGAGGCGCACGCGCTGGCCCTGGTGATCTCGGACCTGACCAATCCCTACTACGGCATGCTCTGCGCCGGGGCCGAGCAGGCGACGCGGCTGGCCGGGCGGTCGCTGATCGTGTGCCAGCCGGAATTCACCCCGGGCGCGGAGGAGAACAGCCTCCAGCAGGTCACGTCTCTGCCTGTGGACGGCGCGGTGCTGGTGGGCGCGGCGGTAGAGCAGGGCGACCTGGACGAGATCCGCCGACGGCTGAACCGCATCGCCGGGCGCATGCCCATCGTCACCATCGGGCCCCGGGTGGAGGGGGTCAGCTGTGTGAACATCACCTCCGACCTGTCCCTGAGCGTGCGCAAGTCGCTGGCCCACCTGGTCACCCTGGGTCACCGGCGCATCTGCTTTATCGGCGGCGCAGGCGGCATGCGCTCTCCCAGCGCCCGGAGGCGGGCCTATTACGAGGAGATGGAGCGCCTGGGCCTGCCCGCCGACCGGGAGCAGCGCACCGACGCGGGCTTCACCCCCCAGGCCGGCGAGTTCTGTGTGAACCGCCTGTTCAGTGCCGCCGCGCCCCAGACCCATCCCACGGCCATCATCGCCATCAACGACCTGGTGGCCCTGGGGGCGCTGCGACAGCTGCAGCGCATGGGGCTGCGCGTACCCGAGGACGTGGCCCTGATCGGCTGCGACAACCAATTCTTCACCCCCTACCTCACCCCCGCCCTGACCACGGTGGACCTGCACCCCTTCGACCACGGCGTTACCGCCATCGAAGAGCTGATCGGCACCATGAAAAACGGCGGCGGCGCATTTTCCCAGATCCGCGAATGCAGCCTGATCGTCCGTGAGAGCTGCGGGGCCATGCTGGGGGCAAGAAGCCTGTGAGGTTCCAATGGAACGGGCAGGGCCGGCAAATCCTTCGATTTACCGGCCCTGCCCGTTCGTCGTGTATTACACCCTGTACACCGTCTCCGTCAGCTTCGGGAATTTACTTTCCAGCTTCGGCACCAGCCACATGGCCAGGCACGCGCAGCAAATGCCGATCGCCGCGCCGGCCAGCACATCGGTGGGATAGTGAATACCCACATACAGGCGGGAGAACCCGATCAGTATGGCCAGTATCAGCGCCGGCACGCCGCACTTCTTCGGCGTCCTTCTGAACAACACCCAGGCACAGGCCAGCGAGTTGGTGGTGTGGCCCGAGGGGAAGGACCAGTCTTTCGCCAGCGGCACGATGCACTTCAGGCCCTGGACCACCTCATAGGGCCGTATCCGGGCCGCCCAGTTCTTGATAATCAGGTTGGTAACGACCAGGCCGAATACCATCGATGCCGCGCAGATCACGCCCAGCGGGCGTGTCCTGCGCACAATCAGCAGCACCAGCGTGATCAAGATCCAGATCAGGCCCTTGTCGCCCAGCATCGTCAGGGCCTTCATGATCGGATCCAGGAAATCCGAACGCAGGTTGTTCTGTATCCACAGCAGCATCGAACCCTCAAACTCAATTAACCCTTGCGATTGAAATACCGCTTCCACTGTCATCTCTCCTTTATACCGGCGCCATGCGCCCGTTCGTTCCATTGTCCTTTATTTTATCACAATATATCGGCAAACGCAATTTCATTCCTGTGAATTTGCGTAAAAGGCTGGAATATGTTAGAATAGGTGACGACTTCCGTTTTGTCGCAAGGCGACAAATCAGAAGCTCCCGAACCATAAAAGGAGGCCTCCCATCATGCAACGCCTGAATCGCGGCATGCTGCGCCGCTACGATATTCCCGAGCACGCCCCCACCGGGGTGCGCGCCGTGCAATTTGGCCTGGGCGAGGCCCTGCTGGGCGTGGCGGACCGGCTGCTGGACGCCGCCTGCCCGGGCCTCGGCATCGCCTGCGTGCCCCCGGACAGGCCCTGGACGGGCGAAGGCGCGGATCCGGCGTTGCTGCTGCGGGAGCAGGATTACCTCTATACGCTGCTGGTGCGGGGCTACCGGGGCGAGATGCCGATAAAGCAGGAGATCGTGGTCCAGTCCATACTATGTATCCCGGAGACCGGGGATGCGCGCGTCGACCTTGCCCGCAATCCCGCGCTGGCCCTGGGGCTGCTGGACACCGGGAGCCCGGACTGCCCGTTTGACATCGAAAGCGCCGCAAGGCTGCTGGCGGCGCGCTATGAGGCCGAGCTGGGCGGCTTGTGGATGCTCTGCCTCGGCGAGGCGGTCGACTGCGCCGGGCAGGTCCGGGACGCCGTGGCAGCGCTGAACCCCGACCCGGGCTTCGCCGAATGGCTCCGCGACGCCTGCGCCTTCTGTCCCGCCCTGGCCGACGGGCTGGCCTTCCGGGCCGACGCGAAGTCCGCCGCCCGCCAATGCGCCGAGATGAACTACGCCGACGGCATGCTACACCTGGCCGAGCCCTTCGCGGCGCTGACGATACAGGCTCCGGCAGGGCTGCGGGACGCGCTGCCGGTGAACGACGGCGGCGGCATCCGAATCGTGGAGGACCTATCGCCGGTGTTGGCGCAGAAGCGCCGCGCCTACGACGCCGGGCTGTTTGCCATGGCCGCGCCGGGCTGGCTGCTGGGCTGCAACACCCTCTCGGACTGCATGAAGCACGAACGCCTGCGCGCCTTCGTGGGCCGCGTCTACGCCGAGGAGCTGCTGCCCGCCGATCCCGACGCCCGCGCCGCCCTGGCCCCGCAGGTGATCCAGGCCTTCGAGCGCTTCGAAAACCCGCTGAGCGACAACGCCCTGCTGCCTGCGGTCCGCCCGCTGCTGGCGCGATTTTGCCGCGCCGTGTTGCCGATCATTCGCGCCTGGGCGGCGGAGAACTTCGAGCCGCCCAGGCTGCTGAGCTTCGCCCTGGCGGCCACCGTCATGCTGTACGCCGGGGCGCGGCCCAACGCCCAGGGCCGCTACGAGGTCTACCGGGGCACACAGGTCCACGCCCTGGAGGACGACCCCGAAGCGCTGGCGGTGTTCGCCACGCTGTCCCACGACATGCCCCCCGAATCCCTGGCCTACGCCGTCCTGGCAGACCGGGAGCTGTGGCACGGCGAGGACCTGCGCCAGATCGACGGCCTGGAGGCCCGCGTCGCCCTGGACATCGCCAATCTGCAGCGCAAGCCGGACTATTTGCCGGAGTGAGCACCATGAAAAAGACATTTCGCATCATCGCCATCGTCGTCGCTTCAGCGCTGGCCCTGGCCACCTGCGCCCTGGGCCTCAACCGCGTCGTATACGGGCGCTCGCTGAAGGCGACGCTATACGAGTACAGGCTGCGCCGCCAGTTCGCCACCGACCGCACCGCCGATTCGGAGATCCAACGCCTGGAGGCGAAGCGTACCGAGCCCGAGCCGGTCGCCGCCCCGCCCGATAGCCTGAGCGTTTCCGCAGGCGAAACCGACCGCGACGGCATGCAGGTATTCACGCTGAACGGCGACGGCGACGGCCCCCTGGTGCTGTATCTGCACGGCGGCGCTTATATCAACGGCTTCAACGCCCACCAGTGGCGCTTCATGGACCGGCTGGCCCGCCAGACCGACTGTACCGTGGTCGCCCCGGCCTACCACCTGGCCCCCTGGGCCGATTATACCCGGGCCTACGACGACCTGACGGCGCTGTACCGGGCATTGGCCGGGGAAAGCCCCGGCCGACGCCGCATACTGATGGGGGATTCCGCCGGGGGCGGGCTGGCCCTGGGGCTGGCGGAGGCCCTCGCCGGCGCGGGGGATGCCCCGCCCGAGCGCCTGATCCTGTTCTCCCCCTGGGTGGACGTGTCCATGGACAACCCGGACATTTCCGACTACCTGGCCGTGGAGCCGATGCTCCACTTTGAGCTGGTGAAGGTTCACGGCCAATACTGGGCCGGGAGGGCCGACACCCACCACTGGCAGGTCAGCCCCCTGTTCGGCGACATGGCGGGCCTTCCCCCGACGACCGTCTACTGCGGCACCCGGGAGCTGCTCTACCCCGACATACGGCTGGCCTGCGACAGGCTGCGCGCCGCCGGAGTGGACGTGTCGCTG
>JAZTZK010000242.1:0-22604 GCA_045637485.1 Clostridia bacterium
GACAGCATGCCCGACAGCTTTCTGATCAAGCCCTTCCTGGAGCAACACCGAGCGGAGGTGAAGAACATGCTGCTGACCGAATACAACGAAGCCGAAACCCTGGAGATGTTCAAGAGAGACTATCTGGCCGAAGGCCGGGCCGAGGGCCGGGCAGAAGGGACGGAAACCGAACGCCTGAACAGCATTCGCAGCATCATGGACTCCCTTAAGGTTTCGGCAAGGGAAGCCATGACAATACTGAAGATACCCGCCGCAGAGCAGATGAAGTATAGCGACAGGATTCAGTGACCCCGGTACTCTGGTACAAACAAAATACAGTATTCCCCTTGACAAACCTCCCGCGGCATAATATAATAATAACAATTCAAACGGCGCAAGGGCGTGCCGATGAGAGTTCTTCTCATGCGCGTGCCCCTGCGTTTTTCTATTCCGAGATATGAATGGAGGAAAGACGATGGCGGCCTTTGACAAGGTTAAGAGCGGCATTCCGGGGGTTGACGACATTCTGGATTACATCCGCATGGGGGATAACGTCGTCTGGCAGGTATCCGACATCGGGGAATTCATCTTCTTCACCCTGCCCTTCGTGGAGCAGGCCAAGCGGGACGGGCGCAGCATAACCTACATACGCTTTGCGCAGCACCCGCCCATATTGACTGACCTGGATGGCGTCGACGTAGTTGAATTTGACCCCGACAAGGGCTTTGAAGCCTTCACGGTGGCCATCCACGAGGAGATTACGCGCAAGGGGCGGGATGCCTTCTACGTATTCGATTGCCTGTCAGAGCTTCAATCCGTATGGTATACGGACCTGATGATGGGCAACTTCTTCAGGGTGACCTGTCCGTACTTGTTCGAGCTGGACACGGTGGCCTACTTCCCAATCCTGCGCGGGCGTCACTCATACGACGCCATCGCCCGCATACGCGAGACCACGCAGCTGCTGCTGGATGTATATTCGAACGATAAGTGGATATACCTGCACCCGTTGAAGGTGTGGGAGCGAAACTCCGAGACGATGTTCATGCCCCACGGCTATCGCCGCAGCACGGGCGAATTCCAGGTATTGGACAACGGCGTGAGCATCAGCCGCTATTACCAGAGCATCCAGGAGGCGAGGGAGAAGAGCCAGGATCAAAACATCGACAGCCACGACCGCTTCTTTAACATGGCCAAGGACGCCTATCGCTCCGGCTCATTCAGCGCGGAGATGGAGGATCAGATCATTGACAGCACCATGACGAAGGACAGTCGGCTCAGGCATCTGGTCAAGCAGTACTTTAAGCCGGAGGATTACTTCATGCTGCGGGACAGGATGATCGGCAGCGGGGCCATCGGCGGCAAGGCGTGCGGCATGCTGCTGGCGCGAAAGATCGTCGATACGGAGCTTGCGGATTACCGGCAGTACAGCGAGCCACACGATTCCTTTTACATCGGTTCAGACGTGTTCTACACCTACATCGTGTCGAACGGCGACTGGCGCCTGCGGATCAGGCAGCGTTCCCGCGAGGGCTACTTTGAAGTGGCGGATGCGCTGAAGGAGCGCCTGCTGCACGGGCGCTTTCCCGGGAAGATTCGCGAGGAATTCCAGAAGGTGCTGGATTACTTCGGGCAAAACCCGTTCATCGTGCGCTCGTCCAGCTTCCTCGAGGACGGCTTTGGAAACGCCTTTGCGGGCAAGTATGAGTCCGTCTTCTGCGTGAACCGCGGCAGCGAGGAGGAACGCCTGGAGGCGTTTGAAAACGCCGTGCGCACCGTTTACGCGAGCACGATGGACATCTCCGCGCTGGAATACCGCATGCGCCGGGGACTGGATCGCAGGGACGAGCAGATGGCCATACTCGTCCAGCGTGTCTCCGGTTCCTATTACGGGCAGTACTTCATGCCCTGCGCCGCGGGCGTGGGCTACAGCCACAGCGCCTATCAGTGGTACCCGAACATGGACCCGAACGCCGGAATGCTGCGGCTGGTCATGGGACTGGGCACCAAGGCCGTGGACCGCACACAGGAGGATTATCCCCGCCTGGCCAACCTGGACCGTCCGGACATCACCGTGTACACCAGCGTTGCCCAGAAGCACCGGTTTTCCCAGCGCAATATCGACGTGCTGAACTGCCGCGAAAACCGGTATTGCGAGGTCAGGCTGGAGCGCCTGCTGGACGTGCTGCCGCTGTGGTACAAGCAGGTCATGATGGAGCACGACTATGAGGCGGAAGGTCGGCTCCGTGAAATGGGGCGAAGCAAGGACGTCTGGTTCGTCAGTTGCCAGCGCCTGTTGGAGAACAGGGACTTTACAGGGTTGATGCAGCGGATCCTGAAGACCCTGGAGCGGGTATACGGCACGCCGGTGGACATCGAATACGCGATCAACCTGGACAAGGACGGGGAATTCGTGGTCAACCTGCTGCAATGCCGGCCGCTGTATACGGGCGCTGCCGAGGAGGCGGTGAGCATGGACGGGCTGAAGCTCTCGGGCGTGCTCTTCGAGGTCCAGGGCGCGTCCATGGGGCCATCCAGGCATCGAAAGGTTGATGTCGTGGTGCAGATAGACCCCGCAAAATACAACGCCTTTCCCTATGCGCGCAAGGCGGAAGTGGCGACGGCGGTCGGCAGGATCAACCGACACTACGCAAACACGGGGAAAAACCTGCTGCTCATGGCCCCCGGACGGGTGGGCACCTCATCACCGGAGCTCGGCGTCCCCACGCGCTTTGCGGATATCTCCTGTTTTTCCGAAATATGCGAAATATCGGACAGCCGTACCGGCTTTATGCCTGAGCTCAGCTACGGCAGCCACATGTTCCAGGACATGGTCGAGGCAGAGATGACCTACAGCGCGATCTGGAATGATCCCCGAACATTACAGTATAACCCCGGCCTGCTGGAGGGGCAACCGGACCTGTTCCCAAAGCTCTGTCCCGATCTGATAGAGCTGCAGGGCCTGATCGCCGTAAGGGAGCCATCTGATCTCCACTTCTGGCTGGATTCCGTCAGGAACCATGCGCTGTGCGGTAGGAACGGAATTACCTGAATTCTTCGGCCGGATGGATGTTCGCGCGGCCGGTGACCGGATCGAAGCCCTCCAGGATCAGCAGGGAGCGCACATTTTCAACGCGTTTCTCCTCCGGCTTGGCGGTGGCGATCATCACGCAGACGCCCACCACCTCGGCCAGGAATTCCCTCATCAGGTCCACCATGCCCTGCAGCGTACCGCCGCCCTTCATGAAGTCGTCCACGATCAGCGCCCGCTGGCCGGGGCTGACCGCCCGCCGTGTCAGGGCCATGGTCTCGATGCGGTCATTGCCCCCGGCGATGTAGTTGATCTTCACGGCGCTGCCCTCGTAGGCGCGGCTGTCCCTGCGGGCGATGACCAGCGGCACATCCAGCATCCTGGCCGTCATCAGCGCGATGGGTATGCCCTTGGTCTCCATCGTCAACACGAAGTGGGGCTTGCTGTCATAGTATTGAGCGGCTATAATCTCCCCCATCTGCTGGGCGACGCTGCCCTCCGCCGTGATATCCGAGGTGTAGAGGAACCCGCCCGGCAGCATCCGGCCGGGCTCGGTCAATCGCCTGGCCACCTCGTCAAGGTTCCTGCGAACCCTGGTAGGGCTGGGCATCGCCCGATAGCGTACACCACCCGCCGCGCCGGCCACCGTCTCCACGCGGCCCAGGTCGAAGCGGGCCAGCGACGCGCTGACCAGGTCGATGTCCTCGCTGATGGTGGACTTCGCGGCCCCGAACAGCTCGCAGAATTCGCCGAGCGTATGGATGCGGTTGGGTGTGTCCATCAGTATCCTGGTGAGCGCGCCCAGGCGCTCGTTGCGCTTGATTTTCTCCATGCGTTCAAGCCTCAATTCCGAATATTTTTTCAATTAAGCTCATTATAATTCGGATTTGTTAGTTTTTCATCTGATTTCTGCAAAATCGGGCAAATGTTCCAAGTTTTAACCTTCATTTCCCCCTCGTTTCCAGGTTGCGCTTGCAGACGCTTCACATTTGCCTTATAATGAATCTATAGGGGTTGGACGATTCCGCAGCCCCGCATTGGAGGAATCTTGATGACCGCGAGTATATACGATTTCAAAGGGGGCCGCGCCCACTTCATCGGCATTGGCGGCAGCTCCATGTCCGGCCTGGCCGGCTACCTGAAGCAGAAGGGCTATGCCGTCACCGGCTCGGACCGCACCAAATCCCACAAGACCGAGCACCTGGAGGCGCTGGGCATACCGGTATCCATCGGCCACGACACGACGAACGTGCGCAGCGCGGACGTGATCGTCTATTCCGCCGCCATCGGCGCGGACAACCCGGAGCGCGCCGAGGCCGCCCGCCTGGGCATTCCCCAGATCGAGCGCTGCGATTTGATCGGCCAGCTGATGGAGGGCTATCCCTTCGCGGTGGCCGTCAGCGGCACCCACGGCAAGACCACCACCACATCGATGATGGCCCAGGCGTTTTTGCAGGCCGGGGCCGACCCCACCATCCACATTGGCGGCGAGCTGGACTTCATTGGCGGCTCCACCCGGGCGGGCGACGACCACCACGATTTCATCTGCGAGGCCTGCGAATACAATTCCAGCTTCCTGCACTTCAAGCCGTCCATCGCCGTGATCCTGAACATCGACGAGGATCACCTGGACTACTACAGGGACATCGACGACATCGAGAACGCCTTTGTGAAGTTCGCGGCGCTGGTGCCGGAGCACGGCTGGTGCATCGCCTGGGGCGACGACTTCCGGGCGCGGCGCGTATGTGAAAACGCCGCCTGCAATTCCATGACCTATGGCCTGGGCGAGCAGTGCATGCTCCGGCCCGCGAACCTGCGCTACGACGGGCACGGCTGCGCCGCCTTCACGGCCACGTTGAACGGCGAAGCCCTGGGCGACTTCCACCTGAACGTGCCCAGCGAAGCCAACATGCTGGACGCGCTGGCCGTCATCTGCGCCGCCCATATCCGCGGGCTCGACATGGCGAAGGTGGCCGAGGGGCTCGGGAGCTTCATCGGCGCGCACCGGCGCTTCGAGCTGACCAGCGTCACCGACGGCGTGCGCTGCTACACCGATTACGGCCACAACCCCGCCGAGATCAAGAACGCGCTGAAAATCGCCGCGCTGCAGCCCCACAAAACCCTGTGGTCCGTCTGGCAGCCCCACACCTATTCCCGCACCAAGACGCTGTTCAACCAGTTCCTGGAGACCTTCGATGTGCCTGACAAGGTATTGATTACCGATATCATGGGCGCGCGGGAGGTCGATCCCGGGGATATCAGGTCGGAAATGCTGATCGAGCCGCTGCGCCGGCGTGGCGTGGACGCGGTGCTGACGCCCACCTTTGACGACGCCGAAGCCTACCTGCGCGCCCACTGGCACAGCGGGGACGTGATGATCAGCCACGGCTGCGGCGATATCGACCTGTTGAACGAGCAGATCGCGCTACACGGCGACACCCCGGCCAAATAACCCCCATCGGAGGAAACGGACTTGAAAAAGCTATTGTGCGCGCTGCTGATATGCGCTCTGTGCGCCTGCGGGCTCGCGGCATGTGGCAAAAAGCCGTCAGGCAGCTCGGAAAGGACCCAGGCCAATCCCGCCGCAAACCCGGAGGTCACGCCTTTGCCTGAGGAGGGCGGTCATGGCGAGGAGGACCAGAGTCAGGCCCTGTCCAACATGCCCACCCTGGCTCCGGCCCAGCCCGTCGAAGGGACCGCGGACGACGATGAGGATGACGAGGACGACGACGACGATGACGAGGACGACGACGATGAAGACGACGACGTAGACGACGCAGATGATGAGGATTACTACAGCATGGAAGCGCTGATGAATCCCTCAGACGATTCTGAAGCTCAGGATGATGCCCAGGAAGCCGCGCCGCAGAACACGCCGAAGCCAGGCAGCAATGTGATCGATCCCAACACCCTGTCCTATACCGCGCTCAACGACCCGGACATGAAGCTCACCTTCAACTACCCCTCGAATTGGGTCAATGTGCCGGGGGTGTTTACGGTTTGCTATCGGGAGATGGTAGAGGCCGGTGAGTTCCCGGCCAGGGTCGCCATATCCGCCAAGCGGCTTGTACACTCGCCGGAGGGCACGGTGGTTTCGGACGAGCTGACCGAATTCGTGCGCGTCATCCGAAAGCAGTACGATTCCAACACCTTCCAACTGGGCACGCCCAATACGGAGGACACGTTCATGGGCAAGCAGGCCCTTTCCAACACCTACCTCGCCTACTCCGGCGAGACCGAGGTCAAGGGCTTCATCATCGGCCAATCCGTCGGGCGCGTGCTTTACGTGTTCCACTTCAGCGCCTCCTACGACGATTACACCGCCATGGAGCGCGTGATGCGATACATGCTCAACTCAGTACAGATCATTCAGGACGAAAAGAAACAATAGAAATGACGCGGGGACGGAATGCATACCGTCCCCGCGTCGTATAGTCGCCGCGCGTCGGTTCACTGCTGCTCGAACTCATCCAGCGCGCCGACGATGGTGCGCTCGCTTTCCTGCTTTTCATACTTTGTGAACTGCACGCGGTTGCGGGCGCTGTGGCTCAGGCAGGCGGGGCCGCCGATGCAGCCGCCGTCGCAGGCCATGCCCTCGATGAAATTCTCCTTCAGCACGCCCTTGCTCTTCTTCAAGAGCGCCGCGTTGCACTCCGCCAGCCCGTTGCAGGACACGGCCTGAAGCTTGAAGTCCTCCATGCCTTCCATCTCCTTGATGGCTTCGGCGACGGCGTCCGCCAGTCCGCCGCAGCGGGCAAAGCCCCTGCCATAGGTCGTGGAATTGGTCAGCTCGACGCCCTTCAAAGACCGGATGTCGATGTCGGCGGCGTCGATCCATGCCTGCATCTCCTCGAAGGTGATGGCGCAGCTGACCGCGTTCTTGCTGCGGGTATAGATCGTCTCGAATTTCTTGGCGATGCAGGGCCCGATGAATACGATCTCGGCGGTGGGATCCTTCTTGCGGATTTGGAATGCCATCATCGCCATCGGCGAGGGGTTGTTGGACACGTGCGGCGCGAGGTCGGGATAATTCTTCTGCACCAGGCTCACGAAGGCCGGGCAGCAGGAGGACGTGAGGAAGCCCTCCTCCACCAGCTCCTTGGCCTCGTGGAAGGCCACCGCGTCCGCGCCCCAGGCGGCCTCCTCCACCCGGTAGAACCCCAGCTTCAACAGCGCCTCGTACACCTGGTCGGTCTTCACATCGGTGTACTGGGCGCCGATGGACGGAGCCACCACGGCGTAGGTGTGGTAGAGCCTGTTGTCCAGCGAGCCCTTGATGATCTGTATAGCCTTTGTCAGGAAGGACTTGTCGGAGATCGCGCCGAAGGGGCACTGGTACACGCAAGCGCCGCAGGAGACGCACTTCTCCAGCTTGATCATGGCCTTCTGGTTCTCGGGGTTGATGCTGATGGCCTTCATCTTGCAGGCCTTGATGCAGGGCCGCTCCAGCTTCAGTATCGCGCCGTAGGAGCAGGCGGCGGCGCACCGACCGCACTCCACGCACTTCGACTTGTCGATGGTGGCGTGGCGATTGACGATGGTGATGGCATCCTTCGGGCAGGCGTTCATGCAGTTGTGGGCGATACAGCCCCGGCAGGCCTGGGTGACGGTGATGCCGTCCACGGGACACTCGTCGCAGGCGATGGGCAACACCTCGACCACGTTGGGGTTGCGGGCATTGCCGCCCAGGGCGAGCTTCACCCGCTGGTTGATGATGGCCCGCTCCTTGTAGATGCAGCAGCGCATGGTGGGCTTCGCGCCGTCGGGTATGATCTTTTCCGCGATACCGAGGGTATTTTCCGGCGTCATCGCGTCGTTCAGGGCCAGCGTGGCCACTTCCTTCAATACCTTGTATTTCAGCTCCTGAACATCGGTGTCGAATTTCGGCGTCATGTCCATTCCTCCCTGCGTTATGGGTTTCAAACACACGGTTATTATAACACGTCGTCAATTCATTGTGCAATACTCCGCTTAAAATATTTGACAAAGTGGCCTGAGAATGATAGAATTTGAATGAAGAAATATTGCATAAACGAGGTGTTTTCATATGAGCAGACAGGCTTACAGGATGCGCATCGCGGGTCTGGAACGCGATTTGCCCCTGTGCCCCATATCGGACAAGCTGCAGATCGGCGCGTTCGTGATCTTCGGCGACCCCGAGCTGACCACCGCCTGCGCCAAAGCGCTGCTGGCGCGCTGTCCCGAGCATGATGTGCTGATCACCGCCGAGAGCAAGGGCATCCCTCTGGCCTGCGAGATGGCCCGTTTAAACGGCAACGCGCGATACGTGCTGGCCAGAAAGTCTCCAAAGCTGTACATGCGGGACGTGATGTGCGTGGAGGTGCGCTCCATCACCACGGACCATGTACAAACCCTGTATCTGGACGGCGGCGACGCCGAATACATGAGAGGCAAGCGCGTGGTCATCGTGGATGACGTGATCTCCACCGGCGAATCGCTGAGGGCTCTTGAGACCCTGGTGGAGAAGGCCGGCGGCAACATCGCAGGACGCATGGCCATCCTCGCCGAGGGCGAGGCAACACAGCGCAAGGACATCATCTACCTTGAGAAGCTGCCGCTCTTCGACAGTGAGGGAAACCCGATCGACTGACATGAACATCGACTACAAAGGGGATGGCATATTGCCGTCCCCTCCCGCGTTTACTGTATTCCCAATTCCAGCGTTCCCCCGCTCTCCAGCAGGCACAGCAGCCGCTGGCGAACGCGCATGCCGGTAATGCGCTCCAGCGCCAGGGCGTAAACCTTCAGCTGCTTCTCGTAATGGGCGCGCAGCAGCGCCATGTCGTCGGTGCGGTCGGTCTTGTAGTCCAGCAGCACCCATTCATTCCCCTCGACAAAGCAGCAGTCTATGGTGCCCTGCACCAGCAGCTCTCCGTGCCCGTAGCGACCCGCCTCCTCGGGCGTCAGTGCGTCGTCGATGGGCAGCATGACATTGAAGGGCCACTCACGGCGCACCGTCCTCGCCGTCCGCAGCCGAAGGCCCACGTCATCCTCCAGAAAGCGTGCCAGCCGCCACGGCTCCACCGCCAGGCGCTGGCCGTCCGTAATCAGCCGGCGGTTGGCAAAATCGTCAAGCTGCCGCGCCACCGCCGCGCTCAGTCCCTCGCCGGAAAGGCCCGCCAGCGCCTCCAGTCGCAAAAGCTGCATACAGCGATGGTAAGCCGTGCCCCGCTCCGCGCCGGTCATGCGCCTGGTGTCGCCGGAAAGGAAGGTCGGACGCTCCGCCAACGCGGGCAGCTGTCCGGGGCCTTCGATCTCCCGCAGCAGGCCGGAGGCCGTCAGCTTCAGCGGCTTGCCCGCAGCCAGCGGATCGGGATACTGCCAGGCCAGCTGGGCGTCCAGCCCTGGATCGGCATAATCCTCCGGGCGGGCCATCACCCTGTCAAACAGCGCCTGGGCCTCGTCTTCCGCGCCTTCGGCCTGTAGCCGTATGGATGCCGCAGGTATCACCCGAAGACTTGAACACAGCGGCTGACCCTCGGCCTGGGCGCCGCAGCGCGCAGCCATGATCAGGTCCAGGTGGCTGCCCGCAGCCACAGGGGCGGCTAAGAGCGCCTGCCAGCCCTTCATTGCCCGGTCCGCATCCTTCACCGTGCCTAACAGTATCAGCTTACGCTGGGCGCGGGTCAGCAGCACGTAGAGTATGCGCATCTCCTCCGCCGCGTCCTCGCGGCGCTGTCGGGCCAGTATGGCCGCCTGAGGCAGGGTCATCCGCCGGGTGCGCAGCTCCGGATCGCAATAGCTCATGCCCACGCCCAGATCCCTGTGGGTCATCAGCGGCGCGTCACTGCGCTCCTGGCGATAATTCTTCGCCAGCTGCGCCCCAAACACCACCTTGAATTCCAGGCCCTTGCTCTTGTGAATCGACATCATCCGAACCACGTCGTCATTTTCGCCCAGGATGTGGGCCGCGTCGCCGTCACTGCGCTTGCGCATGTGCTCGGTGTAGAACAGGAACCGGGTTAGGGAACCGGCGTATTCACTGTCATAGCTGCAGGCGCTGACCACGAACTGGTCCAGGTTGGCCTGCCGCTGCGCGCCTCCCGGCAGGGCCCCTGCATAGGTATAGAAGCCGCTCTCATCCAGCACCAGGCGCACGAACTCGCCCAGGCCCAGGCTGCCCGCCTTCAGTCGCCACCCGTCCATGCAGGCGAAAAACGCCGTCAGCTTTCCAGCGATCTCATCCTCCATTTCCCGTGCGTAGGCGTCGGCAGCGTCCACATAGGCGACATTGCGATAGGCGATGCGAATGCGGGCCAGCTCATCGGCGCTCAGCCCCACGACGGGCGAATGCAGCATGGCGATCAGCTCCACGTCCCGGCGCGCGTTTTCGATCAGCCGGAGCATCGACAGCAGCCAGCGGATCTCCAGCGACTCGTAATAGCCCGACTGTCCGTCCGCGAAGGCGGGAATGCCGTCGGCCAGCATCACCGGCATCAGCGCCGAGAAGGCCGCGGCCTTGCTGCGGGTGAGTATGGCGAAATCCCTGTAGCGCAGGGAGGGATCGGCGGCCATCATGCCTCGGATGGTTTGGGCAATCAGTATGCCCTCCCGTTCCATCGCCTGGAGCTGGACGACGTCCTCCTCCGACGCGAGCCCATCCTGCCCCGCCTCCGGATCGGCGTCCGCGTCCACCAGCAGGATATCCACGTCGGGCCTGTCCATCACATCCCCGTCCGACAGCCCGGGGTTCAGCCGCGCCATGGCGTCGTAGGTAATCTCGGCATCCCCGCCCGTCATCACGCGTTCGAAGACCATATTGACGAAGTCCAATATGCCCCGGCGCGACCTGAAATTGTGGGTCAGCGGCAGCAGCAGGCCGCCCTCTCCCCGTCCGTAGGCCTCGTATTTCTCCAAAAACAACCTCGGCTCGGCCAGGCGGAAGCGGTAGATGGACTGCTTCACATCTCCCACCATGAACAGGTTGTCACCGCGGCAGAGCGCGCTGACCAGCGCCTCCTGTATGTCAGAGGTGTCTTGGTATTCATCGACGAACACATGGTCGAAGCGTTCCCGCATACTGCGGGCCACTGCCGGGTTCATAAGCGCCCGCAGCGTCCGGTGCTCAAGGTCCGCATAGGTCAGGCCGGAGCGCTCGCTCTTGGCTTCGCCGTACAGTACCGAGGCCCGCAGGGCGATGGCGGAGAGGGTCTCGACCTCGCCGCCCAGCGCCAAGGCGTCCTTCCGCGCCTGAACCAGAGGGAGGTCCTTTAGCCGAATCTCACCGACGACCTTTTTTGCCGCGTCCCTCAGTCGCCTGACCACCTCGACGACCTCCGGGTCCGCGTTCGGATCCCGCCTGCCCCTGGCTGCGGAGGCCTGCCTGTACTCCATCAGCGCGCGATAGAGCTCGTCATATCCCTCCAGGGCCAGCATTCCCGTCAGCGTCTGCCAATCCGCCTGCATCGCCCCCTGATAGTTCAGCGGGCATCCCGGCATTGCCATTGCGTGGCGGATGTGCACCAGGGCCGTGCGGATAGCCCGACGGGCGTCCTGCACCAATTCATGCTGCCACGCCGACAGGGCCGCTTCATCGCAGCGCGAAACCCGGAGAAGCCACGCCTCAGGATCGGGACGATCCTCCATGCGCTTCAGCAACAGCTCCGCCGCCGCCCGCACGCCCTTGGGTCCCCTGCCATAGTCCAGGGCCAGCAATGCCTCTCCGCCGGCGGCATAGGCCTCCTCCAACGCCGCGTCCAGGGCCTCGTCCCGAAGGCGGGCATCCATGGCGTCATCCAGAACGCGAAAAGCCGGGTCTACCCCGGCGGATTCAAAGTTCGTGCGCAGAAAGTCAGCGCAGAAGGCGTGGAGCGTCGATATGTTGGCCTGGTCCAGCTTCAGCTGCTGCTCCCGACAACGGGCATCCCCCGCCGCGGCCCGCTCACTGAGCTGACGCGACAGCTTGGCGCGCATGTCCGACGCGGCGGCGCGGGTGAACGTGACCACCAGCATGCGGCCCACATCGGCCCCGTCTTCGGCGATCAGGCGCAACACGCGCTCCACCAGCACGGTGGTCTTGCCGGAGCCCGCCGCCGCGCTGAGCAATATGTTGCTGCCCCGGGCCTCGATGGCCCGCAGCTGTTCGTCAGTCCAGTTGGGCATCCCGTCACCTCCCGTCGCCTGTTCACGATCCGCAGCGCATTCAGTATGCCTTCAGCTCCTCGAAGGCCTTGCCGTGCTCGTACTCGTAGATCTTCGCGTCCACCACGAAGCGGTACCAGAACGAGGACAGCACGTGGTAGATGAAGCCCTCCTTGCCGTCCAGAAAGCCCCCCCGGAGGAAGTAATTCACGTTGAACCACAGAAAAGCGCGCAGGAACTTGGGGAACCTGTAGTACACGCCGTACTTCTTTTGGCGCTTCTTCTCGATCTCGGGGTCGTCGACGCTGGCGTCCACATGTCCGTTCTTCCAGTCCATGTAATCCATGGCCTCGCGGGTGGCGTACCAGTTGTAGCGGCCGATGAAGTTGTCCAGGTCCTTGAAGTCGTAATGCAGGAAGTTTTCCTTCAGCGAAATGCTCTCACCCTTGGACAGCACCGTATGGGCGTCCCTTCGGCGGTCTTCAATGCGGCCAATGCCGTTCTTGAACACCATCAGCTTGCGCTTCTTGCTGCCGTGGGTAAGGGCCCGCCCCATGAAGAAATAGGTGGCCTCCAGCGTCATTCCGTTCACATCATCGGCGTCGTGGGCCGCCATTTGGCGCTCGATCTCATCGCACAGCGCCGGGGGAAACTGCTCGTCGGCGTCGATGCGAATGACCCATTTGGTGTCGATATTGCAGTTGTCCAGGCCCCAGTTGAACTGCCTGGCGTAGTATTCGAATTCGTGAAAGTATACCTCCGCGCCGTTGGCCTTCGCCAGCTCCAGTGTCCTGTCCGTGCTGCCGCTGTCCACGACGACCATGCGGCGGCAAAGCCCCCGCACCGATTGCAGGCAGCGTTCGATATTCAGTTCTTCATTGCGAGTCAGTATGATCGCGGTGATGTCGGCCATGGGCATTCCTTTCTCACGTCAGATTTATCGCGCTCCCCCGCGGCGAATCAGAGGTTATCGCTTCCTCTTCGCCATCTCTGTCTTGCGCTTCCTCAGCCCCTGAATGGTATAGGTGAACCATGGCCAGGGATCCTTCGGGGAAAATATCTGATCGGTGGTGTGGCGAAAGTCAAACCAGCCGGGTTTCGTTTTGAAGCGATTGGGCGATTGCAGAAGCCAGAGTACGTCCGTGTGCATATAGCGAAGCCGCACGCCGTCCCGGTAGTCTGAATAATCGGTCACGGGAAGACCCATGCCCAACTCGACGATCTGGCGGGCGAAGTCCACCCCCGCGGCGAAGCACACCTTGACGCTGGCGGTGATGCGGGGATTGATCTCCATCACCTTCGCCACGCCGTCCCTCGGATCCTCGATCAGGTCCACGTCGCCATAGCCCCGCCAGCCGATGGCCTGCAGCAGCCTGATCGAATTTTCAGCGATGTCGGGCCGATGGACGCTGCAGCTGCAACAGGTGGAGCCGCCGTCCACGGGATACCAGCGGGTCTTGTCGAACACCACGGCGCTCTTCGGCGCGCCGTCGGCGTCCAAAAACACCTCGCACTTGTACTGGGTGCCCGTCTGGGGAATGTACTCCTGCACCACCATGCCGCCGAAGCGCTCCAGCGCCTTCGGAAACACCTCCCGTAGCTGCGCCTCGTCCCGAATGACGTGGAAGCCTATGGAGCCATACCCCACCCGGGGCTTGATGATGAACGGAAAGGGCAAGCCCGCGGCCATGATTTCATCGGCGCTGCGCATGTCGTAAAGCGTCCTTGGGCAGGGCACGCCCGCCCGTTCGCAGGCCTGCATCGTTCGCTGCTTGTCCGCCGCCTGCCAGAATGCGTCGGGCTCGTTCACGGCGGGCCAGGCCAATGGACGAACCTCGTCGATGTGGGCGCACAGCAGCGAGGCGGAGAAATCCGTCATCGGGATGACCACGTCGTAGTGGCCCTCCCGAAGCACCGCCATCAGCGCTTCAAAGGAGCTCTCCGGGTCCTCCCTGTCCCAGTGCCGGATCAGCTTCACGTCCGGCCAGTGGGAGGCGTAGCCCACGTCCAGCTTGCTGCTGTTGTAGGTGGTCAGGTGGCAGCCCAGCGCCTTCAGCGCGGGCATCAACGCCATGTTCTGGCGGGCAAAGCCCTCCAGCAACAGCACCCTCACGCCCCGAAGGTCAGGCTTTTCCCTGTAGCTCGGCGCGCCGTTGCCACCCTGGAAGAAGCGCTTCATTTCCGATGTATCGAAGCGATAGGGGTTGAGCACCTTGTTGACATTCAGCCGGAGCATCGGCGGGCAGATGCGCGACGCCCCGAGGCACAGCCTGCCCATCCATCCCGGCAGGCGCAGCACCCTGCCGGCCCTGTCACAGCGCCTGTCCTCCGCCACCATTTCGGCGGAATTGAAGGGCGCATCGTCACAAAAAACCACCAGTCCCGAAGGGGCGGGTTCGCGGTCCGCCCATGCGCAGACGACCTCAACCACCCGGTCCAGACTCAGAAAGGCATAGTCGGTACCCCCGCCCACGGTAAAGGCCAGGGACGGATATTTTAAATAACAGCGCTTGCGCACGTCCCGCATGTCATCAGCGGTATACACAGGGGCAAAACGGGCGATGAAGGCCGGGATGTCACCCATCAGCGCGATGAGTCTCTGCTCGGCCATATACTTCGATTTTGCGTAGCCGCCCACGGGCGCGGGCGCCGTCGCTTCACTGACGACAGCTCCCTGCAGGCCGTACACATCCACAGTGCTGGCGAAGAACACCGGTGTGCCCGCCTTCGCCGCCTGCTCAAATACGTGCTGGCTCACCAGCACGTTCAGCATGAAATAGCGATTCCAGCTCAGGTCGGTTTCACCCGTGACATGGGCCAACGCCGCCAGGTGAATCACCCTGTGTGCCGGATGGGCGGCAAACAGCGCGGCCACGTCGTCAGGCCGGGTCAGGTCGCAGACGGCGTGGGTATAGTTCTCATGGACGACCTTCGCCTCCGCGACATCCACGCCCACGACGCTGTGTCCCCTCTGGCACAGCGCCAGCGCGGCTCTGCTGCCCAGCATGCCCGAAGCGCCGGTGAGCAGTAGGGTATGCTTCACGACAACCCACGCTCCCTTCGATCCTCTTCGAGGGTGATGAACCTGGCGCCACGCTTCTTCAGCCAGCGAATGACCCTGCGCAGCTTCTTCAGGTTGCCCCGCCTGCCCACCAGGCATCGGAAGGCCGTCGCCTTTCCCAGGCCCTTCGGCAGCGGAAGGGGCACGTCCGTCAGCTCGAAGGGATGGACGTATATGGTAAAATTCTCATGTCTGCGCACATACATGCCCAGCAGTATGCGCAGCAGCCAGAACGGGAACAGCCGCAGGTAGCCGCCGCCGGATATGGGGATCGAATAGCCCATGATATCCAGCGTGGGAATCTCGTATTCGGTGAAATCCTCCATTGAATACACAAGATCATCTGCCTGCCCAAAGCCGGAAAGATCCAGGTTGCGGTACAGCGGATGCTGCGCGAAGCGTATCTTGCTGCTGTCATAGGTAAAGCCCAGCTGCCGAATGGCATCCAGCTTGTCCCGCTCCATGGTGAAGCAGCTGGCCCGGTAGCCGGTGATTTCGCGCCCGGCGGCCGATTCGATCATGGCCCTGGCCCGGCGCGTCTCGTCCACGAACTGTTCGAGGCCCTTGTTGGTCAACAGCTCGTGATCCAGTCCGTGGCAACCCAGGGCGTGCCCCCGGCGCACGATCTCCCGAAGTATCGCGGCGTTTTCATCGGCGATCTCGCCCACGCAGAAGAAAGTGACCTTCACGCCCTCCTCATCCAGCATATCCAGGAAATCGAAGATTTGAGGCAGCACGCGCACACCGCTCTCCCGGCAGGGAAAGCCCTTCAGGTAGTCCAGGTGATACCATTCCTCCAGGTCCACAGTGAGGAAGGCGCGGTTTATGCGGCCCGGCGGTGTGGCGCGAGGAGGATAAGCCCGGGGTCCGTTTGTATTTGAATTTCTATTTTGATCCAGCATCTGTCTCGTCCTTTTGGGTTAGCGTCTGTGTCGCGTTTGTCTCCCCCGTATGCGCGCCTTCGATCACGTCCTCGGAGCGCAGCACCTTCAGCACGGTGCCCAGCACGCAGCGGAGGTCAAAGCCAAAGCTCATACGCCGCACGTATTCGCCGTCCAGCCGGGCCTTCACGTCGATGGGCAGCTCGTCCCGCCCGTTGATCTGGGCCCAGCCAGTCAAACCCGGGCGCACGTCGTTCGCGCCATATTTGTCGCGCTCAGCGATCAGGTCAAACTGGTTCCAAAGCGCAGGACGCGGCCCGACCACGGCCATCTCTCCCTTTATGATGTTGAGCAGCTGCGGCAGCTCGTCCAGGCTGGAACGGCGCAGAAAGCGCCCGACGGGCGTTATGTACGCGGCAGGGTCCTTAAACAGGTGGGTCGGCTGGTCCTTGGGCGCGTCTATGCGCATGGTGCGGAATTTATATATCATGAAGTGGCTCTTGCCCTGACCCACCCGCTTTTGCCGGAAGAACACAGGCCCCGGCGAAGTAGCGCGAATGACCGCTGCCAACACAAGAAGCAGCGGTGAGAATATCACTAACGCCAGCGAAGCCAGCAGAAAGCCCAGTATTCGCTTAAAATGGGTATACATACAACAACCTCCATTGTAATTATACCACACATCTCGCGCACGGAGCGTTAAATAATAGGTATCACATCCAAAACAGCTTTGCGGGGAGGGACCGAGGGCCCTCCCCGCGCTCATGGTGCTTCAATCATCCCTGATAGATGAAATTGTACAGCTCGAGGGCGTTGGCCTGGAAGTCACAGTCATAGAGCATGGACTGGTCGTTGCGCACCTCTTCCTTGTAGGAGCCGCTGATGGGCAGGCGGATGCTCTTGACGCTGTTGAGGCCATTGCCGCAGACCTGCATCGCGATGGTAAACAGATCCTCAAAGGGCAGGTTGGTCTTGACCTGGTCGATCATATCCTTGGCCAGGGCGGCCAGCTGTATCGCGTCCAGATTCTTGACCTTCTGCAGCAGCTTCTCCAGCACGATGCGCTGGCGCTCCGTGCGCATGGCGTCGCCGCCGGTCAGCTTCCGGATGCGGGCATAAGCCAGTGTCTGCCTGCCGTTCAGGTGGGTGTTTTCACCGTAGGTCTCCAGATACACGTTTTCCTGGTCGGACTCGTCGATGCCCTCCCTGTAGGCAAACTTGGCCTGTTGGACGATCATCTTGTTGATCTTGTCCTTCTCCGCCTCTGTGATGTCGATCTCGACGCCGCCCACGCGCTGCGCGATCTTCTGGAAGCCGAAGAAGTTCACCAGCACGTAATACTGGATGTTCATTCCGAACTTCTCGTTGATTGTGCGCATCGCAAGGTTCGGGCCACCGAAATAATTGGCGGCGTTGATGCGATAGGTGCCGTTGTACTGGCCGATGTCGGTGTACTCAATGGCCAGGTCACGCATGATGGAGCTCAGCTTGACCTCGCCGGTATTGCGGTTGATAGAGCAGATCAGCATGGCATCGGTGCGGGCGCTCTCGCTCAGCGTCCGCTCGTCTGTGCCCAGCAGCAGCACGTTCAGCCAATCGGCGGGCAAATTGGTATTCATCCGCAGGTCCGTCACCTGAGCCATGTTCTCCGCGGACAGGCTGCCCACGTTGTAGTCGGCGTCGGCCAGCTTGTCGGCGAGGTTGTCGTACTGCGGGGTATCCTCGTCATCGTCATCGCTTACCGAGAGCAGCGCGCCGGATTCCGGTGCGGTCACGTCGCCCGTTACCGTATTGGATGCCGGGATCGCAGCGGTGTCCGTCACCGGGTCATTGCCGCGTCTGCCGAAGGGCTTGACGATGACCAGCACCAGCACGATCACGAGTACCGCCGCCAGGGCCGCAAACAGGGGCATGGGATTGGGCCTGCGCTTCCTGCTGCTTCTGCGGGGCGGATTGCCCGGCCGCTGGGGAGGCCGCTGGCCGCCGGAAGGACGCTGACCCGAGGGCCTGCGCTGGGGAGGCCGCTGCCCGCCGGAAGGGCGCTGGCCTGAATAGGTCGGGCGGGATGCGCCGCTGCGGCCCGGGGTTCGCTGCCCGGAATAGCTGCCGCTTCGATTGCTGCGGCTGATGCCCGGCTCCACGCGGCTGCGGTTATCATATTCTGAAGGATATCTCGTCGCCAATTTACCATGCCTTCCTTCCTGTGTAAATACAAACAGACAGAGTCATTATACCGATATTGTTTTCTTACTGCAACCGCAAAGGTGTTCAAAACGCGTACCAATTATGACAATATTCCGACAATGCCGCGCCATTTCGGTTTATCCATGTCCATGCGTCCCATATTCTGCGCGCATTGTTGACAGAATTCCGCCGCAACGCGGTTGACAATGCCCACCGGTTGATGTATAATGTGGGAGGTCCGAATAAGCAGACACTGCGTAGGTTCGCGCAGTGTCGATTCTTATTCGGCTAAATTCATGTGACGGAAAAGAACCATCACCCAGGAGGTTTCACCATGGCAGACACCCGCATACTCACTTTTACAGATAAGAAAAAGCTGGAGGAACAGCTGGCCCTGTTGAACGAGGAAAAGAAGCGCGTGGCCGAGGAGATCCAGGTCGCCCGCGGCTTCGGCGATCTCAGCGAGAACGCCGAGTACGACGCCGCCAAGGCCAAGGAAGCCGAGGTCTACGGCAACATCGCGCGCATCGAAGCCGAGCTGCGCACCGCCACCTTCGTGGACGACAGCTCCGCCGATTCCAACACCGCCGCGCTGGGCACCGTCGTGCGCGTACTGGATATGGAGTACGACGAGGAGGACGAATACACCCTCGTGGGCTTCACAGAGGCCGACCCCTCCAAGCTGTTCATCTCCAATGAGTCCCCCATCGGCATGGCCCTGATCGGCCGCAGCGAGCCCGGCAAGAGCGATTACATGCCTCCCGCCAGGGTCGGCGACATCGTGGAGGCCAATACCCCCGGCGGCATCGTCAAGCTGAAGGTGCTCTCCATTCGCAAGCGCTGAACCCGCCAACCCCCTTATACATCCACCGAGAGGAGAACGAGAACATGGCCCAGACCTACCAGGCGCCGTCGAGCTTCACTGAACAGGATACCATTCGCTTGGGCAAGCTGAACGCGCTGATCGAACAGGGCAGGAACCCCTACGAGATCACCACCTATGACCGCACCCACACCTCCGGCCTGATCCGGGAGCAGTACGACGCGCTGGAGGGCAAGGCCGTTCGCATCGCCGGCCGCATACTGGGCAAGCACATCATGGGCAAGGCCAGCTTCGCCCGCATCCAGGACCCGGACGGCACGATGCAGATCTATGTCAAGCGCGACGACGTCGGCGAGGACGCCTACAGGGATTTCAAGGCCCTGGACATCGGCGACATCATCGGCGTGGAGGGCACCGTGTTCAAAACCAAGACCGGCGAGATCTCCGTACACACAGGGAAGCTCACGCTGCTGACCAAGAGCCTGCACCCGCTGCCGGAGAAGTTTCACGGCCTGACTGACACCGATACCCGCTATCGCCAGCGCTACGTGGACCTGATCGTCAATCCCGAGGTGAAGGACACCTTCATCAAGCGCAGCCTGATCCTCAGGGAGCTGCGCGCGTTCCTGGACGGCAGGGGCTATCTCGAGGTGGACACCCCCATCCTCACGCCCTTTGAGATCGGCGCGGCGGCCAAGCCCTTCTACACCCATCACAACACCCTGGACATGGACATGGTGCTGCGCATCGAGACGGAGCTGTACCTGAAGCGGCTGATCGTTGGCGGCCTGGACCGGGTCTACGAGGTGGGCCGCATCTTCCGCAACGAGGGCATGGACACCAAGCACAACCCCGAGTTCACCACCATAGAGCTGTACGAGGCCTACACCGACTTCCACGGCATGATGGACCTGGTGGAGGACATGATGAAGACCGTAACCCAGAAGGTCTGCGGCAGCCTGGTGATCCCCTACCAGGGCAACGACATCGACATCGGCCACTGGGAGCGACTGACCATGGTGGAGGCCGTGAAGAAGTACAGCGGCGTGGACTTCGCCGAATGGAAGACGGACGAGGACGCCGTCGCCTGCGCCAAGGCCCATCACGTGGACCTGCCGGAGATCCCCACCAAGGGCGCGATCCTGGCGGAGTTCTTCGACGCCTACGTCGAGGACAAGCTGATCCAGCCCACCTTCATCTACGACTACCCGGTGGAGATCAGCCCCCTGGCCAAGCGGAAGCCCGACGACCCGATGTTCACCGGGCGTTTCGAGTATTTCATCAACGCCACCGAGTTCGGAAACGCCTTCTCGGAGCTGAACGACCCGCTGGACCAGCGCGCCCGCTTCGAAAAACAGGTGGCCGAGCGCAAGAGCCTCGATCCCAACAGTCGCGCCCAGGTGGATTACGACTACGTCAACGCTCTGGAATATGGCATGCCCCCCACCGGCGGCCTCGGCTTCGGCGTGGACCGGCTGGTGATGCTGCTGACGGGCAGCGATTCCATCCGGGACGTGCTGTTGTTCCCGACGATGAAGCCTTTGGAATGACGCCTTTTGTCGGAAACCCCACGGAGAATAACCATTTCCCGTGGGGTTTCTTTAAGTTATTCTGTTGTAATCGCTCCGTTTTTATGTTACAATGGGATTGTGTCACAGGCCTTTCGTTTTTCGTCGGCCTGCCTCACGCCATCTTCATCATAAGGAGGAAACCCCAATGAAGAAACGCATCCTTTCCCTGCTCGTGGCCGTGGCCATGCTGCTGGCCCTCGCGCCGGCGGCGCTGGCCGAGGAGGTCACCGGCACCGGCACCGCCAAGGGCTTTGGCGGCGACGTCACCGTGACCATCACGCTGAAGGACGGCGTGATCACCAATGTCGAGGCCGTCGGCAACGACGAGACGGACGGCATCGGCAAGACCGTCATCACCGAGTGGCCCGAAGCTTTTGTCGACTATGACGGCATCGTGGACACCTATACCGGCGCGACCTTCGCGTCCATCACCCGTGCGGCGTTCATCGAAGCTGCCCTCGCCGCGCTGCAGGACGCGGGCGTGAACCCCGAGGACTTCATGCGCGAGTACGTCGAATCAGCGGCCGAGGACATGATTATCGATACCGACGTGCTGATCATCGGCGCGGGCGGCGCGGGCATGACCGCCGCGATCACCGCCGCAGACGCCGGCATGAAGGTCGTGGTGCTGGAGAGCCAGCCCGCCGTGGGCGGCAACTCCGTCAAGTCCACCGGCGGCATGAACGCGGCCAAGACCACCTTCCAGGACAACAACGAGTTCGGCGAGGAGGCCGGCGTCGAAAAGACCCTGGCCGCCGCGAAGGAGAACTGGGCCGACAACGAGACCATCACCGCCCTGGCCGCCAAGGTCCAGGCGCAGTGGGACGCCTACAAGGCCGATCCCCAGGGCTACTTTGACTCCACCGAGCTGTTCGCGCTGGACACCATGATCGGCGGCAAGGGCATCAACGATCCCGAGCTGGTCAACACCCTCGTAAACAACTCCGCCGACGCCATCGACTGGCTGGCCACCCAGGACATCAAGCTGACCGACGTGGCCTCCTTCGGCGGCGCGTCCGTCAAGCGCATCCATCGTCCTCTGAACGACGAGGGCAAGGTCGTATCCGTGGGCGCGTACACCGTGCCGCTGCTGGAGGCGGCCTGCCAGAAGCGTGAGAACATCACCCTGATGACCGACACCACCGCCGTTGCGCTGCTTCCCGACGTAGTAACCGGCGGCTGCATCGGCGCGATGGCCATGGGCAAGACCGGTAACAGCATCGTCGTCATCGCCGATGCCGTGGTACTGACCACAGGCGGCTTCGGCGCTAACCTGGACATGGTCGAGGCCTACAAGCCCGAGCTCAAGGGCTTCATGACCACTAACGCCGCCGGCATCCAAGGCCAGGGCATACTGATGGCCGCTGTTCTGGGCGCCGCCACCGTGGACATGGAGCAGATCCAGATCCATCCTACCGTGCAGGCCGACACCGCCTCCCTGATCACCGAGGGCCTGCGCGGCGACGGCGCGATCCTGGTAAACAAGAACGGCGAGCGCTTCATCGACGAGGTGGGCACCCGTGACGTGGTCTCCGCCGCCGAGATCGCCCAGCCTGATTCCTTCAGCTGGCTGGTGGTCGACCAGAAGATGGTGGACGCCTCCTCCGTCATTCAGGGCTACATCAACCGCGGCCTGATGCTCTCCGGCGACACCTACGAGGCCCTCGCCGAGGCGCTGGGCATTCCCGCCGACGCCTTTGCCGCGACGATGGAGAAGTGGAACGGCTACGTGGCCGAGAAGAACGACCCCGACTTCGGGCGCACCTCCTTCGCCAACCCGTTGGACACCGCCCCCTTCTACGCCGTGAAGGTCACCGCGGGCATCCATCATACGATGGGTGGCCTGAAGATCGACCCCGAGACCCACGTGATCGACGAGTCCGGCAAGATCATCCCCGGCCTGTTCGCCGCGGGCGAGGTCACCGGCGGCGGTCACCGCGGGAACCCCCCGGGGGGGCGAGCCGGGGGCCAG
>JAZTZK010000243.1:0-4247 GCA_045637485.1 Clostridia bacterium
CGGGGCCTTTTTTGCGGCAGGGAGCCTGCGACCAGAGCAAAAAAGCCTTCCTTGCAGATTTGCCGCCCGGAAATCTGAGGAGGATGTATTGAAGGGGGACCTGTCCCCCTTCAAACGGGCGTCAGCCCGTGACAAATCAGAAGTTCTCACTCCATCAGCTTCAGCGACACCGCCATGTGGAACACCTGCTTCGGGTCGCTCAGGTCCAGCCCCGTCAGCTCCTGGATGCGGCGCAGGCGGTAGGCCAGGGTGGTGCGGTGGATGCCCAGGGCGTTGGCGGTCTCCATCTGGTTGAAGGTGTGTCGGATCAGGGCAAGGAGGGTGGGGATATACTCCGCGCCCTCCGTCCGGTCCAGCTCCGCAAGCCGGGCCATGGCGGGGTGGGCCAGGTCCTCCCGGTAGGGATGGGCCCGCAGGTGCCGGAGCATGCGGGCGTAGCGCGCGCCGGTGTAATCGCAGACGCGCTCATCCCCCAGCGACAGCGCGGCCTCGGCCTGGCGGTGGTAGCGGGGGGTTTGCAGCAGGTCGCGGAAGGGCTCGCTGACCCCGGCCCTCAGGTGGTTCAGGGCGCAGAAGGACCCGAGAAGCTCCAGCGGACGGCCAAGGGCCTCCGGGGACTCGCCTGTGAGCAGCAGGCAGATGCGCGCCTGGCCCCGGTCGTCCAGGCAGCTCAGGCCGTTCAGCGACAGCGCCGCCAGTCGGTCATAGGCGCTGCGCCACTGCTCCCCCGCCAGCACCGGCAGCGCCGAGCGCAGGCTGACGAAGCGGAACCATTCCCCCGCCCGCCAGCCCACGGCGATCAGGCGCGAGTTCAGCCGGTCCCGGGAGGCGATGTCTCCGGCCAGCAGGTCCAGCATCAGCTGTCGGGGCACGGCGTCGGGCACCGACGCGCCGAAGCCCTCGGAGGCCATCCGTATGGCCACGAATTCCGAGAAGAAGCGCAGCAGGTCCAGGTCGCCCTGGCTCAGCGGGCGGTGCGCCTCCACCACGTTCACCATGCCCCGGCGGCGTCCGTCCACCAGCACCGGCGCGGACCAGAAGGGCACGCTCATGCCCTCGCCCTGGTGCCGGAAGGGGGCGTCGTGGCGCTCCACCTCGGCCAGGAAGCGCATCAGCTCCTCCCCCTGGGCCTGGGACTCCACCCGGACCACGCCCTCCCGGACGGTGTCGATCCAGATGGCGTCCGAGGTGCCGTCGGCGTCGGTGTATGCCAGCACCCGCATGCTTCGGCTGTAGATGATCATCGGGTTGTCCAGCACCCTGTGGCCGACCTCCAGCAGCGCATGCCAGTCCCCGCCCGTGCGCAGCGCGTCCAGCAGCGCGTCGCTCCATTCGTTGTAGAAGGCGAAGCAGGCCTCCATCACCGCCACCAGCCGCCGCAGCGCCACCGCGCGGGGCAGCACGATCAGCGAGCGGTCGGGCGGGCACTGGGGCAGCTCCCCGGCCTCCTCGGCCCGGGAGGGGATGTAGACGCAGTGCCGCGCCCCGCAGGCGGGGTAGGGCCGCGCCCCGCCGGAGTTGTCCCGGGGCCACAACAGGTTCTGCCGCCCCCGCTCCCGGTAGTTCGTCGAAAAGCCGTTCACGTCGCGGCTCTCGGCATAGTGGACGGCCAGCGGCTCCACGTCCAGCAGCGAAAGCGCCTTCTCCACCACGATCGGCACGGTGTAGCGCAAGCCCATCCCCCCATTGCCCAATAATTGTCTTTATTATATACTACATATTGCAGCATTGTCAATGTAAAATTCCCGCAAATCGCGGATTGACAAAAGTGTCAAAAAGGTTAAACTGTTAATGTATAGTTATCATGGGAAGAAGGTGGATACCGTGAAAAGCCAGCGGAAATTCCCGTTCCTGCTGCTCGCTGCGGCGCTGATACTGCTTTCGAGCTTCGTCCCCTGCCCCGAGGGGCTGACCCGGGCGGGCATGCAGTCCTTCGGCATCATACTCGCCTCCATCGTGCTGTGGGTGACGGAGACCATGAACATGGCGGTCACCGGCATCTTCATGGCCACGCTGCTGGTGTTCATGAAGATACTGACGCCCAACGACATGTTCAAGGGCTTCGGCGGCTCGGTGTTCTTCTTCATGGTGGGCACCATGTCCATCACCACGGCCATGGCCTCCACCACGATTCCCACCCGCATCGCGGGCATGATCATGCAGTGGGCGAAGAAATCGCCCCGGAAGCTGGTGGTGGGCTTCGGCATCGGCACGGCGCTGCTGTCGTCGATCATGTCCAACATACCCACCTGCGCGCTGTTCGCGTCGCTGGGGCTGGCGGTGCTGAAGGCCAACGGCGACCCGAAGCCGGGCACCTCTAACCTGGGCAAGTGCCTGATGATCGCCATACCGGCGGCCTCGGTGGTGGGCGGCTACATGACCCCCGCCGGCGGCCCTACCAACATCATCGCCATGAACTACCTGGCCGAGATCGGCCGGCCCGTGACCTTCCTGAAGTGGATGATACAGGGCTATCCCATCGGCCTGCTGGTGATCGTGCTGGTGTCGCTGTGGATCACCTTCGTCCACAAGCCGGAGGACATCTCCGACGAGGCCATGCGCGAGGCCGAGAAGATGGTCCACGGCGCGGGCCCACTGACCGCCCGGGAGAAGAAGGCCCTGGCGGTGATCGCGGCGATGTTCGTGGCCTGGATCGCCTCCAGCTGGGTGCCGGTGCTGAACACCACCTGCGTGGCGCTGATGGGCACCTGCCTGTTCATGTTCCCCGGCATCGAGGTGCTCAGCTGGCAGGAGTACTCCCAGAAGGGCGGCTGGGACGCCACCTTCATGGTGGGCTCGGTGGGCGCGCTGGCGGACGCCACGCTGGCCACCGGCGCGGCCAAGTGGCTGATCACGGTCACGCTGGGCGGCGCGACGAGCTGGCCCCCCTTCGCCATATTCCTGCTGATATCGTTCCTGGTGTGCTGCATCCACATCCTCATCCCCTCCGGCCCCGCGGTGGCGGGCCTGGCGGTGGTGCCCATCGTGGAGCTGGCGGTGCTGGCGAACATCAACCCGGCGGGCGCGGCGATACTGGTGTCGTTCTGGTCGGCGGTCACCTTCGTGCTGCCCACCGACGCGGTGCCGATGTTTACCTATAAATTTAAATACTACAGCTTTTCAGACATGATCAGGACCGGCGTGCCCGCCTCCATCGCCGTGGCGGTGCTGGTGGCGATACTGATCCCGGGGGCGTGCGCGCTGCTGGGCTGCTGATTCAGGGCTTCATGGGGCGTCTCAGGACGATTGCGGAATGTAGCGGGCGCGCCAGCGCCGCCATCCGACATCGGGAAATGGCGGCGCAGGCGCCGCCGCTACGGGCATCGTGACCCTTGAGACAAACCCTAAGCCGCGTCCGGGGTACCAGACCGGGCGCGGGATAGAGCAACGGGGCGCGGTTGAGCGACGCGGCCCGAAAAAACATTATATCAAAGGGGGAAATTCATTATGGCAACATTGCAGGACGTGGCGGACATCGTCATCTCGGGCAAGGCAAAGAAGACGCCCGGCGTGGTCCAGGAGGCGCTGGATTCGGGCCTGTCGCCCAAGGACATACTGAACACGATGATCGACGCCATGAGCATCGTGGGCGAGCGCTTCTCCAGGAACGAGATCTTCGTGCCGGAGATGCTGGTGGCCGCCAAGGCCATGAAGAAGGGCGTGGACGTGCTCAAGCCGCTGCTTTCCGACGGCGGCGTGGGCAGCATGGGCAAGATGATCATGGGCACCGTGGCGGGCGACCTGCACGACATCGGCAAGAACCTGGTCATCATGATGATCGAGTCCGCCGGCTTCGAGGTCATCGACCTGGGCGTGGACGTGCCCGTCGAGCGCTTCCTGTCGGCCTACGACGAGAACCCGGACACGAAGATCATCGGCTGCTCGGCGCTGCTGACCACCACGATGCCGGCACTGGAGCAGACCGTGGCCACCATCAACCAGCAGCCCTGGCGCAGCAAGGTGAAGGTCATGGTGGGCGGCGCGCCCATCACCCAGGAGTTCGCGGACCGGATCGGCGCGGACGCCTACACCGAGGACGCCGCCTCCGCCGCGCAGAAGGCGAAGGAATTGGTATCGTAAATACTGATTTGTCGCGCTGACACGGCGCCCAAAAGTCGCCTTCCCCTCTGGGGAAGGTGGATTTCCCGGAAAATGCTTGCATTGTTCCGGGAAAGACGGATGAGGTCCTCGACGCTGAGACAACGTCTATTGGAAGATAGGCGCGAGGCGTAACGTAAAGGGACCTC
>JAZTZK010000244.1:0-3637 GCA_045637485.1 Clostridia bacterium
GGGGTCAGCTGGGCCAAGGCGCTGGCCTACGCCATGGACGTGCCGCTGATCGGCGTTAACCACATCGAGGGCCACGTCTCCGCCAATTACATCGCCCACCCGGACCTGGAGCCGCCCTTCGTGTGTCTGGTGGCCTCCGGCGGGCACAGCCACATACTGAACGTCACCCGCTACGGGGAGTATGAATTGTTGGGCCAGACCACCGACGACGCGGCGGGGGAGGCCTTCGACAAAGTGGCCCGGGTGCTGGAGATCCCCTATCCCGGCGGGCCGCTGCTGGACAAACTGGCGGACACCGGCGACGACCGCGCCTATAAGTTTCCGCATCCCCACACCCAGGGAAAGTATGACTTCTCCTTCTCGGGGCTCAAGACTGCGGTCATCAACCAGGCCCACAACCTGCGGCAGCAGGAGATCGAAATCAACGCCGCGAACTTCGCCGCGTCCTTCCGGCGCAGCGTGGTGGACCTACTGGTGGACAAGACCGTCGCAGCCGCGAGGGACACCGGGGCCAAGCGCCTGGCCGTGGCCGGGGGCGTGGCCGCCAATTCCCTGCTGCGCAGCGAGCTGAAAAGGCGGGGCGAGAGGGCGGGTATGCGGGTGTACATCCCGCCGAAAAACCTCTGCACCGACAATGCCGTGATGATCGGCTCCGCCGCCTTCTACCGCCTGATGGCCGGGGATGTGGCCGGACTGGATTTGAACGCCGTGCCGGCGCTTAGGATGATACAGTGATCCCGGCGGAATGACTTGTCTGTCCTATCGCCCCGCCCGCTCGATCAGCACGTTGTTCCAGACCTCCTGCAAAAACACGTACAGGGGCATCAGACCGGCGAAGCGGTCGGCCAGGTATTGGGGCAGCTTGGGGGTGTACATCACGCCGCCGTAGCCCATCTCATAGCCCACGGACAGATGCTTACGGTTGTACCAGGGGTTCAGGAATTCGCCCCGGTCCGCCTTGGGGCGCTTGTACATCTCGCCGTAGAGTCGGTAGGGCCCCAGCGATTCGATATCCCTGACGATCCCTTCAAACCGCGCGGGGTCGGCGTCGATCAGGGCCCGCCATGCGGCGGTGATGTCGGCGGCATCCTCCCAGTTGCCCATGCCGAAGCTCCAGCCGGTGGGGTTCAGCTCGAACCAGAACATCGGGCCGCCGGCGCGATGGTCGCTGGACTGGATCGAAAACCACAGGTGATCCTTGAAGGGACCGCGCCCGAACAGCCTGCGGGCGTCCCGCCAGATGCGGGCGATGTGTACCTGGAAGTCCTGATCGGGGAAGCGCTGCTGCAGGCGGGCGAGGGTCTCGGAGGCCAGAGAGCGGAACGGCCCGTTCAGATGAGCCTCGTATTCGTCCCGGTGGGCGTTGAACCACTCCCGGTCGTTGTTCATGGACAGGCCCCACAGGAAATCGCCGGTGGCCTGGGAAAAGCCGGTAAACATGGGATCACCTCGATTGGGAATTGGGGGGGAGAAGTGGCGGCAGGTTGCCGCCGCTACGGGTTAAAACAGCCCGTCCGACGAGCGAACGGGCTGTGATTTTGCGGTTTTTGCGCGATTACTTCGCGGCTTCAACCTTGATGATCTCCTGGCCGTCATAGTAGCCGCAGAACTTGCACACGCGGTGGCTCAGCTTCATCTTGGCGCAGCGGGGGCACTTCACGATGCCCGGCGCGGACAGCTTCCAATGAGCGCTGCGACGAGAATTCCTTCTTGCCTTGGAGACTTTTCCCTTGGGAGTGGCCATTGTTACACCTCCTCGTTATTTAGCACATAATCTTTCAATGCCGAAAAGGGGCCGGTGACAACTTTGCCCTCCTGGCATGTGCAGGTATGCTTGTTCAGGTTGCCGCCGCACACGGGGCACAGGCCCCTGCAGTCCGGCTTGCAGAAGAATTGCAGCGGCAGCGCCAGCAGCAGCGCGTCCTTCGCGGCGTCCTCCAGCGCGAGGGCGTGGGCCTCGAAGGTGTACAGATCCGGGTCGTCCGGGTCCGGCAGCTTGGCGTATAGCGCGTCGATCTCGGCGCGCAGGGCCTCCTGAACGGGTTCGAGGCATCGGGAACAGCGGGTGTGCACGTCGGCGGCCACACTGGCCCTCAGGCTGATGCGGCTGTCGCCGGTGCAGAAGTACTCGCCCCGAACGTCGATGCCCTCAAAGCGGACCGGGTCGCCCAGGATATCCATCTCCGGCAGCTCGATGGCCGCCTCGAAGGAATAAACCTGGCCGGGATTCTTCAGCGCGTTGCCGACATCCAGTGCCAACCCAATACCCCCTAACCTTTGCTATTATAATCGTTTGCGTGATGATTGGCAAGTTATTTTTTGGAGAGTTCAGCGCCTTATTCGATGGGCTTGCCGGTGGCCAGGGCCAGGGTATCGCGGGCGATGGCCAGCTCCTCGTTGGTGGGGATGACCCAGACCTGCACCTTGCTGTCGTCGGCGGAGATCTTCGCCTCTTCGCCGCGGACCTTGTTACGCTCGGCGTCCAGCTTGATGCCGAAGCACTCCAGGCCCTCAACGGCGCGGGCGCGGCCGGCGCAGTCGTTCTCGCCGATGCCGGCGGTGAAGATGATGGCGTCCACGCCGCCCATGGCCGCGATGAACGAGCCGATGTACTTGCGCAGCACGTAGCCCCACATCTCGATGGCAAGGATGGCGTTCTCCTCGCCGGCGTCATAGCGGGCGCAGACGTTGCGCATGTCGGAATCGCCGGCCAGGCCCAGCAGGCCGCTCTTCTTGTTCATCATGGTCAGGACCTCGGTGGGGGTCATGTTCTTACGGTTACAGATGAACTCGACCACGGCGGGGTCCAGGGTGCCGCAACGGGTGCCCATCACCAGGCCGTCCAGCGGGGTGATGCCCATGGTGGTGTCCACGCACTTGCCGTCCACGCAGGCGGACAGGCTGGAGCCGTTGCCCAGGTGGCAGATGATGATCTTATTGCCCTTGGGCAGCTTCAGCAGCTCCTGAGCGCGGGCCGCGATGTAGCGGTGGGACGTGCCGTGGAAGCCGTACTTGCGGATGTGCAGGTCGGTGTAATACTCGTTGGGGATGGCGTAGCGGAACGCCTTGGGGGGCATGGTCTGGTGGAAGGCGGTGTCGAACACGGCCACCTGGGGCACGCTGGGCAGCACCTCCTGGCAGGCGCGGATGCCCATCAGGTTGGCGGGGTTGTGCAGGGGGCCCAGGGGGATGTTCTCCTCGATGGCGTCAATGCAGGCGTCGTCGATCAGGCAGGAGGCGGTGAACTTCTCGCCGCCGTGCAGCACGCGGTGGCCCACGGCGCCGATCTCGTCCAGGTGCTCGATGACGCCGGTGCCGGTCAGGTGCGCATTGCCGTCGTTTAAGTCGTACTCGGCGGCGGTGCAGTCCTTGCCCACCAGCACGTCCAGTACGATCTCCATGGCCTTGGCGTGGGTGTCGCACTTCTTCAGCTGCTTCTGCTTGATCTTCTGGCCCTTCCACTCATAGGTCAGGTCGGTGGTGGGGTCCACGGTGCCGATGCGCTCGACCAGGCCCTTGGCGATCACGGACTCGTTGTCCATATCGATCAGCTGGAACTTCAGGGAAGAGGAACCGGCGTTGATAACCAAGATTTTCATAGTTAAGCACTCCTGTTCAGGGTTGATTGGTGAAATTA
>JAZTZK010000245.1:0-4199 GCA_045637485.1 Clostridia bacterium
AAAGACAGGGGTTTCTACGCTTCGCAAGCCTTTGAATATAAAGAAATCCGCAAGGATTTCATCCTTCCCTAACCCCTAACCCCTAAAGCCTAACCCCTCAAATTCTGATTTATCGAGCAGAGCTCGACAAATCAGAATTTATCTCTCTTCGCCTCGTCCATGTGCCGGATCTGGGCGCGCTTGATCTTGCCGCCCACGGTCTTGGGCAGCTCGTCCACGTATTCGATGATTCGGGGGTACTTGTAGGGGGCGGTCAGCTTCTTGACATGCCGCTGCAGCTCCTTGGTCAGCTCCTCCGAGGGCGTCCAGCCCTTGGCCAGCACCACGGTGGCCTTGACGATCTGGCCGCGGATGGGGTCGGGAGCGCCGGTGATGGCGCATTCCACCACGGCGTCGTGGGCGATCAGGGCGGATTCCACCTCGAAGGGTCCGATACGGTAGCCGGAGCACTTGATCACGTCGTCGTTGCGGCCCACGAAGCGGTAGTAGCCGTTGCTGTCGCGCCACAGCACGTCGCCGGTGTTGTAGCCGATGCCACCCAGCTTCTCCTCGGTCATCTCCGGGTTTTTGTAATAGCCGGTGAACAGGCCCACGGGCGGGTGGTGCTTCACGTCCATGATGGTCAGCGAGCCCTCCTCGCCGTCCTCGCAGACGTTGTCGTCGGCGTCCAGCAGCTGGATATCGTACAGCGGGTTCGGCTTGCCGGTGGAGCCCTCGATGGGCTCGAACCACTCGCTGCCGAAGTTGGCCATCAGCACCGGGCCCTCGCTCTGGCCGAAGCCTTCATAGATCTGGTGGCCGGTCAGCTGCTTCCACTTGCGCACCACCTCGGGGTTCAGCGGCTCGCCTGCGGTGGCGCAGTGGTGCAGGGAGGACAGGTCGAACCGGGTCAGGTCCTCCTGGAGCATGAAGCGGTACATGGTGGGCGGTACGCAGAACGTGGTCACCCTGTACTTCTCCACCTTGCGCAGCAGGTTGGCCGGGTTGAAGCGGCCCACCATGTCGTAGCAGAATATGGTCGCGCCGCAGATCCACTGGCCGTAGATCTTGCCCCAGCCGAACTTGGCCCAGCCGGAGTCGGAGACGCTCATGTGCAGCCGGTTTTCCTCAACGTGCTGCCAGTATTTGGCCGTGACGATGTGGCCCAGGGGATAGGCGAAGTTGTGCTGCACCAGCTTGGGCATGCCGGTGGTGCCGCTGGTGAAGTAGACCAGCATCACGTCGTCCCAGCGGGTGGCCTCCGCGCCGGCGGGGCGGGGGAAGGCGTCCGAGTATTTATCCATCTCGGCGTGCAGGTCCAGCCAGCCCTCCCGTTGGGCATCCCCTCCGTCGCGCACCATTATCCTGTGCTTCAGGGACGGGATCTCCGGCGCGGAGGCCTCCATCTGGCCGATCACAAAGTCGTCGTCCACGCAGATGACCGCCTTCACCTCAGCGGCGTTGCCCCGGTAGACGATGTCCTTTTTCGTCAATTGCAGCGTGGCGGGGATCAGTATCACGCCCAGCTTGTGCAGCGCTGTGGCGCAGATCCAGTATTCCCAGCGGCGGCGCAGGATCATCATGGCCACGTCGCCCTTTTTGAGCCCCAGGTCCCTCAGGAAGTTGGCCACCTGGTTGGACAGGCGCTTGATGTCGGTGAAGGTGAACACGCGCTCCTCGTCCTGTTCGTTGACCCACACCAGCGCCCGCTTGTCGGGCTCCTCCCCGGCCCAGGCGTCCACCACGTCGTAGCCGAAGTTGAAGGTCTCCGGCACGTTGATGGTGAACTTTTCACGGAATTCCTCGTAGCTGTCAAAATCGATCTGGGGAAGAAATTTGTTCAGAAGGTAATTCAATGTAACCATGCTCCTTTTTTAATACAGACCCTGTGGCATAACGCCTGCAACGGCGCCAATCACGCGTCACAGTGGCGGCAGGTTGCCGCCGCTACGGGTTATTCGGCGATAACTGTAAGGAACCGCGCCTTGACGTCGCCGCCGCAGCGCTGGCCGTGGGGAATGGTGGGGTTGAAGTAGATGGAATCGCCGGGGTTCATCGTGAATTCCCTGTCGCCCAGCGTGACGATCACCACGCCCTCCAGGACCAGGTTGAACTCCTGGCCGGTGTGGCTGATCAGCTTGGCCACGGCGTCCGTAGGCTCCAGGGTCACCAGCAGGGGCTGCATCACCTTGTTGGCGTAGCGGTAGGCCAGGTCCTCGAAGTGGTATTCCGGGTTGCGGTTGATGACCTTGCCGCCGCCCCTGCGGATTAGGTGGTAGGTTTCCAGCTTGGCGCTCTGGCCGGTGACGATCTCGGTGAAATCCACCTTGAACTTGTTGGCGATCTCGTAGATCACGCTGATGGGCACGTCCTTGCCGTTTTCCTCGTAGGAGGCGTACACCTCAGGGCTGAGGCGCAGCTCCGCCGCCAGCTCTTCGATGGTGTAGTCGCTGACCTCCCGCAGCTCCCGCAGCCGGGCGCCGATTTCGTTGTAGTCGTTCATAGCCGTATCTCCTTCGCGGGCGTCACCGCCGTTCGTTTATACTGGTAGGATTATAGCACAATCCGGCCGATTCCGTCCACATAAAAAAGCGGGTTTGACCGGGACGATTCGCGGATTTTCCGATTGTTTACGGTGGATGCACGGATTTCTTAATTATATCCCTTGTATTCACGGTGATTTATGATATAATATCAATAATGATGCGCTATTGATTATATTGGGCTAACCTGTTGACCGACGATTGATGGCGCATAAAACAGATCGGAGGTAATGACGCATGGGTGCTTTGAAGGCTGAGGCGGTGGCAAAGATCCGCGAGATCTGCGGCCGCTACAGGGATGAAAAAACGCCGCTGATGATGATCCTCAGCGATATCCAGAACGAATACGGCTATATTCCCCTGGACGTTCAGGAAATCGTGTCTCAGGAGACCGGCATATCGGTGGCGGAGATCTACGGCGTTGTCACGTTCTACTCGTTCTTCTCGCTGGAGCCCAAGGGCAAGTTCGTGGTGGGCTGCTGCCTGGGCACGGCCTGCTACGTCAAGGGTGCGCAGCAGGTGATCGACAAGTTCCAGGAGGAGCTGAAGATTCAGCCGGGACAGACCACCGAGGACGGCATGTTCACGCTGGACGCCCTCAGGTGCATCGGCGCCTGCGGCATCGCGCCGGCGGTGAGCATCAACGGCAAGGTGTATCCCAAGATGACCGTCAGTCAGGTCCGGGAGGTCATCGCCCAGCAGTACCTTATCGCTGAGAAGGAAAAGGGAGGCGTCACCGCATGATCCATACTGTTGAGAATCTGAACGCGCGCATCGCTGCCTGTACCGCCTGCTTCGAGGACAAGCTGGCCGGCGCGGACGGCAAGCGCCACATCGTGCTCTGCGGCGGCACGGGCTGCCTGTCCAACAACTCTGCCGAGATCCGCCAGCGCTTCATCGAGGTGCTGGAGCGCAAGGGCGCCAGCGACAAGGCCACTGTGAATCAGGTGGGCTGCTTCGGCTTCTGCTCCCAGGGCCCCTTCGTGAAGATCTACCCCGAGGATACGCTGTATCGCCTGGTGCAGATCGAGGACGTGGAGGAGATCGTCGACTCCGACATCATCCACGGCCAGGTGGTGGATCGCCTGCTGTACGAGGAGCCCGCCACCGGCGAGAAGGTCTCCAAGCAGGACGATATCAATTTCTATAAAAAGCAGCGGCGCGTGGCGCTGCACGGCTGCGGCGTCATAAACCCCGAGGACATCGACGAAGCCCTGGGCTTCGGCGCGTTCCAGGGCCTGAAGCGGGCGCTGTCCATGAGCCGCCAGCAGGTCATCGACGAGGTGCTGGCCTCCGGGCTGAGGGGCCGCGGCGGCGCGGGCTTCCCCTCGGGGCGCAAGTGGCAGTTCGCCTACAATTCCGAGGGCGATGAGAAGTACGTGGTCTGCAACGGCGACGAGGGCGACCCCGGCGCGTTCATGGACCGCTCGATCCTCGAGGGCAACCCGCTGGCCGTCATCGAGGGCATGATGATTGCCGGCTACGCCATCGGCGCCCAGAACGGCTATTTCTACGTGCGCGCGGAGTATCCCATCGCCGTGAACCGGCTGCGCATCGCCATCCGCCAGGCCCGGGAGCTGGGCCTGCTTGGACCGAACATTCTCGGCACCGACTTCAGCTTCGACTGCCACCTGCGCCTGGGCGCGGGCGCGTTCGTCTGCGGCGAGGAGACGGCCC